>CABQHM010000036.1 GCA_902464015.1 uncultured Coriobacteriales bacterium | reverse complement strand
CCCTTCCCTGCGCTTCTTTTTTGCGGGGCTCGATCCTGCCGTCGTTGCGGCGACCGTCGCGCTGGTGGCATACGGTCTCGTGGTGGTGTACTCGGCGTCGCTTTCCATCGCCGCCGCCTCGCCTGCACGTCAGGCCCTGGGCGCCGGCATCGGTTTTGTGGTGGCGCTTGCGATGTATCGCTTTGACATGCGCAAGCTTGCCAACTGCACGCTTGCGTTGCTCGTCATCGACTGCGCGCTCATGCTTGCGCCCTTGTTGCCGTTTTTCGCCTACAGCGCCAACGGCCTTACCGGCTGGGTGAAGATACCGGTCATCGGCTTCACATTCCAGACCTCTGAGCTTGCCAAGCCCGTGACGGTCCTGCTCATGGCCTCGCTGTGCGCGCGCTACGGTGGACGGGTGACGTCGCTTTCGGACTACGTGCGCCTCTGCGCCGTCCTTGCCGTGCCGTTTTTGCTCATCTTGCTGCAGCCCGACCTCGGCACGGGCCTTGTGATCTTGGTGTCGGGCGCCGTGGTGATCGTCATGGCCGGACCCAAGCGGTCCTGGGTGATCGTCACCGTCGTTTTGCTTGTGCTGGGTGTCGCGGCCGTCCTTCTTACCGACGGCATTATCGACAACCTGGTGGGCGACGAGCACTCGCTTTTCAAGGACTACCAGATGAACCGTCTGCTCGTCTTCCTCGACCCCGACTCGGACACCACCAACGCCGGGTATAACTTGCGCCAGTCGATGATCGCAGTGGGTTCGGGAGGCCTGTTTGGCAAAGGGTTCGGCAATGCCACCCAGGCTGCGTCGGGATTTTTGCCCGAGGCCCACACCGACTTCGCGTTTGCCCTTTTGAGCGAGCAGTTTGGCTTTGTGGGCGCCGCCGTGCTCATCGCCCTCTACATGGTGCTTGTGTTCTCTGCCATTCGCATCGCGGTGCGCTCGGAGTCGCTTTTCGCTAAACTTACGCTTTTGGGTATTGCGGCCATGTGGACGTTCCAGATATTTGAGAACATCGGCATGTGCCTTTCCCTGATGCCCATCACGGGCATCCCGTTGCCGTTTATCAGCTTCGGCTCCTCGTCGATGATCGTTCAGCTTCTTACGGTTGGCATCGTCTTGTCGGCGGGGGCCCATGACGGGCACGAGAGCCTGCGTGCCCATTTTTAGGCGACTTCTACGATGGAGCGTGTTGCCGTGAACCTACTGTATGACGCCGCCAAGGCGGGTGTGAAGGCAAAAAGACAAACGAGCCGCGCGGCCTCTAAGACGCTGCGACTGTGTGTTGTGGTGGGGCAAGGCCGCGACGGGGGTTTGGCGCGTGCGGTCAAGCGGGCGCTGCGACCCAAGACCGCCTCGCTTCGCCTGTATGTCGCCGGCGTGGGACAGGGCCATGAGCCTGCCGTGGTGCACGCCATGGCCGATGCCGTCATCGTGCTGGCTGGGCAAGACGCCGCTGTCGCGGCCGACCTGTACCGCGCCTACGCCTCGCGCCGGGTGCCGTGTCTCGTGCTTGTGAACTTCGACGATGCGGCTGCCGAGCGGGCTCGTGCGCTGGTCGCCCGCGAGGTGAGCGCCGAGGACATCGTGGTGTGCGACGAAATGGCCGTGGGCGGCATGCTGGCGCGCTGGCTCATTGAGACCCTGCCAGACTTTGAGACTATGCTCGGCGCGGCGCTTGACTGCTGCCAAGACGAGCAGGGCCGCCGCATCGTGGGGCAGGCGGTGCGCGACAACGCGATGTTGGGGGCGCTCACCTTTCTCAGGGGCGCCGATACCCCGGCCATGCTTGCTTGCGAGGTTGCGATGCTCTTCAAGCTCGCGGGGAACTACGGTGCGCCCATGGGCAAAGAGCGGCTGGTGGATGTGGCCGGTCTCACGGCGTTTTCGCTTGTGTGCAAGCAGGTCGCAGGGCTCGCCCTGCGCACCCCGCTTCCGGCGTGCCTTGTCAAGGCGGGGGTGGCCGCGGCGGGCACATGGGTGGCCGGCACGGTCATGCAGGGCCGTATGCGCCAAGCCGGTCAGGTTGAGGCTGCAGGGGAAGCGGTCGCAGACCGAGGATATCAAGGAGCAGGAGCGGATCTATGATCTCGATGCATGAACGAGTTGACCTTTGGGGGCGCGTCGAGCCGCTCCTTGACCTGGTTGAGAAGCCGTCGCGCTACATCGACCACGAATTCGGCGCGGTGCGCGACTCCGAGTCGTCCTTCCGCTGCGTGCTCATCTACCCGGATACGTATGAGGTCGGCCTTCCCAACCAGGGCCTGGCCATCTTGTACAAGATTTTGAACAACCAGCCCGGCATTGCCTGCGAGCGCGCCTACACGCCCTGGATCGACATGGCCGACCTCATGCGCCGCCGCGACCTGCCGCTCTTCTCCATGGAGTCGTGCTTCCCCGTGGCGTCGTTCGACATGGTGGGCATCCAGCTTCCCCATGAGCTTGCTGCCAGCAACATCGTCGAGACGCTCGACTTGGCGGGCATCCCGCTCATGGCGCGCGACCGTGCGCAGGACGACCCCATCGTCTGCGGCGGGGGACCTTCGGTCTACAACCCCGAGGCTGTGTGCGAGCTGTACGACTGCATCATGGTGGGCGATGGCGAGGAGGTCATCATCGAGGTCGCTTGCTGCATCCGCGACATGCGTGCAGCCAATGCGCCCCGCGCCGACATCCTTGCGGCGCTCGCGCAGATACCCGGCGTCTACGTGCCCCTTCTCTACCGCGCCGAGGAGGATTCCTTCGGGCGCACGCATGTCGTTCCCGTCGAGGGGTCCGGTGCGCCCGAGAAGGTCCTGAAGCGCGTCGTCGCCGACTTCAAGGCGCTCGACCCCGTCAACACGACGCTCGTGCCCTATCCCCAGGTCGTGCAGGACAGGCTTGCCGTCGAGGTGTTGAGGGGATGCGCGCGCGGCTGCCGCTTCTGCCAGGCGGGCATGACGTACCGCCCCGTGCGCGAGCGGCCCGCCGACCAGATCGTCGCCGCCGTCATGCGCGGGCTTGCGTGCACGGGCTACGACCAGGTCTCGCTCACCTCGCTGTCCACGACCGACCACTCCAACCTCGAAGACGTGCTGCGCAGGCTCAACGCGAACCTGTCGGGCAAGGGCATCTCGGTGTCGCTGCCCTCCGAGCGCCTCGACTCCTTCGGTGTCGAGATGGCCAAGCTCGTCGCCGGCGAGAAGAAGGGCGGCCTGACCTTCGCGCCCGAGGCCGGCACGCAGCGCATGCGCGACGTCATCAACAAGGGCGTGACCGAGGACGACCTCATGAACGCCGTGAGCGCGTCGTTCTCCCAGGGCTGGCTCCGCATGAAGCTGTACTTCATGATCGGCCTGCCCACCGAGACCGACGAGGACGTGCTCGGCATCGCCGAGCTGTGCCGCCGTGCGCTGGAGCTGGCCCGTGCCTCGGTGCCGCCCTCAAAGCGCTGTGCGGTGCGCATCGGCACCTCGGTGGCGGTCTTCATCCCCAAGGCGCAGACGGCCTTCCAGTGGTGCGGTCAGACGCCTCCCGAGGAGGTGCGCCGTCGCCAGAAGCTCCTTGCGGACGCCGTTCCGCGCGGCGTGGACCTGCGCTACCACGACTACGCCTCGTCGTTCCTCGAAGCGGTGCTTTCGCGCAGCGGCCGCGAGGCTTTGCCGCTCATCCTTGAGGCACACCGCCTGGGCGCCCGCTTCGATGCGTGGTCTGACCAGTTCAAGCTTGAGATTTGGCAGCAGGCGGCCGAAAACGTCGGGTTTGACATGCAGCGCGCCGCTTGCGAGCCCTTCGAGGTGGGCGGCCCCCTGCCGTGGGACCATATCTCCGCGGGCGTCTCGCCGCGCTGGCTTGAGCGCGAGTGGGAGCGTGCCCTTGAGGGCACCCTCACGCCGGACTGCACGATGACGAAGTGTTCGGGCTGCGGCGTGTGCCCTTCGCTTCATGTTGACAACGACCTGGAGAGGAGCCGAGCATGAGCGAAGAGGAGCTGTACTGCCTGAGGGTCCGCTATGTGGAGACGGGCCGTTTGCGCTACCTGTCCCATCTCGAGCTTTTGCGCGCCATGGAGCGCACCATCCGTCGCAGCGGCATTCCCTATGCCGTGACCCAGGGCTTTTCCCCGCGCATCAAGGCGGCCTACTGCCCTGCGCTGCCGGTGGCGGTGGCCTCGGACGACGAATGGTTCGACCTTTGGGTGCGCGAGTATCGCCCCGCTGAGGAATACCTCGAGGACCTGCGCCGCTCGGCGCCGCCCGACCTCATGCCTCAGCAGGCGGCCTATGTCGAGGTCCACGGCCCGTCCCTTGGCGCGAACCTCACCATCGCCTGCTGGGAGGCCGACCTCTCCGTTTGGCCCGACGCGTGCCTTGACGCTGCCGACGCCGTGGATATGACGTTTCACGCCGAAGACGTGCGACGCGCGGTCGAGGCGGTGCGCGCCCAGGGGCAGATCGAGTATCTGCGCAACGGCAAGCCGAAGAAGGTGGACCTCACCGAGAAACTCGTGGGCGACGTTTGCGTGGATCCGGGCGAGTCGGGCGGCGTGCACCTTTCCTTCACGACCCGTTCATCAAACGAGGGCGCGCTGCGCCCCGACGTCCTGTTGGCCGAAGTATGCCGACAGCTCGCCGAGTCGCTTGCCGTTCGCGGTTCCTCTGCTGGGTCGACGCAAGATTACGTCGTATCATTCCAGCGTAACCTCCGCACTTCTGTCGTGCGCACCGCGCAGTACCTTGAAGGGAAGGACGGCACATGGAGTCGCCCGATCTGACGCTTTCTCCTGGCGATATTCTTCGAACGCGCGTCGACCACATCGACGCCTCGCTTGACGCATGTTTCCTCGACGCTGGCCCTTACGGCATGCTGTTTGTGCCGCTGGCTGGCATCCCGGCCACCACGGTGGCCGACCTTGTTCCCGGCGCGAGCGTATGCGCGCAGGTCGTGGCTCCCAAGCGCGCCGCAAAGCTGCCGAGGGCCTCGGTGAACATCGAGT
The DNA here is from genome assembly GCA_902464015.1 of uncultured Coriobacteriales bacterium. Lineage (GTDB taxonomy): Bacteria > Actinomycetota > Coriobacteriia > Coriobacteriales > UMGS124 > UMGS124. The sequence continues at coordinate 29,848 of CABQHM010000036.1, read as the reverse complement.
TCTCCGGGCGCACGAGCGTGCTTGTGCTCGACGGTTGCGCCATCATGGCGCCCTCGAGTCCCGCGCGGCCGGAGGTCTTTGTCTCCAAGAAGCTCGCCGGCGTGAGGCGTGCCGAGCTTGCGGACAAGCTTCAGGCCGCCGTTGCGGACCCCTCGACCGGGCTTCCCTCGATGCTCGAGGCCGTGTGCGGTCCCGTGACGCTCATCCTGCGCACCACCGCCGACGAGCTGCCTTGGGAAACGGTGCTCTCCGGCGTTGTCGTGCAGGTGACCGAGGCTGCCGCGTTCACCGTCTTGGCGCGCATTTCATCGGCGCCCGCCCTGCTCATGGCCGAGAAGCCCGACGCCGACGGCGACTCAACCATCGGCACGACCACGCATTCGGCTTACAACAACACCGAGGACGCCCTCGACGGCAGGCGCATCGACCTGGCGTGCGGCGCGCAGATCGTCTTCGAGCGCACCGAGGCCATGTGGACGGTCGCGGTGAGGCGCACGCAGGCCGATGTGGCGGTTTCCACGGTTGATGCTGAGGCGGCACAGGCGGTCATTGAGGCACTGCTTGAGTTCGACGTGCGCGGCATTGTCGCCGTGGCGCTCTTGGAGGGACTGCCCCTCGATGCGTTCAACGACCTCATCGACGACATGTCCGATGGCTTGTCTGACGGCAAAACGCGTATTTCTGGTGACGCGAGCTTGTCGGTTGCGCTAATCGAGCGCGGTAGGCGTACTATCTAAGGGTTGCCTGTTTCCCTTCCTTAGCAAAGGGAACGGTCCAGAGGCACACGCTTTCTTTGATAGTTTTTTGCGGACTTCTCAGTACCCCGAAATTTCATTGACGGGTCTGATTCTGCAGTGTTAGTATTCGAACTTGCATTTGTCGCGAGCTGGAAGGTACTTCACATGTACGCAATTGTTAAGACCGGTGGTAAGCAGTATAAGGTTGCCGAGGGCGACATCATCGACATCGAGAAGCTCGAGGTCGAAGAGGGCGCTACCGTCACGTTCGACGAGGTTCTGTTCGTCAATGATGGCACGCAGGCCATCACTGACCCCGAGGCCCTTGCCAAGGTTTGCGTTGAGGGCGAGGTCCTCAAGCAGTACCGTGACAAGAAGGTCATCGTGTACAAGTTCCGTCGTCGTAAGCGCTACGAGCGCAAGCGTGGCCATCGCCAGTACCTCACCAAGGTGCGCATCACCAAGGTCGCTTAGTAAGTCCGATTGAAAGTAATTTAGGAGTCTGTCATGGCACATAAGAAGGGCACGGGTACTTCCCGTAACGGCCGCGATTCGATCGGCAAGCGTCTTGGCTGCAAGCGTTTCGACGGCATGGTTGTCACCGCTGGCACCATCCTCGTTCGTCAGCATGGCACCAAGTTCCACCCCGGTGAGAACGTGGGCAAGGGCAAGGACGACACCCTGTTCGCTCTTATCGATGGCACGGTGAAGTACACCACCAGCGACAAGCGTCGCGTGCACATCCTTCCGCTCGAGACGGTTGCCGAGTAGGTCTTTGTCGGCTTTCGCCACGGATTGAGTATCTACGGACCCTGCAGCTGTCAAGTTGCGGGGTCCGCTTTTGTATAGGAGACCACCTTGTTCATCGATCAGGTACACATCAATGCCAAGGGCGGCGACGGCGGCGCGGGCTGCATGTCGTTCCGCCGCGAGGCCCATGTTCCCAAAGGCGGCCCCGACGGCGGCGACGGCGGCCGCGGTGGCAACGTTGTCGTCCAGGCCGACGCACAGCGCTCCTCGCTCATCGACTACCGTTTCAAGCACCACTTCAAGGCCGGCCGCGGCACGCATGGCCAGGGTGCCAAGCGCCACGGTGCCGACGGTGCCGACATCGTGCTTCCCGTGCCGCTTGGCACGGTTGTGTACGAGCTTGACCCCGAGACGCAGGAGCGCCTCTACGAGATCGCCGACCTTACGCATCACGGCGAGTCTGTCGTGATTGCCGAGGGCGGTCACGGCGGCAGGGGCAACACCCATTTCTGCACGTCCGTGCGTCGCGCTCCGGCATTCGCCGAGAAGGGCGAGCCCGCCGATGAGCACCTGATCGAGCTCGAGATGAAGCTCATGGCCGACGTGGGCCTTGTCGGCATGCCCAGCGTCGGCAAGTCGTCGCTCATCTCTTATATGAGCGCCGCCCGCCCCAAGATTGCCGATTACCCCTTCACCACGCTCCAGCCCAACCTCGGCATGGTGCGCGTTGAGAACTATGACTACGTCGTCGCGGACATCCCCGGCCTCATCGAGGGCGCCAGCGAGGGCAAGGGTCTGGGCCACGAGTTCCTGCGCCACGTGGAGCGCACGGCCCTCATCATGCACATCGTCGACCTGAGCGGTTCCTATGAGGGTCGCGACCCGGTTCACGACTACGAGGTCATCAAGGCCGAGCTCTCCATGTATGCCGACGAGCTTGCCCAGCGCACCTCCGTCATCGTGGGCAACAAGGGCGACCTGCCTGGTACCGAGGAGAATGACGCCCGCATGATGGAGCTCGCCGAGCGCGAGGGCATCCCGTATTTCTGCGTGTCCGCCGCCACCGGTTCGGGCATGCACGAGCTCATGCTTCGCGTTGGCCAGATGGTGCGCGAGCAGCGTGCCCGTGCCGCTGCCGAGCTTGCGGCCAACGACCTCGCCCAGGAGAACTTCGGCCAGGTGTGGACGTGGCGTCGCCAGAAGCGCGAGCGTTCCTTCCATGTGGAGCAGATTGCATCCGATGTCTGGCGCGTTTCCGGCAAGGCCATCGAGCGCATGGTCGTGCAGACCGACTGGGAAAACGACGAGGCCATCCTGTACCTGCAGCACCGCTTTGCCCGCCTTGGCGTGGACGCGGCGCTCATCAAGGCCGGCGCGCATAACGGCGACACCGTCCAGATCCTCGGCTTCGAGCTCGAGTTCAGCGGCGTCGATGATTACGACGACGTGGCCGACGAAGACCTGATGCAGACGCTTGTGTGGGACGCCGAGCAAGACGGTGACTCCGACGGGGCCGATGACGATTTCGATCCTGCCGCGTTTGCCACATGCTTTGAGTGCGGCGAGGAAGACTTCGACGACGATGACCTCGAAGATTGCGACGAGGAGGGCGACGACTTCGAGGAAGACGTCGAGGAAGACGACGCTGACGAGGATGAGTCTCGTGACTAGCGAGCTTGCGACGGCCTTCCCGACTGCGAAGCGCGTCGTCGTCAAGATCGGCTCCTCGACCCTCATGGGGCAAGGCGGCCATCTCGACGAAGAGTTCATTGCCGACCTTTCCGGTCAGATCGCCCACCTCGTGCGCGATGGCGTCCAGGTCGTGCTCGTCACGTCCGGCGCCATCGCGGCGGGGTTGGCGCCCCTTGGTTTTGAGACGCGCCCGCATGAGGTAGACGTGCTTCAGGCATGCGCCTCGGTGGGTCAGGTGGCGCTCATCCAGACCTATGCGCGCGCCTTTGCCCAGGAGGGCTTCTCCATAGGTCAGGTTCTTCTCACGCGCAACGACACCGGGTCGCGCAGCGCCTACCTGCATGCGCGCCTCACCATGGAGCGCCTGCTTGAGATGGGCTGCGTTCCCGTTGTCAACGAGAACGACACCGTTGCCGTCGACGAGATCAAGTTCGGCGACAACGACTCGCTTGCCGCCATCGTCGGCGCACTCGTGGGTGCCGACCTTGTGGTCCTCATGAGCGACATCGAGGGCCTGTATACGGCCGACCCTCACAACGACCCCACGGCGCAGCTCATCTCTCGTGTCGAGAAGGTCGATGAGTCCATTCTCGGCCTGGCTTCGGGTTCGTCGAGCGCCGTGGGCACGGGCGGCATGATGACCAAGGTGCGTGCGGCGCGTGCGACGCAGCTTGCCGGCACCTCGATGGTCATCTGCCTTGGTCGCAGGAAGAACGTGCTGTACGATGTGGCCATGGGCGCCGATATTGGCACGCGTTTTGTGCCCGACGCAGGGCATGCCCCTGAGCCTGCTCGCAAGCTCTGGATCGGTTTTGCCGGACACGACTGCGGCAGCGTCGTCATCGACGACGGCGCACGTGCAGCCCTGCACTCCCGTGGCGGTTCGCTGCTGCCGGTGGGCGTCACGCGTGTCAACGGGACGTTCTCTCGCGGTGACGTCATTGCGGTCAAGGATGAGGACGGCGTTCTCATCGCGCGCGGTATCACGTCGTATTCCTCGCAGGAGGCTGAGCTCACGCGCGGCATGAAGCTCGACATGGTCGGCCGTGTCGTTCCCGCGCTTGCCGGCGTGGCACTCATCCATCGCGACGAGCTTTTGGTCTTCTAACCTTTTTGAAAGGGGCTGCTCATGGGAGAGGCACTTGAGAAGGCGCGTGCGGCAAAGGACGCCTCGCGACGCATCGGCATGCTTGGAAGCGCCGAGCGCGCGCAGGTGATATGCGCCATGGCGCAGCATCTGCGCACTCATGGCCCGGCCATTCTTGCCGCCAACGCCGCCGATGTGGCCGATGCCCGGGCAGCCGGCGTGGCCGTCTCGCTCGTCGACCGCCTTATGCTCGACGAGGGTCGCGTCGAAGCGATGGCGCGCGGTCTCGAAGAGGTTGCCTCCCAGCCCGATCCCTTGGGACGCACGCTTGAGGGCAGCGTGCTTCCCAACGGCCTCTCAGTGCAAAAGGTGACGGTTCCCATGGGCGTGGTCGCCATCGTGTACGAGGCGCGCCCCAATGTGACCTCCGATGCCGCAGGCATCTGCCTGAAGGCCGGCAATGCCTGCATCCTGCGCGGAGGCTCGATGGCGGCAAGGTCGTGCGAGGCCATTGTCGAGGCATTGCGCGATGCGCTTGTGTCGTGCGACCTGCCGGCCGACGCGGTGTGCCTGCTTACTTCGCCCGGACATGCGGCCGTCGAGGAACTGTTCGGTCTTGTGGGTCTCGTCGACGTCCTCATTCCTCGCGGTGGCGCCGGCCTCATCCAGAACTGCGTGCAGAATTCCAAGGTCCCGGTCATCGAGACGGGCACAGGCAACTGCCACACCTATGTGCATGCCCAAGCCGACCAGGCCATGGCGCTTGACATCCTCCACAATGCCAAGTGCTCAAGGCCCGGCGTGTGCAACGCGTGCGAGTCCGTGCTTGTCGACCAGGCATGCGCCGCAGAGTTCCTTCCCAAGCTGCTTTTGGCCTGCGCGGAATGGAGCGTTCTTGTCCATGGTGATGAGGCGACGCTCCAAGTCGCACAAGACCTCGGCCTTTCGTGCTGTGTTGCCGCCCAGGAACAGGACTGGGGGCGCGAGTATCTCGCGTTTGAGTTGTCCTGCAAGGTTGTCGACGGCATCGAAGAGGCGATTGAGCACATCAATCGGTACGGCACGGGTCACTCTGAGTGCATTGTGACGCGTGACTATGCCGCCTCCCAGGCGTTTCTTGCCGGGGTGGACGCGGCGGCCGTGTATGTGAACGCCTCGACGCGCTTTACCGACGGCGGCATGTTCGGCTTGGGCGCCGAGATCGGCATCTCGACCCAGAAGCTGCATGCGCGCGGGCCCATGGGCGCCGGGGCGCTCGTCAGCACGAAGTACGTGTGCCGCGGTGACGGGCAGGTTCGCTAAGGATGTCTTCGGACGTGCCTTTTGCCTGGAACCCGAATGCGGCATTGGGCGTGATGGGCGGAACGTTCGACCCGCCGCATCTCGGCCACCTTGAGCTTGCCCGCGCTGCCAGGCGGGAGCTGGGTCTCGACGGGGTGCTCTACATCCCGGCCGGTCGCCCCTCGTTCAAGCGCGACCGCGAGGTGACGAGCGCCCATCATCGGCTTGCGATGCTTTCTCGCATGCTCGAGGGGGAGCCTGCCTGCGCGTTGAGCGCGATGGAGGTTGAACGGCCTGGCATCACGTACACGGTTGACACGCTTGAGGAGCTGCGCCGTTCCTGGCCGCCTCCGGCGCGCCTCGTGTTCATCCTTGGGGCCGACTCGCTGCATACGCTGCCACATTGGCATTGTGCCAGGCGTGTGCTCGGGCTTGCCGAGATTGCGGCCGCAGGCAGGGCGGGGGAGGAGCTCGACTGCGATGTTGCGGCTCTGCGCACCTTCGAACCTGATGCACGGGTGCACGTGCTGGATGCCCATGTGCCGCCCCTCTCCTCCACGGGGCTGCGCGGCCTGCTTGCGCGAGGCGCTGATGTCTCCGGTATGCTTGATTCGCGCGTCCTGGATTACATACGCGCTCATGGGCTCTATCGTTTTCCGCTGAATTCTGAAGGGCATGATTGATGTCAAAAGACAACAAGGCTGCTTCGAAGGCAGCTCCTTGGGATAAGGGGTATTGCGCTCCCGACCCCCTCTATGCCCCTGAGCAGGCTGCTCTTATGGCGCGCTTGCGCAACGACGTGTCCGAGCGGCTTTGGGGCAAGCGCCTCAAGCACTCCTTCGGCGTGGCGGCCACGGCCTTGTGGCTGGCGCGGCGCTGCGGTGCCGATGAGTTTGAGGCTGAGGCTGCAGGCTTGCTGCACGATTGGGACAAGAAGCTCAGCTCGGAGGAGCTGTGGGGCAAGGTCGACGAGTACGGCATCGACGTTCCTCGCGTGGACGGTGCCTTGCCTGTGCTGCACGGATTGACGGCTGCGGCGAGCCTGCCTCGGGACTATCCCGAGCTGGGCGCCGAAGTCTTTCAGGCCATCGCGCGCCATACGACGGGCGCGCCTGGCATGACCGACCTCGACATGGTCGTCTATGTCGCCGACATGATCGAGCCCGGCCGCGAAGGCGGTTTCGTGGACGATATCAGGAAGCTTGCCTGCACCGCACCGCTTCGACAGGTTTACGCCGAGTGCGTGAGGGTGGGCCTCATCTATCTTTTGAAATCGGGGCGCTTCGTATATCCTGGTGCCTTAGATGTTTGGAACGATTGCAGAACTGACGCCCCGGCGTCTGAAGACAAGGAGTAACTTTGAACTCTCAGGAACTTGCTTACGAGGTTGCGCGCATCATCGACGACAAGCGCGGCCATGACATTCTCATCATCGACCTGCGCGGCATCGCCGATATCGCCGACTTCTTCGTCATCGGCACCGGCGACAACAACCGCCAGGTCGACGCCATCGTCGACGAGGTCGAGAACCAGCTCCGTCCCAAGGACGTGCGTGCCGTTGCCATCGACGGCCGCGAGGACAACTCCTGGGACATCATGGACTTCGGCAGCGTCATCGCCCACGTCTTCCAGCCTGAGGCCCGCGCCTTCTACCGCCTGGAGAAGCTCTGGGCCGACGCCCCGCGCGCTGAGTACGTCGATGGCGTCGTCACCGAGCTTGGCCATGGCAGCTCCGACCGCCAGAACGCCGAGTCCGAGGACGCCGATGCCGATTCCCTGAACTCCGCAAAGGAGCTCGGCGAGAACTAAGTTCTTGCGACATGCGCTATTACGAGACTGCCGGTGCGGCGTCCCTATCCCATGCAAGGGCCAGGGTGCTGCACCGGCAGTTTTTTTGTGCCAGCTAGAATTCGACGGTAAAGGTCGTGCCGTCTCTTTCGGTGCTTGTGACGGATATGTCCGCCCCTTGGGCCTGCGCGATGCTCTTTGCGATTGCCAAACCCAGCCCGTAGCTTGCCGTCGCGCCGCGTGTGCGCGAGGTGTCGCTTCTCCAGAAACGGTCGAAGACGTGGGGAAGCTCGTTTGCGGGGATGACCGGGCCGGTGTTGTTGACGGTAAATACCGCGTGGTCCTTCTTCTTTTTGCGCAGCTTCACCGTGACGTGGCCCTGCGTGCCGGCGTACTTCACGGCGTTGTCGATGAGCGACCTGATGAGGCGCTCGACTTGAATCTTGTCGGCTCGAATCTCCACGCCGTCTTCTATGTCCTCATTGAGCTCGACGTTTGCCTCGAACGCCACGGCGTCGAAAGCAAGGCACGACTCCTGTGCGAGGGCAGACAGGTTGATTGGCTCCTGCTTGTCGCGCGTGCCCGCTCCTGTACCGCCTTCGTCGTTTCGCGCAAGGAAGAGCAGCTCCTCGACGAGGCCCTTCATGTGCTTGGACTCGTCTTTGATGCCGCACACCCATTTCATCTGGTCGGCGACCTGGGTCTGCGGGTGCGCCGCGATGATGTCGGTGTCGGCGAGAATGACGGTGAGCGGCGTTTTGAGCTCGTGCGACGCGTCGGCGATGAACTGTGTCTGCTGGTCCCAGGCGCGTTTGACGGGCCGGGTAATGAGATGGGCGAGCAATATGCTCACGAAGGTCACGGCAACCAGCGTGAGCGCGAAGACGGCCAGAATCCCCATCACGGTTGCCCGCATTGAGGAGAGAAACGCGCCGGCGTCTGCGAAGGCCATGACGAGCTCGCCGTCTTTGTTGGAATGGATGCACCAAAAAAGCCCCAGGTCAGTGTAGATGCCCGAACCGTTAGCCTTCTCGATGGTCCGCTCGATTGCCGTGGCACGCACCGCTTGCGACATGGCGGCGTAGTCGGCGTTGTACTGCAGCACCGTTCCCTCGTCGGGATCGAAGGTGATGAGCGCGATGGGTGTGAACGAGCCGCGTGGGGAGCGCTTGCGGGAGCCTTCGTCGTCAGTGGAGGAGCCGTCGTCGGACCCCCCGTCGCCTACCGCATCGAATCTGGGGTTCCAACCGCCGATGCTGAAGTCCACGCTTACTGTGGGGCCATTCTCCACGGCCTCTTCCAACTCGTGCGTGAACGCCGACGACGAGGTGTGCCACATCGTGGAGCACAGGACAAAGAAGGCCACGGCGAACACGAGGGTCGCCATGGCCATGATGGTGCCGATGATGCGCAGCCGCAGCTTTTTGAGCATGGTGCGTCCTTACATAGTAGGCTATGCCTTGCAGTCTTCCGGGTAGCTGAGCCTGTATCCCAGCATCCTGATAGTGTCAATGCTGACGTTTGATTTCAAAAAAGCAAGCTTCTTGCGCAGGAATGATATGTAGGCCTCGACGTTATTGACGCCCGTCTCACCCTCGGTGCCCCAGACGCGGGTGAGCAGGGCTTGCTTTGAGAAGACGTTTTGAGGGGAGCGCATGAGCAGCTCCATGACCGCGCCTTCGCGTTGAGACAGCCTCACCGCCTTGTCGGCGCATTTGAGCTCAAGGTCGGCCAAGCCGAGCTCGAGGTCGCCGTAGCTTACGGAGTCGAGCACGACCTCGCCTGTGCGACGGGTGAGTGCGCGCAGGCGAGCGCACAGCTCTTCGGGGTCGAAGGGCTTCGTGAGATAGTCGTCTGCGCCGGCGTCTAAGCCTGCGACTTTGTCGCGTACCTCCGAGCGTGCCGTCAGCATGATGACGGGGGTGGAGATGCCTTTGGAGCGCAGTGTGCGACACACCTCGATGCCGTCCATCCCAGGCAGCATGATGTCGAGGACAATGGCGTCATACATGTTCGTGAGGGCCCAGTCCAGACCGGTCTTGCCATCGTTAGCGCAATCGACGTGGTACTTGCTTTCCTGAAGTATGTGAGACAGGGCGTCGGCGAGGTTGGACTCGTCCTCAACGATCAATACGTTCATGGTGGCCGTCCTTTCCTTCGCTAAAGTGCCATTTTCAGGTTAATGGTATCCAGGCTGGCTGAACGCATTCTGAATTCTTTGTCCCTGCGCAGGTTCACGACAAACCCCAGGGTGATTTCAGCAGAATATGGTGTCTTGTGGAATGGCTGAGACAAGCAAAAACTCCAGATGCATTCCGTGTGGCTTTGTCGTAAAATAATCAGTCGCTACGTATCGATCTGTGGCTTGCGTGCCACAAGTACTGAGGAGCTTTCATTGGCTGTCAAGATTCGTCTCGCTCGTCACGGTTCCAAGAAGAACCCCTACTACCGTATTGTCGTCGCTGACGCCCGTTGCCCCCGCGACGGCCGCAACGTCGAGGAGGTCGGCCGTTACAACCCCATGGTTGAGCCTTCCTTCGTTTCCATGGATATGGAGAAGGTTGACTCTTGGATCGCCAAGGGTGCTCAGCCCACTGAGACCGTTGCCCGCCTGATCAAGCAGGTCAAGGACGCTCAGTAATGTCTGAGGCGCTCGACATCGTCGACGAGGTGTCTGACGAGGTCATGCCGAGCGACAATGTGTGCGACCTTGTCGAGTACATGGTTGCTTCACTTGTCGACAACCCCGACGCCATCATCATCGACGTGACGGACTCCGACGAGTCTTCGCTTATCGAAGTCCACGTCGACCCCGAGGACGTCGGCAAGGTGGTGGGCCGTCACGGCCGCGTCATCAAGTCGATTCGCACCCTCGCCCGAGCCTGCGCTGCTCGTGACGAGATTAATGCCGAAGTTGAGGTTGTGGGATAAGCTTATGAACCACGATAGCGTGACGGGATACATCAACGTTGCGCGCATATCACGGACTCATGGCAAAAAAGGGGAGGTCGTCGCGGTTGCACTCGACGGCCTCCCCTTTTGTCTAAAGCCTGGCATGCGCGTGTGCCTGACTCCTCCCGACCTTGAAACTGACCGCTTTTGCACCGTGACCTCGGTGGGCGAGCAGGAACCGCCTCTGGTGGCGTTCTCCTGCGCCCGCGACCTCAACGCTGCCGAGCGCCTGGTGGGCAAGCTCGTGCTTGCGCGTTGCGAAGACGTGCCCGAGTATGTTGAGGAGCGCGAGTTCCTCGACTGCGTGGGCTGCGAGATGGTCGACGAGACTCGCGGCGTTGTGGGCGAAATCTCCGAGCTCATGCTGCTGCCGGCCAACGATGTCTGGGTCGTGCAGTCAGAGAAGTACGGCGAGTTTTTGGTGCCGGTCCTTGAAGAGGTCGTGCTTGAGCTTCCTGAGGACGAGTCGGGCCAGGTTGTGGTCAGGCTCCCTCGCGGCATCCTGCCCGAGGAGTAGAGCCGTGGCCATTCGTATCGAGACCCTCGGCGTCTTTCCCCAGATGTTTGAGCCCATCATGTCCCTGTCCATCATGGGCAGGGCCCGCAAGGCGGGCTACCTTGAGTTTGCAGCCCATGACCTGCGCGACTGGACCCACGACAGGCATCGCACGGTTGACGACGCGCCCTACGGCGGCGGCCAGGGCATGCTCATGAAGTGCGAGCCTTTCTTTGAGGCCCTTGATGAGCTGGCTGGCCCCGACAATCCCGCATATACCGTCTTCTTCACCCCTACGGGCGAGCCCTTTTGCCAGGCGATGGCCGAGGAGCTCTCCCACAAGGACCGCATCTTGTTTGTCTGCGGCCATTACGAGGGCATGGACGAGCGCGTCTATTCGCGCGCCGACCGCTGCATCTCCCTGGGCGATTATGTGCTCACGGGCGGCGAGCTTGCGGCGCTCACGGTGACCGATGCCGTCGTGCGGCTCATCCCCGGCGTGCTTGGAGACGACCAGAGCTGCGTCGACGAGTCGTTCGGCGCCGGGCTTCTCGAGTATGCGCAGTACACCCGCCCTGCTCAGACGCATGGGATGGAAGTGCCTGCCATGCTTTTGAGCGGCGATCACGCGAAGATCGCCGCATGGCGCAGGGCCGACGCAATCGTGCGCACATGTGAGCGTCGTCCCGACCTTATCGCCACGGCCGACCTTACCGACAAGGAGAGGCAGCGCGCCGAGGAGCTTCTCGAGCGCATTGCCGCCGGTGAGGACTCGCGCATGGCGGCTCTCGACCTGTTTGACATTCTTCGGTAAGAAGTGCGTAAAGCTCGTTCTTCATGCGCCTGATCGGTACTACAATTATCCTTCACGTGTCTGTTCGCTGGGCACACCAACGATGTGAGACAAGGAGGTCCGGTTCGTGAGCGACATTACCACTTCGAGTTCAGACGAGGAAAAGGCCCCGGCCGAGTCCGTCGACGCGGCGGTGCAGCCTGGCGGCGAGAAGGGCGGCAAGCAAGGCTGGCTCTCCGGTGTCATGGAGTTCGTGGTCGCCTTTGCAATCATGCTGCTGGCAATCCTGGCGCTGCGCACCTGGGTTGTGGAGCCGTTTGAGATTCCCTCGGGATCCATGCTTCAGACGATTCAAATCGGCGACCGCGTCTTTGCCGAGAAGATCACGACCGCGCTTTCCGATATGCCCGAGCCTGGCGAGATCGTCACGTTCACCAATCCGCGCGATCCTTCCGAGACGCTCATCAAGCGCGTCATCGCGGTTGGCGGTCAGACCATCGACCTGCGCGACGGCGTTGTGTACGTCGACGGGGTGGCCCTCGACGAGCCGTACACCAACGGCCAGGCGACCAAGCCGATGACGAGCGACCTCTCCTACGAAGGGGCCGTCCTGTCGTACGACGCCGATGCCGGTGAGCTTGTGCTCAACTCCTCCGGCGAGCGCACGAAGACCCAGATCTCGTATCCCTACACCATTCCTGAGGGGTATTTCTGGGCCATGGGCGACAACCGCGGCAACTCGGCTGACTCGCGTGTGTTCGGTGCAGTGGACGCCTCTGCCATTACCGGCCATGCCGTGTTCCGCTATTGGCCGCTGTTCAGAACCAATGGAGACGGCTCGATTCAAATTTCGGTCGGACCCCTCGGCTAATACCATAGTCCTGCAACGTGGGCGAGGCATGTGCCTCGCCCTGTTCTACATAGGAAGGAAGACTGCGATGAACAAGGATGCCCTGACGTTCCAGGAGATCATCCTCGCCCTGCAAAACTACTGGGCGTCCCAGGGTTGCGTCGTGCTGCAGCCCTATGACAGCGAGGTCGGCGCTGGCACGTTCCACTGGGCCACGACGCTGCGCGCGCTTGGCGACAAGCCCTGGCGCACCTGCTATGCTCAGCCCTGCCGTCGTCCCGCCGACGGCCGTTACGGCGAGAACCCCAACCGCCTGCAGCACTACTATCAGTTCCAGGTGCTCATGAAGCCCTCTCCTGACAACCCCCAGGAGCTCTACCTCGACTCCCTGCGCACCATCGGCATCGAGCCGGCAGAGCATGACGTGCGCTTTGTCGAGGACGACTGGGAGTCGCCGACGCTGGGCGCTTGGGGCCTTGGCTGGGAGGTGTGGCTCAACGGCATGGAGGTCACGCAGTTCACCTACTTCCAGCAGGTGGGCGGCATCGAGGTCGGCCCTGTGCCCGTGGAGATCACCTATGGTCTGGAGCGCCTCGCCATGTACATCCAGGGCGTCGACTCGGTCTATGACCTGGTGTGGGCTCGCAGCGCCGACGGCAGCGTCTTCACCTACGGTGACGTCTACCTCGAGAACGAGCGCGAGTTCTCGACCTACAACTTCGAGCTTGCCGACGTCGACCTCATGCGTCGCAAGTTCGACGAGTACGAGGCCGAGTGCCACCACTGCCTCGAGGCCGGCCAGCCCCTGCCGGCATATGACTGCGTGCTTAAGTGCTCGCATGCCTTCAACCTGCTCGACTCGCGCGGTGCTATCAGTGCCACCGAGCGTGCCGCATACATCCTGCGCGTCCGCGCCGTGGCCAAGGCGTGCTGTGAGGCATGGCAGGCTCACGAGGACGCCGTAGCAAAGACCAGCGCCCAGGAGGTGGCTTAAACAATGGCTTCGACCAAGGAACTTGTTTTCGAGATCGGTACCGAGGAGCTGCCCAGCGCCGCCCTCAACAAGTCGTGCGTCGTGATGGAAGAGCTCGTGCGTGAGGGCCTGAAGGGCTCCCACCTGGGCTTTGAGGGCGTCGAGGTCATCGGCACCCCGCGCCGCCTCACCACGCTCATCCACGGTGTCGCTTCCGCGACCGACCAGCTTGAGGAGCATTTCCGTGGCCCCGCCGCTGCCCAGGCCTTCGACGCCGACGGCAACCCGACGAAGGCTGCTGCTGGCTTCGCTCGTGGCAAGGGTGCCACCGCCGCTGACCTTGTCGTGCGCGAGCAGGACGGCAAGAGCTATGTGTGGGTCGACCGCACGACGCCCGCGCGTCCCGCTGGTGAGGTCCTGACCGAGGTCCTGGCCGCCGCCGCAAGCAAGATCAACGACAAGCTGACCGGCCTTCGCACCCAGCGCTGGGGCACCACGCCCTATCGCTTCTCCCGCCCCGTCCGCTGGCTTGTGTGCCTGCTCGACGACGAGGTCGTCCCCGTTGAGTTCTGCGGCCATGTTGCCGGCCGCACCACGAAGGGCCATCGCCTCATGAACCCCGGCACCTATGAGATTGCCTCGGCTCAGGAGTACTTCGACGTCCTCGAGTCTGCCCATGTCGTGGTCTCCGGCGCCAAGCGCGCCCAGATCATCCGCGAGGGCATCGCCGAGGTCGAGGCGCAGCGCGGTCTCAAGGCCGACACGCCCAAGAAGACCTTCGACGAGGTTGTCAACCTTGTCGAGTGGCCCACGGTCGTCGTGGCTGACTTCGACGAGGAGTTCCTGCAGGTTCCCAACGAGATCATCTGCGAGTCGATGCTCTCCAACCAGCGTTACTTCCCGCTGTATGACGCCCAGGGCAAGCTGACGAACCACTTCGTCCTTGTCTCCAACGGCGACCCGGCTCGCAACGACGTCATTGCCCAGGGCAACGAGCGCGTTGTGCGCGCCCGTCTGTCCGACGCCAAGTTCTTCTACGAGGAGGACCTCAAGTATCCGCTCGAGGCCTATGTCGCCAAGCTGGCAACTGTCGGCTTCCAGGAGAAGCTCGGCACCATGCTCGACAAGACGATGCGCGTGCGCGACCTCGCCGGCAAGATCGGTGCCCAGGCTGGTTATGACGCCGACGTCGTCGAGAAGGCCCAGCGCGGTGCCTACCTCGCCAAGGCTGACCTCGTGACGGGCGCCGTGGTGGAGTTCACCAGCCAGCAGGGTGTCATGGGCGGCTATTATGCCACCGCCTCCGGCGAGGCCCCCGAGGTCGCCCTTGCCGTGAGCCAGCACTATCGCCCGCGCTTCGCAGGCGACGTCCTGCCCGACGGCCTTGTCGGCCGCATTGTCGCCATGGCCGACAAGCTTGACACCGCTTGCGGCATCTTCGCGATCGGCGAGGCCCCCACTGGCTCCTCCGACCCCTTCGCGGTTCGCCGTGCCGCCATCGGCATCATCAACATCCTTCGCGCCGAGCCCGCCATCAGCCTGGTGGCTGCCATTCACGCTGCGCTCGAGGGCCTCGCTGCCCAAGGCATCGAGTTTGACTTCGCTGCCGTTGAGGCTGCCGTCGCCGACTTCTTTGTGGGCCGTCTTGCCAGCATGGCTCGCGACGAGAACGTCAGCGCCGACACGGTCGAGGCCGTCAAGGCCGTCGGCATTGTCGAGCCCGCCGAGTTCATCGCCCGTGCTCATGCCCTTGAGGATGCTCGCACTGGTTCGCGCGAGGTCTTTGACGACCTGGCAAGCGCTTACACCCGTGCCAACAACCTGCGCGATGCGGCCCTTGGTTGCGACGTCGACAAGTCCCTGCTTGGTCCCAGCGAGTCTGCGCTGCTTGAGGCCGTTGACATGGCTGCCGCCAAGGTTGAGGCCTGCCTTGCCGGCGAGGGCGGTTACGCCGGTGCCATCGAGGCCCTTGCCGCCCTGCGCACGCCTATCGACACGTTCTTCAACGATGTCATGGTCATGGACGACGACCTTGCCGTTCGTGCCAACCGCCTGCGTCTGCTCAACCGCTTCGTCGGTGTCTTCCACGACGTCGCCGACTTTGGCAAGATGGAGAAGAAGGCATAGCGCTGGCTCTGCCTGATAAACACCAGACCCGGGCCGCTGCGGCTAGGCAGGTGGGGGATGCGCATCGCGAGGTGTGTGTCCCCCAAAGAGCCGCCGCAGCGGCCTTTTTGTAGAGGGAGGCGCAAGAGTGGACGAGTTTTGCTATGGCATCAGCCCCACGGAGCAACCCCTGGCGGCTCAACCAGGGGCCTTGGTCCCCACCATTCACGTCATCTCGGACTCGCTCGGTGAGACGGCAGCAGAAGTCGCCCTTGCCGCGACGTCCCAGTTCGGTGTTGGATGCGTTCACATCCAGCGCCTTCCCAAGGTGACGAAAGTAGAGCAGGTTCGTGCGTACCTCGACGAGCATTGCGCCGACCCCGACGTCAAGGCGCTTGTGTTCTACACCATCGTCGACCGCGGGCTTCGTGCGCAGATTGAGGCCGAGTTCGAGGCGCGCGGCATCGATTCGCTCGACCTTATCGGTCCCGCGCTCGACGCCGTTCAGCGTCTGACCGGCCTGGAGCCGCATATCCAAGCAGGCGCCATCCGCAAGGTAGACGATCGCTACTTCAATCGCATCAATGCGATGGAGTTTTTTGTTGCCCATGACGACGGGCGCAACCCGCAGGACCTCACCAAGGCTGACATCGTCTTGGTCGGCGTGTCGCGCACTTCAAAGACGCCCTTGTCCATGTACATGTCGTTTCAGGGCTATCGTGTGGCAAACATCCCCCTTGCCAAGGGTTCAGAGCCGCCCCACGAGCTTTTCGACGTCGAGCCGCACCGCATCTTCGGTCTCATCTCCACGCCTGAAGTGCTCTCCTCGATTCGCAACGAGCGTCTCGGCAGCCTTGAGGCGCGCAAAGTGGCAGGCTCTTACGCCGATCCCACATGTATTCAGGAGGAGCTTGACGAGGCTCGCGCCCTTATGAGGAAGCTTGGCTGCATCGTCGTGCACACCAACGGCCGTGCCGTCGAGGAGACCGCGCAGATCATCCTGGGCTATTTCGAGCAGGCCGAGAACCTGAGGGCGTCTCGCGCAAAGGCTTAAGCACCCAAACGATGACATGGGCCCCACGTTTTGATTGCCGTTCGCCGTCCGCGAAAGTGGGCGGCGTTTTTTGTCCCGGTGGGCGGCACAGGGATTCTATCTGCGCTTCACAGGTGTGGCACTTGCCTGCTTGTGGCATTGTTTTGGCTGATTAGCTCGCCTTATGTGCTTAGAATAGGTATAGTTCGTTGTGTTGGATGGACTATGTCGTGCCATCCCGCACTGTTTTTCCAATCCGTTGCGGCTCACGACGCCGCCAGATGAATGGGAGATGCTAGTGTCCGACGTACAGCGCATCTACAAGTTCGGTAAGGACGCCCAGGGTGTCAATGTCACCGAGGGTTCCGCCAAGGACAACTATATCCTCGGCGGTAAGGGTGCGAACCTCGCCGAGATGGCAAAGATCGGCCTGCCCGTCCCGCCTGGCTTCACCATCACCTGCCAGACCTGCATGGAGTATGCAAACGCCGGCAACGTCTGGCCCGAGGGTGTTCTCGACCTCATCGAGCAGGCTCGCCTCGACCTTGAAGAGCGTGCCGGCAAGAAGCTCGGCGACCCCAAGGACCCACTGCTCGTTTCCGTGCGTTCCGGTGCACCGTTCTCCATGCCTGGCATGATGGACACGGTCCTCAACCTCGGCATGAACGACCTCTCTGTTCAGGGCCTTATCGATCAGACCCAGAACCCCCGTTTTGCCTGGGACTCTTACCGTCGCTTCATCCAGATGTTCTCTGACGTCGTGATGGGCGTTGACGCCGACAACTTCGAGAACGCTATCACCGCGCGCAAGATCGCCGCGGGCGTGCGCAACGACTGCGACCTCACCACTGAGGACCTCAAGGCCCTCGTCGATGAGTTCAAGGGCATCTTCACCTCCAACGTCAGCGCTGAGGACCACCCCGAGCTCGTGGGCGCCTCCGGCTCGGTCGAGTTCCCCCAGGACCCCAGCGTCCAGCTCCTCCTTGCCATCCAGGCTGTTTTCGGCAGCTGGAACAACAGCCGCGCCATCCTCTATCGCAAGCAGAACAAGATTTCCGACGACCTGGGCACCGCCGTCAACGTCATGAGCATGGTCTTCGGCAACAAGGGCGAGACCTCCGCCACGGGCGTTGCCTTCACGCGCAACCCTGCCGACGGCACGAAGGAGTTCTACGGCGACTACCTGGTCAACGCCCAGGGCGAGGACGTCGTGGCCGGCATCCGCAACACCGAGCCCATCGAGACGCTCAAGCACACCCCCGGTCTTGAGAAGGCTGGCCAGGAGCTCGAGGACGTCTTCGTCATCCTTGAGAACCACTATCGCGACATGATGGACATCGAGTTCACCATCGAGCAGGGCAAGCTCTTCATGCTGCAGACCCGCGTGGGCAAGCGCACCGCCGCCGCCGCCCTCAAGGTTGCCATCGACATGGTGGACGAGGGCCTCATCACGAAAGAAGAGGCGCTCAAGCGCGTCGATCCCGCTCAGCTCGACCAGCTCCTGCACCCCCAGTTCGACAAGACCGCCAAGTACGACCTGCTCGCCCAGGGTCTCAACGCCTCCCCGGGCGCCGCTGTGGGCGAGGTCGTGTTCTCCTCGGCCGACGCCGTCGCAGCCGCTGCCGAGGGTCGCGACTGCATCCTCGTTCGCTGGGAGACCAACCCCGACGACCTGGCCGGCATGGTTGCCGCCAAGGGCATCCTTACGAGCCACGGCGGCAAGACGAGCCACGCCGCCGTCATTGCCCGCGGCATGGGCGCCCCCTGCGTCTGCGGCGTTGAGAAGCTGAAGATCGACGCCGCCAAGAAGGAGGTCGTCGTCTCCGGCACCGACATCGTGCTGCACGAGGGCGACGTCATCTCCATCGACGGCAGCACCGGCGCCGTTGTCCTCGGCGCCGTCAAGCTCGTCGACTCCAAGATCACGGGCGACCTTGAGACCATCCTTACCTGGGCCGATGAGGTTCGTAAGCTTGGCGTTGAGGCCAACGCCGACAACCCTGCCGACGCCCAGCTCGCTCGCGATTTCGGCGCTCAGGGCATCGGCCTGTGCCGTACCGAGCACATGTTCCTCGGCGACCGCAAGCAGATCATCCAGAGCTACATCCTGAACGACGACAAGGCTGTTCGCAACAAGGCATGCGAGGACCTCTACGAGGCTCAGACCGGCGACTTCTACGCCATGTTCAAGGCCATGAACGGCCTGCCCGTCACCGTTCGCCTGCTCGACCCGCCCCTGCACGAGTTCCTCGACGACCCCCGCAAGCTCGAGGTTGAGATCACGCGCCTCGAGTGCGCCGGTGCCTCTGAGGCCGAGCTTGCTGGCAAGAAGAAGCTCCTGCGTCAGATTGACTCCATGATCGAGTCCAACCCGATGCTGGGCCTGCGCGGCTGCCGTCTGGGCTTTGTGTACCCCGAGCTTCCCATTCTTCAGGTGCGTGCCATCGCCATGGCCACGGCCGAGCTCATGAAGGAGAACCTCGACCCCAAGCCCCGCATCATGGTCCCGCTCGTGAGCCTCGCCGCCGAGCTCAAGGCCATGCGTGCCTCCATCGAGCAGACGCTGGCTGAGGTCGGCTCTGCCCAGGGCGTCGACCTCTCCTGGATTCCCGTCGGCACCATGATCGAGCTGCCGCGTGCCGCCGTCACCTCCGACCAGGTGGCCGAGTACGCCGACTTCTACAGCTTCGGCACCAACGACCTTACCCAGACGACGTTCGGCTTCTCGCGCGACGACGTCGAGGGCAGCTTCATCCCGCAGTACCTCAAGCAGAAGCTTGTGATGCGCAACCCCTTCGAGACGGTCGACGATGGTGTCTGCCGCCTCATCGACACCGCCGTCAAGCTGGGTCGCGGCACGAACCCCGAGCTCGACCTGGGTGTCTGCGGTGAGCATGGCGGCGACCCCGAGTCCATCCAGAAGTTCTACGATCTCGGTTTGGACTACGTGAGCTGCTCGCCTTACCGTGTGCCTGTGGCGCGCCTCGCCGCTGCTCAGGCCACGCTGCGCTCCACGGTGCGCTAAGTGCGTTCGAGATTCCGTGAGGCCTTTCGAGGCTTTTCGGACAGTGTTACAGTTCGTTGATGCGGGCGCATCCCATATGGTGGGGTGCGCCCGTTTTGGTATAAAGTGCACCCAGTGGGTTTAGATGCGCAGGAGGGTGATCGCATGGCGTTCAAAGTGATGAGTAGGATTGACCGCGAGGCCTTGGAACACGCCGCCCTTTCACCTTGTGCTGCTTTCTCCGACGAGACCCTGGGTCGTTTGCATCCTATTGAGGAGGACCCGTTCCGCACGGCTTTCCAACGCGATCGCGACCGGATTTTGCACTCGAAGTCGTTCAGGCGCCTTTCGCACAAGACGCAGGTCTTTCTCTCGCCTGAAGGCGATCATTTCCGTACGCGACTCACCCATACGTTGGAGGTCGCGCAGATAGCCCGTTCAATTGGACGTGGCCTTGCTCTCAACGAAGACCTCATCGAGGCGATTGCCTTGGGCCATGACCTGGGTCACACGCCGTTCGGCCATACCGGTGAGGCTTCGCTGTGTCGCGTTATTGCACGTCACCGGGGGTTGCCGCCCGAGCAGGCGGAGGGTCTTTTTGAGCATAGCGAGCAGTCTGTGCGCGTCGTTGAATATTTGGAACATGACGGCGAAGGGTTGAACCTCACGCGTGAGGTGGTGGACGGAATCCTTTGCCATAACGGCCAGAAGCGCGCTAAGACCCTCGAGGGTCGCATCGTGGCAACGGCCGACCGCATCGCCTATGTCAACCATGACATCGACGATGCCATACGGGCTGGCATACTTCGCGAAAATCAGCTGCCTGAGAGCACGCACCGTCTTCTGGGGCACACCTCCACTGAGCGCATCACGACGCTTGTGGAGGACATGATCACCAATTCCGCCTCACTGGGCGACGACATCGCGATGTCGGACAAAATATGGGGCGCCATGATGGAGCTGCGGTCGTTCCTGTTTGAAAACGTCTATGCCGCCTCTGACGCAAAGGCGGAGGAGCCCAAAGCCGACCGCCTTATCGAGTACCTGTTTGATTATTACTTCGACCACTTCGACCAGGTGCCGCCCGAATATCGCAGGCGGCCCCAGGACGGCGTCATTGTCGAGGTAAGCGACTTCATTGCGGGTATGACCGACCGGTACGCCGTGCATATGTTTGAGGAGCTGGCGGTGCCGCAGAATTGGGCGACGCGGTTGCGCTAACTACTCGCTTGCAGTTTGCGGCAGGGCGAAGTTGCGGCAAAAGCTGCGGCGATGGATGGGGGAGAGCCCGATTCGCTCAATTGCCGCAATGTGCTCGGCGGAGCCATAGCCCTTGTTCTGTTCAAAGCCATAGCCAGGGTAAAGCTCGGCCGCCTCGCACATCATCGTGTCACGGGCGACCTTTGCGACAATGCTGGCTGCTGCGATGCAGGCAACCTTTGCGTCGCCTTTTACGATGCACGTTTCCTTGGGATGAATATGCAGGGGTACGCCGTCTATCAAGACGCTGTCAGGCTCGAGCCCTGTGTTCTCAACCGCTTGGAGCATTGCCGCATGCAGGCATGCCGCCATGCCGCGCTCGTCGATTTGCGCAGGTGGAATATGACAGATGCCCCAGGCCAAGGCGCGTTCCTTGATTTGGGCGGCTAGATGTTCGCGCGTCTCGGGAGTCAGCTGTTTGGAGTCGTTGATGCCCCAGATGGGATCGTCGCTGCGCAGTGCAACCGCTGCCACGGTCAAGGGGCCGGCCAAGGGGCCGCGCCCGACTTCGTCGACACCGATGACGACCCCGTCGCCACCCAAGGAGCGCATCGTCTCGTACATCTCCAGCACTCGCTGTCGCTCGGCGAGTTCTTTGGCCTGCTGACGACGGGCGCGTGCCACAAGGGTTTGGATTTGCTTGCGAGAATCCGTTTCATGTGCCGCGATGAAAGCGGGAAGGTCATCAAACTGGCAAGCGTCAAAGAGGCTTTTAATCTGGGCGCAGGAGAGGGGCTTGGCCTCGTGGTTTGATTGATGCGATGTGGGGGCAGTGGACATTGGGCGGCCTTTCAGACAATAAAAAAGGCGCCGCCCACAAGGACGACGCCTTTTGCTGTAAAGTAAAGCGAGTAACTAGCGAACCTCGCGCAGACGGGCAGCCTTGCCCACCTTGTCGCGCAGGTAGTAAAGCTTGGCGCGACGCACGTGACCGTGACGCAGAACCTCGAGCTTGGCAATCTTGGGAGAGTGAACCGGGAAGGTACGCTCAACGCCAACGCCGTAGGAAATCTTACGGACGGTGAAGGTCTCGCGGGCGCCAGGACCGCTCAGGCGAATGACAACGCCCTCGAAAGCCTGGATACGCTCACGGTTGCCCTCCTTAATGCGGTAGTGCACCTTGACGGTGTCACCGACACGCATCTTGGGAAGGTCATCGCGAAGCTGCTGAGCCTCAATTGCGCGGATGTAATCCATTCTTGTTTCCGTTCCTCGAAAGTCGCAAGGGCAGGGTTCGCCTACCCGTCTTTTACAAGCAGAAAAGTATAGGGGAATCATTCGATTGGGGCAAGGCTGGCTCGAAAGGTAATCAGCAAAAAGGGCGAAAACCCGCAACGACCACACATCTACACACCCTCGCATCGGATATGTGAGTCTTTTATTTTATGACGCGAAAGTCACAACTTGTCGAGATGTCGTGGAGAGGTGCGAGGTTTCGAACGCTGAGGATTTTCGCTGTGCGCAGACAAGTGATCTACCTGGCTATTTTAAATGAAAGAGCAGGTAGACGTGGCATGGTGCGCCCTGTGACATCCTGTGACACGCGTGTGACATCGAATCTGACATGCTTGGGCTGCTGTTGGTTCGCAGACAAGGAGGTCGGTATGGAAGACGAGAAGAAGTCCGTACAGCAAACCACTGGCACAAAGCGCACGACAAGGGGAAGGAAGGCGGCGCCAGGTGATGTCGCGCCACTGGCTGGGGAGGGTGGGGAGACGCCCGAGATTCCGCGGGCGAAGAGGCCGGGCCGTCGCAAGGCCGCTGCAGCGGTCGACGATATCCCTGCCGTGCAGGACGGCGTCATCAAGACCAGGCCTGTGGACGCGCAGGTTGAGGGCGGTCCGGCTGGGGTCGAGCCAATCAATGAAGGCGACTGCGCGATGGCCACTGCGCATGCCGTAGTCGCCGCAACGCCCGCTGAGGCTGCAGGCGCCGAGGAAGAGGGCGTCCCGTCCGAGGACGAGAATGTTGGGGAAGGGGCTGATTCGTCCGAGGCGGAAAATGCGGCGGCGAAGGCCGACTCCTCCGAATCCGAGAACGCATGGGGTGAGGCTGATCCCACCAAAGCCGTGGGCGTGGAGGATGAGGCCGGTCCCTCCAAGGCCGTGGACGTGGAGGCTGAGGTTGGCTCCTCCGAGGCCGCGGGCGCAGGACAAGACGCTTGGGCTGAGGGTGAAGACGAGGATTCTGCCGCACGCAAAGCAAGAAAAACGTGCTCGATGGCCACAGACAGCATCATAGGCGACAACATTTTTGCCAACGACCCGCTCGCGCGCGCTTATCCCGATGGCTTTGAAGACGACTTGGATGACGAGGATTACGACGAGGACGAAGAAGATTACAGCGAAGACGATCTTGTGACGCAGGCGCAGAGTTGCCTGTCCGATCGATGGATTGAGACCGGTTCAAGCACGTTGGAATGTGACGATGGCGAGTTTGACGAAGAGGGCGACCTGGGCCGCTACGACATTCATGACCCCCATCAGTTGGGCAAGCTCGGTGAGCACATTGCCGCCCGGTACCTCCGGCGTTGGGGATACAAGATTCTCGAGCGCAACTACCGCACGGCAGCCGGCGAGGCGGACCTTGTCTGTGTCAAAGACGACACCGTCGTGCTCGTCGAGGTCAAGACGCGCCTCGGTGCCGATGCCCTGCCAGAAGACGCCATTACTGCCGAGAAGATTCGGAAGTACCGCAGGATTACGCTCGACTACCTCAGAACTCATGAGTGGTTCGAAAGCGTGAGGCTCGACGCCCTCGCAATCAACATCGTCAGGCCCCGCCGCGCTCAAGTCCATCATTTCATGGGCATCTGCGAGTGGGAGGGCTGATGCCGCACGTGGTGAGCGTCAAGACGGCGATGCTCTGGGGCGTCGAGGCGCGTCTTGTGCAGATGGAAGTCTCGGTGAGCTCTGGCCTGCCCGGTGTGGCCGTGGTGGGCCGGGCCGACCTTGCGGTGGGCGAGGGGCGCACGCGTGTGCGGTGCGCCCTTCCAGCCTCAGGTTTCGGGGCGCTTCGCAAGTCTGTCACGGTGAGCTTGTCGCCGGCCGACATGAAGAAGACCGGCTCGTCGTTCGACCTGCCCATGGCCGTGGGAATCCTTGTGGCGACCGAGCAGATGGAGCCGGAGGGTCTCGACAAGTGCCTCATAGTGGGGGAGCTCTCGCTTGAAGGCGAGGTCCTTCCCATTCGGGGGCTTGTCGCCTATGTCGAGCTTGCCCAGCGTGAGGGCTTGCGCCTCATTTGCCCGCAGGGCGATGCGTTCGGCCTGATGGGGCAGGCCGATGTGCGCTATGTTACCAGCCTGGCGGAGTTTCACGAACCCCTTACCCAAGTGGGCTGTCCTGCGAGCTCGGCGTGCTCAGAAGTTACGTCGGCTAGCGGAGAGGCGGATTTTGCAGATGTCGCCGGGCAGGAGCTTGCCAAGCGTGCTCTTTGCATTGCCGCAGCCGGTGGCCTGGGCATCATCATGGTGGGTCCGCCTGGTGTGGGCAAAACGATGCTGGCCCGTTGCCTTCCTTCCATCTTGCCCGAGCTCGATGATCGAGAGTACTTTCAGACGGCGCTCATCTACTCGGTGTGCGGTGCGGAGGGGGAATGCGTTGCGGGCAGGCGCAGGCCGTTTCGTGCCCCGCATCATTCGACGTCGGTCGCAGGCCTTCTCGGCGGGGGCAGACCCGTTATGCCTGGAGAGGTTTCGCTTGCCCATAACGGAGTCCTGTTCCTGGATGAGCTGGCGGAGTTCAACCGCCTGACATTGCAAGCGTTGCGTCAGCCGCTTGAAGAGGGCGTGGTGCGTGTCACGCGTGTGGAAGGCACGTATGCCTTTCCAGCTCGCTTCCAGCTTGTCGCTGCGAGCAACCCATGTCCGTGCGGCCACTTTGGAGACCCGGCGGCGACGTGCACGTGCTCCGAGACTGCCATTCGGTCTTATCAGGCAAAGTTGGCAGGACCCCTGATCGACAGGATAGGCATGTCGGTGACTCTCGAGCGCCCGAGTGCCGACGAGCTCCTTGGCAGAGGCACTTGCACGTCTTCGAGCCAACTCCGCTCCGTCGTGGAAGAGACCAGGGAGTTTGCGGCATGGAGGGCCGCCCGGTTTGAAGAGGCTGCCCCTGGATTTGAGGGTGTGCATGGCAAACTCGCGCAGTCCCTTGTGAGGGCGGGGGTCGACGACGAGGCGGCCAGGCTTGTGGAGCACATGAGCGAGCGAAGGGGCGTCTCGGTCCGCGGTTTGAGCTCGCTTGTCAAAGTTGCGCGCGTCATTGCCGACATGGACGGCAGTGAGCGCCTTGGCGCCGCGCACCTGTTGGAGGCTTTTGGATTTAGATATGGGGCAGGGGAGGTCATATGAGCACGAGCATGCTTCTTGCCGGTCCGCGCCACGAGCTTCATCCCGGCGACGACCTGTACCCAGAGTTGCTGCTTGAGGTGCCTGACAGGCCTGAGACGCTCTATGTCGTGGGCGACCCCGAGGCATTGGGCCGCGAGAGCGTTTCGATCATCGGTGCGCGCAAGGCCACCTCATATGGCGTGGCATGCGCCCAACTGGCCGCTGACGCCGCCAGCGAGATGGGCTTGCAGGTGGTGTCGGGTGCGGCGATTGGGTGTGATCAGGCAGCTCAGCGACGCGCCATTCAGAGGCAGACGCCGACGTTGGCGGTCTTGGGATCGGGGGCCGATGTCGTCTACCCAAGCGGCGCACGCGATATGCTCGACACCATCGTTGCTTGCCGGGGTGCCGTTGTCTCCATCTATCCTTGGGGGACCCCGCCGGCCCGTTGGACGTTCCCCAAGAGAAACGCGGTCATAGCCGCTTTGTCGCGCTGCCTGGTCATCTGCGAGGCGGGTATGCCCTCGGGCACGTTTTCCACGGCGCGATATGCCGAGGACTACGGCCGGGAGCTCCTAGTGTTTCCCGGCAGCGTCTTTTCGCCCAATTCGGTTGGCTCCAACTACATTATCGCGAGCCAGCCGGGGGCGCTTCCGGTGTGGGACAGGGAGTGTCTCGAGATCGCATATTCGCGCATATACGGCGTGCTGCGCCACGAGGGTCCGGCCGCGCCCTCACGCCCTAAGGGTCTGGGCGTGCTCGAAGAGAGGATTCTCGGGTCGCTGCAGGCAAGCCCCTGTCCCGCCGGCGAGCTTGCGGCCGCGTTTGGCGCGCCGGTTGCCAGCGTGACGCGCACATTGTCGATGCTCGAGCTTGACGGAAGGGTGGTGAGGTTGCGAGACGGGCGATATAGCCTTTCAGAACGGGAGTTCTTGTCGCACAATAGCTACCGGACATAAACGGTACAAAGCCGCGACAGGAAGCGAGACACATGGACACGGTTACAGACGGCGTCGTCGTTATCGGTGCAGGCCTGGCAGGATGCGAATGCGCCTTGGCGCTTGCAAAGCGGGGCGTCCCCGTGAAGCTCTACGAGATGCGCCCCCAGGCAAGTTCGGCCGCGCATAAGACCGACCACTTGGCTGAGCTCGTGTGCTCGAACTCGCTCAAGGCCTTGCGCGCCGATTCAGCCGCCGGCTTGCTGAAGGCTGAGCTCACGCGCCTGGGGTCGACCCTTATCGGGCTTGCCAAGCAGGCTGCGGTGCCGGCGGGAGGGGCCCTTGCGGTCGACAGGGACGTCTTCTCCTCCCTCGTCGAGCAGGCCGTGGCCGCCGAGCCTCTCATCGAACTCATCCGAGAGGAAGTGGTCGAGCTTCCCCAGGGCTGTCCTGTCGTCGTGGCGGCGGGACCTCTGTGCTCGGGTGCCCTTGCTCAGACGGTCGAGGGCCTTGTGGGAGGCAAGAAGCTGTCGTTCTTCGATGCCGCCGCGCCCATCGTCGATGCCTCCACGCTTGACCGCGAGAAGGTCTTCGCCATGTCCCGTTATGACAAGGGGGATGGCGACGACTATCTCAACTGTCCCATGGACAAAGAGGAATACGACCGCTTCGTCGACGAGCTTGTGGGCGCCGAGAGGGCCATCTTGCGTGATTTCGAGCGGCGCGAGCTTTTCCAGGCCTGTCAGCCGGCTGAGGAGGTTGCGCGCACCGGCCACGACGCCCTTCGTTTCGGTGCCCTCAAGCCTGTTGGTATCATCGATCCTCGCACGGGGCGCAGGCCTTGGGCGGTGGTGCAGCTGCGCGCTGAGAACAGGCAAGGCACGGCCTACAACCTTGTGGGCTTCCAGACAAACCTCACCTGGCCTGAGCAGCGCCGTGTGTTCCGTATGATCCCAGGTCTTGAGGAGTGCGAGTTCTTCCGGTATGGCGTCATGCACCGCAACACCTTCATCGATGCGCCCGCCTGCCTCGATGAGGCCTTCGCACTCAAGGGCGACCGACGCATCCGTTTTGCGGGTCAAATCACCGGTACCGAGGGGTACACCGAGGCGATTGCCACCGGCTTGCTCGCCGCATTCAACACCCTGGCCGACCTGCGTGGTCTTGCTCTTCCGCCGCTGCCGGTGACGGGAGCGCTCGGTTCCCTTATGGCCTATGCCACTGACCCTGCTACAAAAGACTATCAACCCATGCACGTCAACTTCGGCATCGTGCCTGCGCTCGAGCACAAGGGCAAGCTCTCCAAGCGCGACAAGTACAAGCTGTATGCCAAGCGCGCCGCGGCCGACCTTGACGCGTGGTGCGCGGCAAACGCCTCCGTCGTCGACATCGATCCCGAGGCGCGCACCGAGCTCGTCTGGGGTGACGATGGCCGATAGCGCCTGCATTCGAGCTCGCGAGCTTGCAGACACCTTCCTGTCATACCTTGCGCGCGTCAGGAACTATTCGCCCAACACGGCGGCGGCCTATGCCCAGGACCTCGATTGTTTTTTGATTTGGGCGTCCAATTGCGGCATTGACGTGCTTCAGGCCACGCATAGGGACTTTCGTCGCTTTCTGTCGTCTCTTTCGGGGGCCGGGTATGCCAAGACGACGGTCAACAGGCGTTTGTCCGCCGTGAGGTCGTTCTATTCGTGGCTCGTGCGCGAGGGGGTCATCGAGTCGAACCCCGCCGCCGTGGTCTCGAGCCCCAAGCTGCCCAAATCCCTGCCGCATGTCTTGAGCCAGGAAGACGTTGAGAAGCTGCTCGAGTGCGCAGACGCCTCGACGCCGGCGGGCGCATTGGACGCGGCCTTGGTGGAGCTCCTGTATGCAAGCGGGGCGCGTATCGGCGAGGTTGCCTCCCTCGACGTCGACCGTATCGACTTTTCCGACAAGAGCGTGCGACTGTTTGGTAAGGGAAGCAAGGAACGGATAGTTCCGTTATATCCGGCTGCGCTTCATGCGCTCGACGCCTACCTTGCCCATGCCAGACCCGTGCTGCTTGCAAATCACAAAGGTGGCCTGACGGCCGAGGAGGCCGCCGACGCGCAGCGGGCGCTTTTCATCAATGCGCGCGGCGCACGCATGTCGGAGCGTTCGTTGCGAGCGCGCTTTGAGAAGCTGCTCGCCCAGGCTGGGCTTGCGGGAATGGCCACGCCGCATACCATGCGCCATACGTTTGCCACTGAGGTGCTCGACGGCGGGGCGGACTTGCGAAGCGTTCAGGAAATGCTGGGTCATGCGAGTCTGTCGACCACACAGATTTATACTCATTTGACGCCCGAGCGCCTTCGCGAGGTAAGCCTGCAGGCTCATCCCCGCGGATAGACGCGTTCGGGCGCTCTTTCGTTTGTATTTGATTTTTGGCAGGTATTCAGGAGGCCATATGCACGTAACGCTCTATTCCGACGGTTCGTCGCGCGGAAATCCCGGGCCCGGTGGCTATGGGTCGGTGCTTCTCTACACCGATCCGGCGGGCAAGCTCCATACGCTCGAGAAGTCCCAGGGATATCGACGCACCACGAACAACCGCATGGAGCTCATGGGGGTCATCATTGGCCTTGAGGCGCTCAAGCGCCCCTGCACGGTAGAAGTGCACACCGATTCGCAGTATGTCGTCAACGCGTTCAACAAGAACTGGGTCGACGGGTGGCTCAAAAGGGGGTGGAAGAACTCTCAGAAAGAGCCGGTGAAGAACATCGACCTATGGAAACGGCTCCTTGTCGCCAAGGAGCCGCATGAGGTGACGTTCCACTGGGTTCGCGGGCATGCGGGCCACGAGTACAACGAGCGGTGCGACACGCTTGCCACACAGGCTGCCGATTCAGGAGCCCTTATTGAAGACGAGGGCTTCGAGGGCTAGCAGGCCTCGTCGCACGCCGCGCAGATGATTGCCTGCAGCTCCTCGATGCCCTTGCCCGTCTGGCTCGAGGTGAGGGCGCAAGGCGTGTCCTGAGGTGCTCCAAGCTGCCTGAGCAGGAGGTTCTTCTGTTGGATGGCTTTGCTGTTGGACAGCTTGTCGGCCTTGGTGAAGACGATGGCATAGGGAAGCTCCATGTGCTGCAGGAAGCGCACCATGCTGATGTCGAGGTTGCTTGCGTCGTGACGGATGTCGACGAGGCAGCATACAAGGGCGAAGCGCCTGTCCTGGTTGAAATATTCGTCGATGAGGCGGGCCCAACGGGTCTTTTCGCTCTTGGAGACCTGGGCGTAGCCGTAGCCGGGGAGGTCGACGAAGTTGACCATGCCGGAGACGAAGAAGTTGATGGTCGCCGTCTTGCCGGGGGTAGAGGAGACCATGGCGAGCTTCTTGCGCCCGAAAAGCTTGTTGATGAGCGAGGACTTGCCCACGTTGGAGCGCCCGGCGAAAGAGACTTCGGGCAGGGTGCTCTCGGGCAGCTGGGCGGCGGT
The DNA here is from genome assembly GCA_902464015.1 of uncultured Coriobacteriales bacterium. Classification (GTDB taxonomy): domain Bacteria; phylum Actinomycetota; class Coriobacteriia; order Coriobacteriales; family UMGS124; genus UMGS124. Next base: position 322 of record CABQHM010000036.1, on the reverse strand, counting down.
GCCAAACGCCTTGTCAAAACGAACGTCGCAGTAGTTGATCTTCATGTTCCATCCTTGGGTCGTGGCCGGGCCGCAGGCCCTTTCGGTTGTTTGTAGTCTAACGGCAAGCCTTGAATACCGCGTGTACCGGGCTTTGCTCACAGTTCCTTCACAGAATCAAAGTTTTCGAAAAAGGATGTTGACAGGAGCTCTCACAGTCCGTAATATAACTCCTCGCAAACACGCACTGAATCACTTCAGAGCGCCGAGCAAATTGCCTTTGGGATATCGTCTAATGGCAGGACAGCGGATTCTGGTTCCGTCAATGGGGGTTCGACTCCCT
>CABQHM010000035.1 GCA_902464015.1 uncultured Coriobacteriales bacterium | reverse complement strand
CCCCCAGCGAAGACCTTCCCCAAACCGGCCAAGGCCTCATGTGGGCCTGCCTGGTGGGCGTAGGCGGAATCTGCATGCTCGCGGGACTCGTTCTCGTCCTCAAGAAGCGCGGCAACGGCCAAGACGGTGTGCCCCGCATCGCATACGCCGACGTGTCTCATGGCGCGCGTGCGGCCTGCAGCGATGAGGCGCAGACAGGCGACCAGCCCGCCCAACAAGTACCAAGGATCCGCCCGAAAAGTACCTCGAGGGCATCGCTGAGAACCAGGCGACATGTCTAGGCAGATGGGTGTGCCCCTCGTCTCGCGACGCAGGGCGATTGGCATGGGGGCGCTGGCGTGCGGTGCGGTGTGCATAGGCGTCGGCTTGGGCAGTGTGGCGCACGAGGCCGCGTGCTCGCGCAGCTATGGGAACCTCGCCCAAGCAACCCGCCTGGGCGCCGCGCCCTCCCTCGCCGCCGCGACAGACTCCCCGGCAAGCACCGGGGCCTCGCGGCAAGCCCGGCGCGATTGGGGCGCCCTGCACGAGGTGAACCAGTCCGTCGCAGCATGGGTAAGCGTACAGGGCACCGACATCGACCTGCCCGTAGTCGCCACGCACAGCGAGGACGACCAAGCCTGGTATCTCACGCACGACCTGTGGGGGCGCTCGGCTCGCAGCGGCACGCCCTTTCTCGATAGGCGCTGCGATGGCGCAAGTGCACGGCACGTCTGCGCGTACGCCCACCATATGACGAGCACCTCGGGCATGTTCTCCCAGCTTCAGGAGGCATACCTCCAAGAGAGGTTTGACAGACTCGGCCCCTTGACCTGGGAGACGCCCGAGGTGCTCGTGCAGGCAGAACCCCTCTGCGCCCTGCGGGTAGACGCGAGCTGGCAAGAAATCCAGCGGTTCGACTGGGAAGAAGGTGCAGGCGGGGACACCGATCAGGCCGAGACATGCGTTTTCCGTGCATGGCTTGAGGGCATCGCTGCACAAGCCGATGCCCTCTCTTCCCAGGCCGACCAGATGCTTGCCAGCGCTACACGCTGCATCACGCTTGTCACCTGCTCGAGCGACTTTGCCATGCAGCGCTGGCGCACGCTCGCGCTTTGGACTTGTTAGGCCTCCTGTTGCCCGCAATCCTGAATGATAAGCGGCTAGCAGCTCGCCCCGCTGCGCGAACTCGCCATGCGCCAACTGCGCCGTAAACAGACAAGTTCTACTCGTGAACGGAGGTGCAAGCGATACAACCCTGCCGCATCTGAATGATTGCCATACAAACAGGGGTCCCGGGGAACGGCTTTGAACCGACCCGGGACCCCATGCAATGATTCTGCCTGCGGTTTCTGTCCCTATGCGCTCAAACGCCCGGCGTTACCCATCGTTGCATTGACCATGCTACGGCTCAGGCGATACGACGCAAAGAGATAGGCGCCGTACACTGCCACGAACAGAGCGCCGTTCGAGATTGCCGCCGTCGTGATGTCGAAGGCACCAAAGATTTCCACGACGTCACGCATTACGCTGAGCGCCACCATACTGTGCGCCAGCGCCACAACAAGCGGAAGCAAGAAGTACACGAGCGTCTGCATAAGCAAGCAGCGGTACACAAGTTTGCGCGGACAGCCCAGCTCCCACAGAAGCCTCCAGCTATGCTGGGCGTCGGTTGTGGCGCAAAGCTGCTGAATTGCGAGAATTGCCGCACACGACACCACAAGCACAAAGCCAATGTAGACCGCCATGTAGCTCACGATGCCGGTCATGCTGTTCATCGCAGACCATGACTCCTCTTTCTGAATCACGTTCCCGATGTATGCAAACGTCGTCTGCCCCTCTTTGAAGATGTCACCCGTCTGGAGGTTTACAAGCTCATTCATCAGCTCGCGCGCCTCTTCATTCATGCCGCTCTTGTACCGCATGTTGATATACGCCGAAGCACACGGTGCCTGTGCCGCGATGTCGTCGGGGACGATGAAGTACCCGGGGTTTGATCCAACGATGGAGTTGGACAGGGCGCCGGAGGCGTCATCGATGACTCCGACAGTCGACGGAACAAGGTCCCTGCCTGCCAGCGTTACCGTGTAGCCGGCGTGCATCACCTGGCTATAAAAATCGCGAAGACTCTCGCCCAAGTCGCAGACCATCGCGTACTCATCCTCGCCGAGCTCGATGGGGTCGAGGCCCAGAAGGGAGCGCAATGCGTTGAACTCGGACACGCCAACCACCTGAATACCGCCATCGGAGGTCATACCTGCAACGCTGGCAGGCAAGGTAGCACCGGTAACGCGGGTCATCTCGTCAAAAGATGCTATAGGCCTCTCGGTAAGCCCCGACGCTTCCCTCAGCTCAAGGACGTTGTAGTCGGCCACGGAAGACAGGTCGTAACCCGCATCGGCAAGCATCTGCACAACATCGTGCTCTTCGGTGGCGGCACCATAGCCCGGCGCGACTTGGCCGTCCGAAGTACGAGGAAGGGACTGGAGCGAACTGGGCGAATCGGAATCAAAGTACCACACGTCGATGGAAGCATCATAAGGATTGTGTTCCTCAATGGTGGAGGTAAACGCCGAGCACACGCTTACGCCCGTTGTGACCGCCGTGATGGCGAGAAACAAGATCATCGAGATGGCCGCCATGGAACCGGACGCCGTGTTTACGCGCGAGTTGAGCTGGCGCAGCGTGAGCATGTTGAGGCCACGCCAGTACACACGCGGAACCCTTTGCATGAGGCTCACCAGGAACCCCGAAAGCGCATAGAAGACCGCTACCGTGCCGGCGCACACCATTCCAGTGGTGATGCAGAAGGCGCGCCCCGCCTCCCCCTCAAAGCCCGCAACAGGCAGTCCGTCATGCAACAGGCGAGCATACGACACGCCAATGAGAACGGCGCCAACCAGGAAAACGACCACCGAGGCAGGTAAGCTCCGCAGCTTGACCTCCTCGTTCACGCGATCGGCTTCCATGAGGTCAACCAGGCGCACACGGCGAAGCGCCCGCATGTTGAACAGCAACATTACGGCAAACATGAGAGCAAAGCACTCAAAGGTAAACCAGGCAGCCTCAGGGCTGAAGCGGAAGGAGAACGTGGTGATCGTGTCATGGAAGAGAGCCGCCGTTACAAACACAAGCAGCTGAGACAACAGCACGCCAAGCGCCAAGCCGCACACGAAGGCGCCGACGCCGCTGATAAGTGTCTCAAGCGCCAACACAGCCGAAACCTGCGAGCGACGCATACCGAGCATCTGGTAGAGACCCAGCTCACGCTTGCGCCTGCGAACGAGGAAGTTATTGGCATACACCATAAGGAAGCCCAGCACCAGCGCAAGGAAAACCGTGAGCCCGTGCATGATGCCGCCGATGGACGCGACAATGCCCGAGGCATCGCCGCTCAGAAAATCTGCCTGGTCAGCAATGGTGTTAAACGCGTAAAAGACAGCCACGCCCAGGGCGACCGTGGCAAAGTAAACGGCAAAGTCGCGCAGGGACTTGCGAACGTTGCCGAAGGCAAGCTTAGCAATCATGCGTGTCGTCTCCCCCGATGACAGCTACGACGCGCATGATGTCGTCGAAGAACTGCTTGCGCGTGGCGTCACCGCGCACCACCTCGGTGAACACGCGACCGTCGCGGATGAACACGACGCGCTTGCAATAGCTGGCGGCAAACGAGTCGTGCGTCACCATGAGAATGGTGGCATCGAGTTGCTTGTTGAGCATCTCGAAGCACTCGAGCAGAAGCTTTGCGTTCTTGGAGTCCAAAGCGCCCGTGGGCTCGTCGGCAAGCACGAGCTTGGGTTGGCCGATCATGGCGCGGGCCGCTGCCACACGCTGACGCTGACCGCCCGACACCTGGTAGGGAAACTTGTTGAGAATCCCCTCGATGCCCAGGGTCGATGCCATAGCCATGATGCGCGCCGAAATCTCGCCCGCCGGCACACGCCCGATGGTAAGGGGCAACGCTATGTTCTCGCGACAGGTAAGCGTATCGAGCAGGTTGGAATTCTGGAACACGAAGCCGAGCTCCTCACGACGAAAGTCCGCTAAAGCGCGCGACTTCAACTTCGTCACATCTTGCCCGTTGATGAGGACCGTGCCCGAGGTGGGTGCATCGATGGTGGCGATGCAGTTGAGCAGCGTGGTCTTGCCCGAACCCGACGCACCCATGATGCCCACGAAGTCGCCCTTTTCAGCCGACAGGCTCACGCCTGCGAGCGCCTGGGTCGAAGCGCCCCTTCCCGCATACACTTTCTCGAGGTTTCGCACTTCCAAGACCGCCGCCATGGCAGGCCTCCCTTCCGCGCTACTGGCCAGATGCCGCGCGTCATAGTTGCCTTTCAACGCTAGACATCATCGCCTGTCGGGCATTGCCGTGCCATCGATTGTCCTTACATGTGGGTGACGTTCGTGTAAGGTACGTGCCAGCCGTCTTATTCCCCCAGCATATGCATGCGATTGGCCGGAAACGTTAGGCTCACACACGTCCACTGCCCCTCAACGCTCGACAGGCTTGTTGCGACGCCCATCTGCTGACAGAGACTGCGCACGAGGTAGAGACCTATACCCGTCGACTTGGCGTGCGTGCGACCGTTACTGCCGGTAAAGCCCTTCTCCCACACTCGACCCCTGTCGGCGGCGCATACACCGCACCCGTTGTCGCGCACCTTGAGCACCACGCGCTCGTCCGCCCTGCCTTCGTCTTCGCGAGACGCACTGAAGTCGATACGGCAGGCCCCGTCGGGGCGGCGGTACCGCACGGCATTGTCGATAAGCTGACCCAAGACGAACACGACCCACTTGGCGTCGGCAAATACCGTGACACCTTCGAGCCCCTCCATGCTGACCGCCATGTGCGCGCTCACAAGCGCCGCCGCGCGGGACTTCAATGCATCGCGTACCAGAGTCGACGCCTCGCACGACCGAATGCGAAAGTCTTTTTCGACGCAACTTGAGCGGGCAAAGAACAACGCCTGCTCGACAAGGGTGTCCACGCGGTCGAGCTCGGTGGTGAGGCTGCGAGGCACGCGACCGTCTTCATTGTCGATGATGAGTCGCGCGGCAGCCAGGGGCGTCTTGACCTCGTGAACCCATGTTTCCACGTACTCGCGGTGCTCACGCTCGCGGCGCTGCGACTCCCCCACTTCATGTGCCGCCTGCACACGCAGCGCTTCGAGCGCCTCATACGCTGCACGGGCCTCGGCCCCATCGGGCTCACTCATTTCGCTCGCGAGCGCGAGCGCACGGTCGGGCTCGTCGGCAATATCCTGAAACGCCTGGCACCAGCTGCGTGCGCGCAGGTAGTTGATAAGGCCCATGGACCCCAGCACCAAAGCAAGCAAAACAACGAACAGGGCCGCTAACTGGCCCGTCATACCCGTCAACCTCAGCAAAGGCCACACGAAAGCGAGTACGGCGATCCCCACCAGCACCGTAGCCGCATGGCCGCGCAGGTAGGCCGCAAGGCTCAGACCGCGCGCGTCACGCTCAAGCGCCCTCACAGGGATGTCTCCGCCGAATAGCCCAGGCCGCGGTGCGTGCGCAGGAAGCCTTCCACGCCGATGGAGGCAAGTGTCTTGCGCAGTCGGTTCATGTTCACCGTAAGGGTGTTGTCGTCGATGAAGGCATCGGAGTTCCAAAGCTCCACCATGATGTCCTCGCGTGACACAACCTTGCCGGCGCGACGCATAAGCAGCGACAATATGCGCGCTTCGTTCTTGGTGAGTTCGACCGACTTGCCTTCGTAGCTCGCCGTGCATCGGGCAAGATCGAGCGAAACCCCCGCGCATTCTAGTGCACTGGCCAGGTGGGCGTTAGGGCCTTTGGCCCGGCGCAGACATGCCTCGATGTGGGCAAGGAGCACGGAGGGGTTGTAGGGCTTGGTCACAAAGTCATCGGCGCCCAACGTCATGGACATGACCTCGTCAAGATCGGTGGCACGGCTCGTGACCACGATGATGGGCACATGCGAGACACGGCGCAGCTCGCGACAGACTATCTGGCCGTCGGTACCAGGCAGGCCCAGGTCGAGCAACACGAGGTCGGGAGAGGCTGCAAGCGCATCGTCTACCAGGTTGTCGAACGATGTGGCACACGCCACCTCGTAACCGGCGCGCTGCAAGAGCACCGCAAGTTGATCGCGCACCGACTCGTCGTCTTCAATGACATATATATGCATATATGTATCACCTACCTCACCGATACGCCGCTTGTACGCTGTTCATAATACCAAGGACGGAGATGACAAACCTTACATGCGTGTCACAAAATTCAAGCCCCCGACATGGCGACATGGAGGGTTCAGGGTGCCCGGGCTGGTCGAGACATCCGCAGACATAACGGCACCCGCTTGCCTTCACGCTAAAAGAGCACGTGGGCCGACTCGGCGGCAAACAAAAGCAGGCCGCCGAATCCACGTCGACGACCTGCTCGAACAGCTCAACTCACTTGAAAGGACAACCGGCCTGCAGGCGTTATTTGCGATCGGGCAGACCCGCCACAATAACCCCCAGGGTAATGGGCGTCGTAAAGATACCAATGAACCACAGGCGGCCCTTGCTCCACGTGCAGCCCTTCTCAATGGCGCTGTGCACCATCATGGAGATGGACAGGAAGTACGCCACCACAACGCAAGCGAAAAGAATGCAGGAAATGACACCCAAAATCAAGGTCGCATCGTCAGCCATATACATAGCAAGCTCCTTCCCCGACACCATATTGCGTCTTCAGTCACCTGAAATCCTAAACTTCAGGCGCACTACGCAGGCATTCTACCCCAGCCCGCGATCCTCAACCAAACACCGCTCAGCGAGGCAAATCTCCTCCAACGAGGTTGATGAGCTCCTGCTGTGAATGCACGTCAAGCTTGCGGTAGATGTGGCGCACATGGGTCTTCACCGTGTTGCGCGACACCACAAGCTCGTCCTGTATCTCTTGGCCGCCCTTGCCCTGCGCAAGCAGACGCATCACGTCGAGCTCACGGGCCGACAGGCCGTGTTCATGCGCCAGGGTCTCGCAGCTCTGCTCGATGTGGGCAGCGGCGTGCTCCAGGGTACGCAGGGGCTCAACGGGCACGATATCCGCAAAGGCCGTACTGAACGAGAACCCGCGCATGCCCACGAGTAGATACCCGATGAAGGCGAGCACCACCACAGCGTTGAGACAGTTTGCCACGCTGTCTGAAGCTACAAACCACTCAGATGTGGCCCAGCGACCCAGAAGCGAGCCCGCCTCCAAGCCAAGGGCTTGCATGGTATAACCCGCTCCGAGCGCCCACAGGGCACCCGCCGGGTTTGACATGCCCACCGAAGCAAAGACCGTCCAAATGAGCACCCATGAGAATGCCGCACCAGCGAACGAGAGTGTACTCGACATCATGGATTCGACGGGCGTAAGAGGGCGCAAGATGAAGCCGCCGAGCATGAGGAGCGCCGCAATCACGAGCAAGATGTCCTCGCTCTCCATGCGGTGCCGTGCAAACACCCAAACCCCACCGGCAATCAAGGCAACCACCACCGCGATGTTCGCCCCGAGAATGACGCCCGTCTTCTCGGCCAACGAGATGCCGTGAATGAACTCGAAGAACGCGATGAGGATGAAGAGTCGGTGCGAAGGGCTCACAAAGGAGTTGGGGTTCGTGGTGCCGAGCTCCTCAGGCGAACGAGCCGACAGCCCCTTTTGGAGGAAGGGCACGCCGCCAGCATGCCCGACGCACGTCATCACAAGCTCGGCGAGACCCGCAACGGCAAGGCACGCCGTAAGCGAGAGCGTTTGCGGGATGAGGCAGCGCATGAGGGCGCCGATGCCCTCGCCCAAAAAGGCGGCAAGAACGAGGTCGCGCTTGTTACCCAGGGCACACAGCGACGCACCCACCAAGATGCGTGGCCATGCGCAGCCGAAATGGGCCACGCACACGCCCAGCGTGGCAACGAGGGCGCTAGAGGTCTCCATCCCCCACCACCACACGAACGACCCGCCCAGGATCAAGGCGACGGAGGCGGCACTGAATGCGACGGGTGACACCAGGCGCGGCGCCTTGAGGGCAACGAGGGCCACGAGGACATAACCTACCGCAGCGACGACGGCTTGGATGGTGACAGCCGCGGGGTTCAAGGGCTCCAGCAGCGGCAGGGCCATGGTCATGAGGACCCAGACGTCCACCGAGCTGCAGACGCAGGCAAGCGTGGCAAGCACGACGGCGCTCACCCTGCCAGGCGCGCCAGCGGGGTGAGCTTCGCCCAAGCCGCCTCGTCCCCATACCCCGAGTCCACCCCGAGACTCAAGTTGCTCCGCCACCATGGGCAATCCTTCCCTCGTCCGTTCTCTCAAGAGTCGGTTGCAGCAAACCCAAACCGCATGCGCTGCATCTGGGCGTCCCTTGCGCCCGGCCAAAACTCAACGTGAGGAATGATACTCGTTTGTCCCCTATGAGGGCTAGAAGATTCATATTCCTTAACATCCCAGCTAGATGGTGGGGTGATTGTTGAATCACCCAGGGGTGAGCACGCAAACACCCCCGTTTGCCCTCGAAAAATCGCCGCCTGCCGCCTAGAGTTCGAATCAGTCGCAACGAGGCAAGCGCGAACCCCACGCACCGCATCGCATGCGACAACCACCGGCCGCCAGGGCCGGTCAAACCATCCGGCGCACGTGTATGTAAGGCATGACGTCTCAGACGTGAGACGGGCACGCACATGCGCCGAGATGTTTCTGGGCCATGGGGATGGCACAGAACCTGGCACACCAACCATTACTTAAAGGTGCACGTTGATTCAGGAGGTTTCTATTATGAACGCTACTGTCTCTCGCCGTGGTTTCCTGGGTGCCGCCGGCACCGCCAGCCTGCTCGCTGCTTGTGGCTACAAGGGTTCCCTCGCAATGGCCGACGAGGCCGCTGAGCCCACTTGGACCGACACCGCCGACGTCGTCGTCTGCGGCGCAGGCGGCGCTGGCCTGAACGCTGCCTACCGTGCCCTCGAGCTGGGTGCCTCCGTCATCGTCCTCGAGAAGTCCGGCTTCACCGGCGGCACGCTGCAGTTCTCCGAGGGCGCCTTCCAGGCCGTGTGCGACGACGAGTTCGCCCTCGACGACGGCACCAACCCCGTCACCAAGAACGACTCTATCGAGCTCATGCAGCAGTGCTGGCTCGCCATGGCCGACGGCGACTGCGACGAGGACCTCGTGAAGACGCTCGTTGCCAAGTCGGGCGAGGCTCTCGAGTGGGTCAAGAGCTCCTTTGGCTGCGCCGTGGGCGGCACCGCCGGCATCCGCCCCGTTCCCTTCGTGCCGCAGGAGACCATCGCCGACCGCATCATGTACCTGGTGGACCCGGCCGACCCCGAGGGCACCTACGGCCACGGCGGCAAAGTCTGGATGGACAACGCCGCCAAGGCTGTTGAGGACAAGGGCGGCAAGATTGTCCTGAATGCCGAGATCGTCGAGTTCCTGACCGACGAGAACGGCACCGTCAACGGCGTCAAGTGCCTCGACGGCTCCTGCTACAAGGCCGAGAAGGGCGTCATTTGCTGCACCGGCGGCATCGACCACAACGAGGTCATGGCCAAGCACGTGAACCCGCATCACTACTGGATGATTAAGCACCACAACCTCACCATGGTCGACGCCAACACGGGCGAAGGCATCCTGGCCGGCATGGCCCTGGGCGCCCAGACGAGCTTCCACGGCACCGACAACAACCCCAGCTACTTCTGGATCGGCACCAACAAGCACATGATGGACATCATCGCCGTTGGCCCGCGCGGCTACCGCTTCGCCCGTGAGGACACCACCTACGGCTTCTGGAGCCGCTGCCTGTATACCCAGACCCGTCAGGAGGGCGGTATTGACGGCCAGGTTTGGATTGTCTTCGGCGACTCCAACTTCGATGACAACCCCTCGCTTCAGGACGAGGCCCAGGTTCAGGCTTGGTACGATGACGGCACTCTGGTGAAGGGCGAGACCGTGGCCGAGCTTGCCGAAAAGACCGGCCTGCCCGAGGTTGGCCTGCAGACCACGCTCGACGAGTGGAAGAAGTGCTGCGAGAACCAGGAGGACCCGCAGTTCGGCCGTACCGACGGCTTCGGCACCATCGACGCGCCCTACTACGCGATGAAGCTCATCATGTCCACCACCGGCGCCTTCGGCGGCATGGTCATCGACGAGCAGTGCCACGTGCTCGACTACGAGGGCAACCCCATCCCTCATCTCTTCGCCGCTGGCAACTGCTCCGCTGGCTGGCTGGGCGACTTCTACTACGGCTCGGGCACCTGCCTCATGGCCTGCGCTGCCCTCGGTATGATCTCTGCCGAGAATGCCGTTGCCGGCACCTATGAGTCCGACCCCGTCAAGCCCGGCGCAACCGGTCAGACCGACCCCGAGGCTGCTGCAGCCGAGGAGGCCGACGCCGCTCCTGCTGCTGACGCCAGCGCTGTTGCCGACGGCACTTACACCGCCTCCGGCAAGGGTATCGGCGGCGACGTGCCCGTTACGGTGACCGTCGAGGGCGGCAAGATTTCCGCCGTCGAGGTCGGCGAGAACTCCGAGACCCAGGGCATCGGCTCCAAGGCCATCGAGCAGCTCCCCGACGCCATCGTCAAGGCCAACGGCACCGAGGGCGTCGACGCCGTCTCCGGCGCCACCGTCACCTCCAAGGCCATCTTCTCCGCCGTCGAGGACTGCCTGAAGCAGGCCGCTCCCGCCGATGACGCCAAGGCTGACAAGGCCGAGGCCGGCGCCCTCAAGGACGGCTCCTACACCGCCGAGGGCAAGGGCATCGGCGGCAAGGTGCCCGTGACCGTCGAGGTCAAGGACGGCAAGGTCGCCACCGTCACCGTCGGCGACAACTCCGAGACCCAGGGCATCGGCTCCAAGGCCATCGAGCAGCTGCCCGACGCCATCGTGGCCGCCAACGGCACTGACGGCGTCGACGCCGTGGCCGGCGCAACCGTCACCTCCAAGGCCATCTTCGACGCAGTGAACAGCGCCCTGGCCAACGCCTAACAGCAACCCCCAGGCGCTTTTAGCCTAACAAGCCCCCAAGCACGAAGCCCCGGACCGCACAGCACGCGCGCGGTCCGGGGCTTTTGCGTTTGAGGGACTCAGCGCCTGAAGACACCCCTGAAATCAAGCGGAACAGAAATCTCTGAATGCATGCATGAGCTGGTATACTCTGCCCGACAGCAACCCTCAACAAATCGAAACGTCAACTTGTCATGCCCATACATTTAAGAGCACAACAACACTCTGGGGAAAAGTTGGGTGCGCAATGAACACGGAGCAGCTTAGGTACTTCCAGCTTGCATACAAGCAGGGCAGCTTTTCTGCGGCAGCGCGAATGGTCCCTGTTTCTCATCAGGGACTTACAAAGGGCATCAGAAACCTTGAGCGAGAACTGGGAGTGACGCTTTTCGACTACGACTCAGATTCAGGCAGACCTGAACCCACCCCGTTTGCGCATGAGTTATACGATTTTGCCGTAGTCTACGAAGCGAATCTGCACTTGCTTAATGAGTCATTCGAACGACTGCGCAAAGAAAGCCGATACACCGTGCGCCTTGGCTGTTCATTGGGAGTACTCGGAGCATATGGACCAGAGCTGCTTGAAGGCTTCGCTCGAGCGCACCCCAACATTGACGTGCCATATTGGGAATCCAACGACGCCTTATGCGAACAAGGGCTTCTCGAAGGCAAGTACGATATGGCACTCTGCGTGTCTCCCATCACAGCGGGCTGCGAAGGGAGGGAGCTGTACCGCTCTCCTATGTACTTCTGGCTCAGAGCAGATGACGTGCTCGTAAATACGGTGCTTCTGCGCGACGGCAAGTTGCATGCCGAGGATCTTGCTGGGCGTGATGTCGCGATGCCCGGAACAGGCTTCAAGTGTTTGGAGCATCTTCGTCGCTATGTAAGTAGCAACGGGTATGAGCTGGGTCACATTTTTGATATGAGCGAGATTTTCCAGCTCTATGGGTATGCACTTGACGGGCGTGGGCTTGGATTCTCCAACGGCACGCTCGTTGATTTGCCCGTTTTCCAATCGAATGCTCAAATCGTAGCGTTGCCAGTAGATGGTCTCTCTTGGGGCTTCAGCATAGAACGTCTCTCCACCCATTTTCTAGGCGACGCTGAACAGCTTTTTTGGAACTGGTGCTGCGCCGCCGCCCGCGATTTGGCAGGCAATACTCTCAACAAGAACGACAGCCTCACATAACCCCTCATCCAACGCAAAGGGGCGCCCCGCATTACCGAGACGCCCCTAAACGCGCAGATGTTACTTAACGCGAGTCCTTACAAGGTCGAACGGCCAATGCCTCCACCGACAGGCATGTTGAGGTTGTAATCGGCAATCTCATCGTCGGTACCGCCGGCTGCCTCAATACCAGCAATGCGACCAAAGGTAAGGCAACGGCCGTGGTTGATGCCGGGGCAGATGGTGGGATAGTCACCCGAGCCGTGGAAGTCACCGGCGTTGGTGCCGCAAACAAGCAGACCGGGAATAACCTCGTCATTGGCATCAAGCACATGACAGGTCTCATCGCAATGCAGACCGCCAGAAGCGGAAAGGAGCGTGGCCTTAAGAGCACCAGCATAGAAGGGCGGCTCCTCAATCTTGATCATGATCTCGGCGCGCTTGCCATAATCGAGGTCTTCACCCAAATCGACCAGGTCGTTGTAGCGCTGAACCGTAGCGATGAAGGTGTCGGCAGGCACGTTCATCTTCTCCGCGAGCTCCTCCAGCGTGTCAGCCACAACGATGTTACCGTCATCAATCTTGGCCTGGAGCAGCTTGTTCTCAACATCGAAGTCAAACGGCGTACCGAAACGACGGTACTGCTGACCATTGGAGATGCCACCGGCCAGACCATCTTCGCACTGCTTGCCAAGCTTCTCGAGGCCGTGAGCGTCGTAGATAGTAAACGCGCGCTTGTCGCCCCACAGTGCCTTACCGGAGGATTTGGACTGGGTGTTTACATCCTCGTTCATAAAGCGCTCGCCCTTGCCGTTCACATGGAGGAAATTGTAGCTCTGAGCGCCCGACTCCAGGTGCATGCATGCGGCATGCGAATCGTTCTTCTGCATGGCCGCGCCAATCCAAAGTGCAGCCTTGTGCATATCGCCCGTATTGACCCACTGCGGAATGTAGAGGCGCTCGTCGGCCGCCTTGAGTGCCCACGGGTTGTACGTGTTCATCATGTCGGAATCGGCCGAGTAGTCGCCAGCAGCCAAAATGACGCTCTGGGCATTAATCTGCGTGTAGGTGCCATCTTCATTCTGAACAATAGCGCCGGTTACCGCACCCTCATTGCCGGGGCGAACGAGACGCAATGCCTGGGTGTCAAACATGTACTCAACGCCCATGCCCTCGCCGATAGTCTTGAGAGCAGGAAGGATGATGTCCATGCCCAGACCATGCGACACGCCATTGAGGTACACGAAGTCAGTCGTGTCGTCATAGAAGAAGTGCGTGACCGGCCACTCGGTGTAATCCGGGCCCTTGAAGAAGTCGCACCACAGCGTGCCGTGCAGACCCTGCTCCTCGAGCTTGTCCTGCAGCCAATCCATGCAGGCACCCGACTTGTGAGCAAACTTCCACAGGTGACGCTCGTTGAGGCGGCCCTGGCTCCAACGAATCCAGTTGCGCACAATCTGGGCGTAATCCATTTGATCTTCGGTGATGTAGCCCTCGTCAAGGATGCCCTGAATAATCTTGGAACCAAATGCCGTAATGTGGGCACCGCGACCAGAAGGCTGGCTTGCTTTCTCGACCACGGTCACCTGAGCGCCCTTCTCGGCTGCGGAAACAGCAGCGACGGAGCCAGCAAAGCCACAACCGATGACAAGAACATCAGTGTCTTTTTCGTCATCGGGAGTGATGTCACCGGGATACTCGAGCCAAGCAGCGCCAGTCTCAACAGGCTCGCTCTTGGCGCCTTCGATATCAGCCAAGGCGGTGGCAGCCGTGCCAGCAGTAACGGCGGCAGCAACGGTACCAGTAATGAAAGAGCGGCGGTTCAGTTCCATAGTGTTCCCCTAACACTCGGACCAAGTCGTTCATCCCCCGTGGGACGAGACAGACTCTAGCGTCCGAGATGGCGGTGCCACAATGGTTTTAGGGGTAACCGAACGTTCAGCGCCCTGAACAAGAGGTTGCAGCCCTCCCCTAGCACCGAATGTGCGAGAGGAAGTTCTCCCAGGTAGATTGCCAGATTTGAGTACCGTGGTCGGAAGGACAGACAGGTGTGAAGCCCAGGTTGCGGGCAAGACCGGCGCCATCGGGGGTTGCTGTGTCAATGGTGACATCGGCGATGCGGGCAGCGAATTGGGCATACTGCTCAGCCGCACGGGCAACAAGGCGGTACGCCAGGCCACTGCCTTGCCAGGGAGTGTCAACCACAACGCAGCTCAGGAACATATGGAGTGCGTCGTCGCCCGAACCCTGCGCCCAAGGGTCGACAACATCGTCGACCGTGAGGTTAGCGTCGTTGAAGGCACCAGCAAGAAGGGCCACATGCACGCTCTCGCTCACCGGGAACAGGTTGACGAACCCCGCAATCTCTCCCCGCGCGCCACGCGCAGTCACTATCGTAAACGGGCAGCGCTCGTACCAGTTCCACGACTCCTCAGCAGGCGTGATGAGGTCCTCGCCATAAAAGCGCGCCTCCATGGCCGCCATCGCATCAAAATCGGCACGGGCAAGCGGCCCATCGTACTTTGAATCACACGCGTTCAATGTGCGCCTCATGTCGTTTTGTCTTCTCATCATACGAGATGCCAACAAGCAGAACTGGCCCACCCCACTTGCGCAGAACCTGAGGGTAATCGCGCCGCTTAACCTGCTCAACAGCGCCATCAACAGGTTTGTTCCACTTGAGCTCAATCAGCAAGGCAGGGAGCTGCGACGAGGGCTTGGGGATATATACGACATCAGCAAAGCCTTTACCACTGGGAAGTTCCTCGATAGTGGCGTACTCATCGACAGCCGAGATGTACGCGAGCTTGACCGCCGCACGCAAAGCCTGCTCGTTGTTGTAAAAGAGCGGCGCGGCAGCTGAGTCGTGCGCTTCCTCAAGCGCACGGGCAACCTGCTCGGCGTCTCCAGCGAGAGTCGCCTGCAGCAGATGGTCGGAATTCTGTATGAGATGGGCGAGCTGCGTTCTCTTTCCCGTTACCAGGGCAGATACATACTGACGGCGGATCTCTTCATTGGGAATAAATGCCAGCTCTGCTTGCTCGTCATACCCAAGATAGCCGAGATGAACCAAGAGAGTGAGCACGTCGTCTTTGCGCTTGAACGTTGTCATGTCATTGGCAAAGGTCGTGGTGTCGAGCTTCTGGGGTTCATCGGCCAACATTGAAACCACAGCCTGCCTCAACCCGTCAAAATCAAGGTCGATGTAAGTCTGCAGCGCCTCGTATGTCTCCGTGGAGGTCCAATAATCCGAGCAACGCCCCTTTGCGAGGGCCAGCGTCACCGAACGCGGGCTATACATATGCATACCACTCAGCAAATAGCCGTCGTACCAGCGCTTAACCTCTGAATAGTCCATGTTCCACGCATCACACAACGCACGCGTCTCGTCTTCAGTGAAGCCGAAATACGAGGCTAGATCACCCGGTGCCGTCATAGAGAGCTCGTCAAACATGTTGAGCACCGAATGAGTACCGTACTTTTTGATGGGAAGAATGCCCGTCATATAGGCAAGCGCGACGTAAGGCTTGTCCTTAAGCAAATCGCGCAGGAACCCGATGAATGCCTCCTGGGCGGCAACGTCATGCTGGGCCTCGCGAAACACTGCGTCCCACTCATCGATAATAAACACGAAGCCCGGATGCCCAGGCTCCGACGCAGCGGCAAGAGAGAAAGCCTCGAACAGGCTGTTGCAGGCCGCCTCAATCGCACCAGGAAATGCCCTGGCTAGTTCGGCAACCAATTTGCTCGTGACGAGAGCCGGAACAGCAACGGCACAGCCCGCCTCTCCAAGAAACTGGCGCATGTCGAGATACACCACATCGTAGGCATTGAGATGCGCAGCATAGGTCGAACCCCGGGCGGCAGCGAGGTCGTCAAACAGACCATGGGAGTCGATTCCACGCTGGTAGTATGCACACAGCATGCTTGCCGCCATGGTCTTACCGAAACGCCGAGGACGGCTGACGCAAACATATCGATCGCCACCGGCAAACACGCGATCGTTGAGATGGGTGATGAGGCCGCTCTTGTCCACGTAGATGCGAGCCCGGCGGTCGATGGCCATGGCCTGGTTGCCAGGATTGAGATATACGCCCATGTTCACGCCCACCTTTCATCTCAGTCTCAGCGCGCGACGCGCCTCGAACCACCAAAACAAACCAGGCAAATCATACCCCGACACTGCGACCCAACAGACAAATCGCAAAACAGTCAGTCTGGTACTGAGTTACTTCTGTACCCCTGCCCAACTACCCCGCTGTTACTCCTCCACCTCGAGTGGGACGAATTTGAACTGGGTGCAGTCGACGTAGCCGCGGTTGGTGAGGCGAAGCTCGGGGATGCAGGCAAGGCTGAGAAGCCCCAGTGTCATGAACGGTGAGGGCATCTTGCACCCCATGGCAGCCCAGGCTTGCTCCATGCGGCACACCTGACTCGCCACCTCGGCCGCCTCGCCTGTGCTCATGAGGCCGCACACCTGCAAGGGAACCTTCGCGAGAATCTTGCCGTCTACCACAGCGACAGCACCGCCGCCACATTCTACGAGGGCGTTTGCAGCAAGCGCCATGTCGGCGTCGTTGTCGCCCACCACGAGCAGGTTGTGGGCGTCATGGGCTACTGTCTGCGCGAGGGCGCCGTGAATGCCCAGGCCGCACACGAATCCGGCAGCATGCGTGCCGCTTGCATGGTGGCGCTCGAACACGAAGGCCTTGAGGATGTCGCGGACGGGGTCGGCCTGCAGCGCCCCATCGCGCACAGGCACCTCCACATGCTCCTCATAGGCGATGGTGTCGCCGCCGCGCAGGCGAATGGCACGCACGAGGGCAGTCGATGCCTCGGAGTTGCTCGCAAGAACGCGGAACGTCTCCTGGCAAATCTCCTCGCCCATATGCATGCTGTGGGTCATCCAATCGGGCCAGTCGAACGGCCCGGGGTTGAAGAAAGGCACGCCGCCCTCGGCCACGATTCGTCCGTCGATAATCGTCCGCTTCACGCGAAAATCCTTGAGGTCTTCAAGAAACACCAGGTCAGCACACTTACCAGGCGCGATGCTGCCCAGGTCGGCCTGCATCTGGAAGCATGTGGCGGTGTTGATGGTAACCATCTGGACGGCCTCGACGGGGTCGATGCCCTCTTCTACCGCCAAGCGCAGGACATAGTCGAGATGACCATGGAGCAGCAGGGTGTCGGGGTGGCAGTCGTCGGTGACGAGGCAGCAGAAACGCGTGTCGATATTGCGCCCGACAATGGCAGGCGCAAGGTCGTGCAGGTTGTGCCAGGCAGAACCCTGGCGAATCTGGGCATACATGCCCAGGCGCGTCTTGGCCACGACATCCTCGGCACGCACCGACTCATGACAGGCGCTCACGCCAGAGGCAATGTAGGCATTGAGCCCGCGGTCGCACTCAGGCACGGAGTAATGCCCCGTCACGATCTTGCCCGCCTGCAGGGTCGCGCAGACCTCTTCCGTGGGGTTGTCCGCGCCCGAGAGGATGCCAGGGTAGTTCATCATCTCGCCCAGGCCTACCGTGTACGGCCAGCCCATGGACTCCTCCACCTGGGCGGCGTCCACTTCCGAGCCCGTGTCTTCAAAGCCAGGCACCGCAGGCACGCAGCTGGGCGTGGTAAGCATGAACTTGAGCGGCACGCGCTCGGCATCGGCCGCCATCTGCTGCACCGCGGCCAGGCCCGCCACGTTGCATGCCTCGTGCGGGTCGTAGTAGACGCCCACGGTACCATGCGGCACAACGGCGCGCGCATACTCGGCAGGTCCCACCATGGAGCTCTCCACGTGCATGTGCCCGTCGAGAAAACCCGGAGCAACGTAATCGCCTGCCGCGTCGATGACGCGCGTGTCAGGTCCCACACAGTGCTGGGCCGTATAGGAAGCGATGCCCACGTAGGCAATCCTACCAGCTGCGATGGCAATGTCGGTATGCTCGAGGACCTCGCGGGTGCACACATCGACAAGACGGCAGTCGCGAATCACGAGGTCGGCCGGCTCCAGCCCTTGAGCCACGCGCACGAGCCTGTGGTTGCACTCCCACAGGGGCGCGGCGCAGAAAGGATGCTGGGTCGGGCTTTCAACAGCAGACATGGCAGGCCTCCTTGTTGGCAAAAGTTGGGCACGATGATACTCCCCTTTTACCGCAGCAAGAAGACCTACCGTGAGCCCGATGCGCAAAAGACTCTACTTCATGCCCCTTGCAAGGGCCTCTACCTGGGACATGGCAAGAGACGACGTGGACGTGACAGCATAGGCATATCCGTCGTGAGCCCACGTGACCACATACCAGGCGTCGTCGGCCCCGCGCAAGGTGACATCGTACCCTGCGATGCGAACCGTTTGCGTAAGACCGTACTCGTTGTAGTCGCCGCTTACGTCGTCGCTGCCCACGGCCTTGCGCAGACAAATCGAACCGCCGTGCTCGCCGTCATAGTTCGCCTCAAGCATCTCGCCCTCAATGACCCGCAGGCTCGTTGCGTCGGGGCCGTAGCCCTGCGGCAGGCCGGAGGCGTCAATGGCAAAGGAAAAACCTGCCAGCGACTCCGCCTGCGCCATGCTCGTACATGGCTGCCAGGGGTTGGCGAGGGTCGTCACGGCACCAGATGCTGCCACAGCATCCTGCGCAACCTCGCCCTCTTCGGCATCCTGAACGGCGCGGGCCAGTGGAGCCCCCTGATCCCCGTCGTCGGAAAGCGCCATGACGGCGGACTCGCTGGCCGCCATTACGCCAGCATCCTCGCTATCGGCCGCGGCATCCTCGGACATCGCGGCTTCGGGCGCTGCCTCTTCGGGGGACAGCGTATCGCTCGTCTGGTCCCGCATCATCGCAGGCTCGCTGGGACCGGGGTTGTTGAGGCCAAGCATCTCAGGACGGGCAAACACGATTGCACCAGCAACAAGCAGGCACGCCGCGATTCCCACGCCCGCTAAAACACGCACACGCTCGGGCGTGAAACGCAAGACTTTGCCCTTAGCCTTGCCAGGGGAGACATCAACAGACGCCTTCTCGACGGGCGCGCTACGGGGCGCCTTCCCGGCAGACACATCGTCAGGCCCCTCGGTTTCCGGCTTCGAATGAGCAAGCATGTCGGCAGGCGCGGTACCGCATCCTTCGGCTTCCGGCATCGCATCAGAAGCCACATCGGCAGGCATATTGACTTGCACTTTTGCAGTCGCTGCGCCATTCTGCCTATCGCCTTCTTGCGCCAGCTCAGTCTCGCTGTCGCCCTTGCTTGCATCTGCTTGTTTACCAGCAGAGCCCGTCGCCTCGGGACACGCCGCTTCCATTACGAAGCGGTCGTCGATGTCACCCAGCGCCGCAAGCAGGCGAAGCGATCCTTCATCCCTCTCTTCGCTCGTCACAGAGCAACACCTCCACGTGTCAAAACGGCTTTAAGCTCCTCACGCATGCGCGCAAGCGTCATCTTCACTTTGCTCTCGGTTGCCCCGTAGGCACTGGCAATCTCCGCGACCGTGTCGCCATACCAATAACGGCGCACGAAGAAATGGCGCTGCTCGCGGGGAGCTTGCTCCAGGAATGCGTTGAGGAGCGCCACGAGCTCCACCTCCGAGGTACCGGCAAAAACACCGCTTCCGTCGGGCAGACAGTCGGCAAGCTCATCGATCAGTACGGGGACCTGACCCTGCCCGCGCTTTTCCGCCTTGCTCTCACGCCAGCGATCAAGCGCGGCGTTGCGTGCGATCTTGCCAAGAAATGCCTGCAGCACGTTGGGGCGCTGGGGCGGCATGGCGTTCCAAGCGCGCAGGTAGGTGTCCTGCTCGCATTCCTGGGCATCTTGTGAGTCGCGCAAAATGCGAAACGCGACACCGCAGCAAAACGTACCGTATTTTGTCTTCGTCTCACCGATGGCGCGCTCGGAGCGCTTCCAGTACAGCTTGACGATATCCGAGTCCTCCAAACTGCCTCCCTTCACCCTCTTTGACGGACTGTGGCCGCCTCGGGTCACAACTTTCTTATCAAAAAAGCCGCCCAGACCTCCACATGGAAGCCCGGGCGGCTCAATCTCACATCAAAACTCGCGCGGCCTTGCGCTGCACGTGATCTACTTCACCGTGAGGACCGGGATGTCGGTCTCACGCAGGAGGCTGTAGCTCACGCTGCCAAGCATGCCGCGAATAGCGCCCAGACCACGGCGACCCATGACAATGAGGTCGACGCCGTGATGCTTGGCATAATCGGCAAGCACGGCAGCAAGAGCGTTACCAGGCACAACCTCAACAGTTGCACGCTGTCCCAGCTCATCGAGGCTGTCGCCCAAACTGTCCATCATAGCCTTCTTGGCAGCGGCAACGGTGGCATCGAGGAGCTGCTTATACTGCTCATAGTCAATCTGGCCATAATAGACGCCGTCGGAATACGTTGCCTGGAAATCCATGGCACCAACGGAAAGAGCCTGGATTACGTCAACAGTGGCTTCAGGATTGAGAGCGGCGAGCTCCTTGGCGTAGCGTACGGCCTCCTTGGCGTGGTCGGAACCGTCGTAAGGGACCATGATCTTCGAGTACAGCATGGTGCAACTCCTTTACTCACGACCTAGCTGCCAGGACTGCCCGGCAACGCTATCTTGCACCACTATATACCCTTTATCCCTCGCACGACACGATAACGTCGTTGGAACTTACCGCAGCGACGACGGCAGAGCCCGGCATCAGGCCGAGCATGTCGACATCGTCAAGGGTGACGTCGCTCACAAGGCTGCAGCCGCAGGGCAGCTGCACCAACACGTGGGCGCTCACGGCACCGCGCTCGATACGAGCCACTTCACCGAAGAACCTGTTGCCCGCCGAAAGGGAGAAGCCGAGGCCCTCCCCCACTTCGAGCAGCACGTCGGGAGCGTTGATGAGCGCGGCGGCACGCGCGCCCTCATGCAGGCCAAGCTCATGAATGGCAGCCATCGAGACGTCGGCTTTGATGAAGCCAGCAGGAGTCTCAATGGCGACAACGCCGTTCACGGCGCCTTCCTTCACGGCGGCGACGGTGCCTTGCAGCAGGTTGGGGGCGGAAAACTTATACATCGAGCCTCCCTGCGGCCATGTCGGAGAGTGCCCGGGCAAACACGACGGCATCGGTCTCCCAGGGCTCGGGTCCGTTCGCACGCACCATGGTGGCCTCGCTGCCCTTGCCCGAGACGAGCACCACAGCCGGCTTGTGCGCCTGGGCAAGCGCGGTGCGAATGGCCTGCTCACGGTCGCAGACGATTTTCCAGCAGGTATTGCCCTGCTCTTCTACGCGCTGGGCGATGGTACGGCAAATGTCTTCCACGGACTCGGGGCCGGGGTCGTCTTCGGTAATCACGATGCAATCGGCCAGCCTGCCTGCTGCAATGCCCATCGTGTCGCGACGGTCGACGCCTTTGCCACCCGTCGCTCCAAAGACCACGCAGAGCTCGTGGTGGGGATAACTGGCCCGCAGCTCGTGCAAAACGGCCTCGAGGCTCATACCGTTGTGCGCAAAATCGACAACAGGCACGATGCCGGGAACAGGGCTCGCAAGCATCTGCACGCGGCCGGGCACGTTTACCTGCTCGAGGCCCTCGCGTACAAAGGCAAGTTCAACGCCGAGCCCTTCCGCCATGCCGCAAACGAGCAGGGCGTTGAGGGCGTTGAAGTGCGAAGGCGTAGGCAGGACAAACTCAAGCTCGCCGCGTGGCGTGCGTACGTGCATCGCGATCCCGCCCTCGACATGCTCGGATGAAGCGAGGAACACATCGGCCTTCTCATCATGCTCGGAGCACGTGATGACACGAGGACACACCTGAGCAGCCTCAAGCACACGGTCGGCATGGTCGATGTCAAGGCTCACCACGGCGCAATGTGCCTGGGAGAATATCTTGAGCTTGCTTGTGAAGTAATCCTCGAAATCGGGATGCTCGATAGGCGAGATATGGTCCTCGCCGATGTTGACGAAACCAGCGACGGCAAAATCGACCCCAAAAGTGCGGTCATACTTAAGGGCCTGGCTCGAAGCTTCCATCACCAGCTCGCGTGCGCCCACGGAGGCGGCGTTGGCGATATGGCCCTCGAGCTCGAGGGCCTCAGGGGTGGTGAGCTTCGAGGGAGCGCACGTGACGCCGTCGTCGAGAATGTCGGTGGAGAAGATGGGAGTGGCATGGGCGCCGAGTGCACGGGCTCGAGCGTCAAGCACGCTCTTGAGATAGAAAGCGCAGGTCGTCTTACCCTTGGTGCCTGTGAAGGCGCACGTCTGAATGCGGCCCGAGGGGTGGTCGTAGAGCATGTCGGCCAGGACGCCCATGGCGCGGCGCACGTCGTTCACGAGCACGCACGGAGCCTCGATGCCATCGAAAGGCTGCTCGGCAAGATAGCCGAATGCCCCCGCCGCAAGAGACTGCTCCAGGTACTCGCGCTTGAACGCGCGGCCCTTGCACACAAAGAGCGTGCCGGGCACAACCTCGCGCGAGTCGGCCGTGATGAAGTCGACCAGGGGCTCTTGGCCGCCCTGGGGCAGCCTCACCTCGTTCAAAACGCCTGCCGCCTCCAGCGCCTTTGCGTAGGCTGAGAGGGGCACACCGGTCTTATGGGGTGCTT
Source organism: uncultured Coriobacteriales bacterium (assembly GCA_902464015.1). GTDB lineage: Bacteria > Actinomycetota > Coriobacteriia > Coriobacteriales > UMGS124 > UMGS124. The sequence continues at coordinate 12,404 of CABQHM010000035.1, read as the reverse complement.
GCATGTGCAACGTGCTCCCAAATCAGACAGGCCCCGCGCAAAATCGCCCAGGCGCAGGGCAGACAAATTGTATACATGTGCGGCGGGCTTTGCTGGACACGGCAAGCACCGCATCCGAACAAAGCCCGCCGTATGCTTGCAGAACTATAGGCAGCGAGCCTGGCTCGGCCTAGTAGGAACGGCGAGAGCCTCCGTTGCCGCGGTTGCCACCGCGAGAGCCGCCATTGCCGCCGTTGCTGCGCGGACGGCCATTGGAGCCACCGTCGCGACCGCCACGAGAGCGGTCGTCGTAACGACGCTCGCCACCGCGGCTGCCACGGTCGTCGTAGCCGCCGGAACGACGGTCGTCGTAATCGCGGCCACCGGGGCGCCGGTCATCAGAGCGACGGTCATCATAGCGACGCTCGCTGTAATCGCGATCCCCGCGATCGTCGTAGCGACGCTCGCCACGAGGACGGTCGTCGAAATCGCGGGAACGACGGTCATCGCGGTCACGATGGGTGCCGCCACGCTTGGCGGGAGAGCCGTCGATGCGCCTCATACCGGGGACCTCGTCGCGGCGAGCGGGCTTGCCGCCGCGGGAACGCTCGCCACGGCCGCCGTCGCGCTCGTCATCGAAGCGGTTGCGATGCGAGCTCTTCTCGAAGCGGCCCTCGCGCTCGCCGTCGAAGGAATCGCGCTGGTCACGCGACACGGCGCGACCGGTCTTGCGCACGAACTTGCCGCCGCGCTCGCCACCCTCGCGGCCTTCCTTGCGAGCGGCGACGTACTGGGCGCCCTGGGGAGTCCAGCCGCGCTTGTACAGCAGGCGCGCCTCGCTGCCCATGATGTCCTCGACCTTTTGGACGCTCAGCTTGCCGGTCTTCTCGTTGACGTTGACGTTGATGCGCAGCGTGGCGTTGCGCTCGTTGTACTCGCAGATGAGCACGCGGGCAGGCACGCCCTCGCCGTCAAGCTCGATGACGCAGCTCAGGCTGCCGGGCTCGCAGGGCTCATCGGAGGTCTCGATGTGCAGGTGCACGGGAGTCTCGCTGGGCTTGTTGTGGGCGTCGATGGGGACGATCTCCACGCGCGTGAAGTTGTAGTTCTCGGGGGTGATGGCCATGGTCACGCCGAAAATCTGGCCGAGCTCGATGCGGGCAAGCTCTGCGGCCTGGGCCAGCAGGCGGTTGATGAGCTCGACACCGTCGGTGATGACGGCAAGTTCGTCGGTCTGCTCAAGCTCGCCGGAATCGCCCTCCTTGGTGGGGAAGGCATAGACGGTCTTGGTGCCGCCCTTCTTGCGCTTGGTGACGACGGGGATGAGACCGGCGACGCCTTCGGGGAAAGCCTTACCGTCCTCGACCTTCACACCCACCGTGCGCTTGCCATCGGCAAGCTCAATCTCGGTGTCGCCGTACTTGCTGTTATCGCCAAAAAGCCTCACGTCAGCTCCCGCCTCGCGATGAAAGATTCAAAGAAACTCAAAGACACACTCGCAATAAGTGTAACGCGACATGCGCACAAGTCAGTGCTCAAGGCCCTCTCTACCTGATAAATCCAGGTTGATGTGCATTGCACGCCCGGCAACGCTTGAAAAGATATGGTACGCAGCATGTTTGCGAGGCTGGACGTTGTAGCAACAGGCGTTTTGGGCGATAATCCCGCGCTGAAAACAGTTTCAGCCGGGCCGGGAACCCGGCCTGATGGGGAACAGGAAACGGAACAGACATGGCAAACGCACGCGTGAAGTCAATCGAGGGTCTGCGCGCCTTGGCAATCGCATCCGTGGTGGCATACCACCTGGAGGTGAACTGGCTGCCAAGCGGCCATATGGGCGTCGTCATGTTCCTCGTGCTGACGGGCTACTTGGTGACCAACTCCATCCTGCGCGAGTTCGACCGCACGGGCGACGTGAATCTGCCGAGCTTCTGGGGCCGCCGCCTCAAGCGACTCTGGCCTCCCATGGCGGCGATGATCCTCATTGTCTGCGTGGCCTGCATCGCCTTCAATCACGTGGCCCTCACCAAGATGCGCCCCGACATCCTGCCGAGCCTTCTGTTCTTCGACAACTGGAACTACATCGTGAACGGCCTGTCGTACTTCGACAAGATCGGCGGCGTCTCTCCGCTCACGCACCTGTGGTATTTGGGCGTTGACGTGCAGCTTTGCATCCTGTGGCCGCTCATTCTCACGGTGGGTCTCAAGCTTTCGCACAACAACAAGGGCGCCATGGCCATTGTCGCAGGCGTCCTCACCCTCGTCTCCGCCGTGCTCATGGCGGTGCTCTACGTGCCTGGAACCGACCCGAGCCGCGTGTACTACGGCTGCGACACGCGCGCCTTCGCCGTGCTGGCAGGCGCCCTGCTGGCGTTTATGTGGCCCCTGGGCTACATGCCCGTGGTTGGTCGCAACCTGCTCGTGGAGCAGGTGGGCGTGCGCCGCGTCGCCGACCCCGCCTCGCCGCGCGGCTTTGTCGATCGCCCCGTGTTTGCCCCCTCCACCGCCGTCGAGGTCTTTGGCTGGATGGGCCTGGTGGGCCTCGTCGTCATCATGGTGGTTGTGCCCCCTACCTCGCAGTTCTTCTATTACGGCGGCATACTGCTCGCCACAATCCTCACGTGCATGCTCATGATGAGCCTGCTGTCGCCCGGGACACTGCTCAACCGCGCGTTTTCCTGCGCACCCCTGCAGTGGCTCGGCAGCAGGTCGTTCTCGCTGTATTTGTGGCACTACCCCGTCATCGTGCTCATGGGTGCCACCGGTGGCGCCGCATGGTGGCTGAAGCTCCTGGCAGCAGCCGTCTCGCTGGGTGTGGCCGAGCTGGCCTGGAGGTTCATCGAGCAGCCCTTGGGCAACAAGGAGCTCCTGGCCCGCATCCGCCAGGAGGGCCCCGCGTTCTTCGCACGCACGCCGCAGGTGGCTGGCACGGGCGCATGCGCATTGCTGCTGGTAATTGCCGCCGTAGGCTGCATCGCAGTGCCCGAGGTCACCCTTGTTCCCAAGGACGCCATCTCCTCCACCGGCGAGGCTGTGGACAAGGCGCGCGACCTCACGGCCGGCCGCACGAACGCCCAAGGCACCACGGGACAGGCGGGAGACGGCGCTGCCGCCCCAGCCGCCCCGGCGACTCAGCCCAGTGACATGCCCGTTGTGCAAGAAGTTCCGCCGACCGCCGACGCCGGTGCCGCAGGCACCGAGACACAAGCTGCCCAGGCACCGGCGCCTGTTTCCCTACCCGAGGGCATCATGTCCTTCTCGCTGCACCAGTCCGAGCAAGACAGCGCGGCGGGGGTCTACTCCCCCATCCTCATCGGCGACTCGGTGCCGCCCGAGGACGGCTTCTACGACATTTTCCCCACCGGCTATGAGGATGCTTACGTGGGACGCATGCCCTTCCAGGCGTTCAGCGTGTTTGCAGACTACGTGTCGCAGGGCGTGGTGGGCAAGGTCGTCGTGTTTGCCTGCTTCTCCAACACGACCCCTAGCATCGATGAGCTCGAGGGCATGGTGGCGACGCTTCCCGCAGGTACGCACGCCTTCCTTGTGGGCACCGTCAACCCCGACGGTTTCCAGGACGCGGCCAACGCCAACCTCCAGCAGGTGGCCGACGCCCATGACAACGTGCACTACATCGACTGGCCAAGCGTGTGCGCCGGCAACGAGGAAATCTACCTGTGGGCCGACAACACCCACCTGCGCCCTGAGGGCGAGCAGGCCTACCTCGACATGATCGGCCGCGCCATCGCCCAGACCATGGTGGACGCCGGCGGCACGGTGGTTCCGAGGTAGGCAGCGCCACTAGTCATACAGCGGCGGCTCCACAACGTCCTCAACTGCGCAACCCAAGGCACGGGCAAGGCGGATGACCGTGCCCGCCTCAGCCTTTGCGATGTCGTTTTGCCGCTGCTCGTAGAGCTGAATCATGCGCAGGCTTACGTCAGTCGCAACGGAAAGCTCAACCTGAGTCAATCCCCTGTTCTTTCTCAATGTCTGCAGGCGCGTCGGGCGACTCCGGCGCGCCTTTGTCAGAATCTCGTCGGCGACTTCGGCGAACTTGCTCGCATCCGCCTCATGCAGCAGGTAGAGATCCACAACCTTACTTGCCGTCAGGCCGTCGGCGACCATGTCGCAAAACCGCTCCGCGCGCGCCCACTGGTACTCGGCAAGCGACCATCCCGCCCAGTACTGAGGGCCGAAACCATCTCGTATGGCAGGTTCGGGCAAAGATGCGACATCGCAGCCCGAACGCCGCAAGACTTTACAAGCGAGCTCGGGACCCGAAAGGCCAGCCACATAGCTGGGGTTTCCCCTCTCAAATTGGGTGGCGACACCGGAAGTCAGGAAGTACCCGAAAAAGGCGTCGAGATCGAGGCCGCAATCAAGAGCCGCATACTCCAGCATGCCACCCAAATTTGCCATTGCATCATCGAGATAGAGGATGTCGTAAGCAGGCGCTGTCATTGTTCCACCCCTCCCTGAGCATATCGACGGCATAGAGGCCCTGTGTCGCCATCGAAGATTCTCGCTCCTTCTGGAATGCTTCCTTCGCTTGAGCGTTGCGACGTTCTTTGCGCTGGTAAAACACGCTGCCATCGGCTGGAATCGCCTCAACAAACTCAAGTCTTTGAAATGCGCGGGACGAACGCACCACCACCTGCTCGCCCAACTCCCCCAGCATCATGGCGCGCCGAAGTTGCTCAAGAGAAATGGCGCCCGACAGAAACGCCGAAGCGAAGGCAAAATATGAGTCATCCGCACGATACCCGCGCATGACGTCAGAATCTCGATAGTCCGGCAGGAACACCTTGGCAAGATACTCAGCCGCCTGCTTGGGAAGACCGGCCGCAAGCCTCACCCTACGGTTGTCGAGAAGGACGGCAAGCCAATTGAGGACGTTATAGCCCTCATCTTCCGACAAATCGAGCATGTCGAGGCCGGCCAGGTCAAGACGATACTTGTTGGCATAGCCGCTGTTGCCATCGACGCAGCCCCATTCTTGGGCCATGGCCAAGGTCTCAGTACAGTAAAACCCCAGGCCATAGTCGTTGCGCGGGTTTCCCAGACCAAACGTCGGGCGCTCGATAACATGCGACGAGCCGTGATACAGCTCGATTGTTGCCATTGCACACCTCCAACTATCGTTGTAGCGATAGTATAGTTCAGATTGAAGGCAAAACAATGGTCAAAACAATGGCCCAGCACAAAGAAGGGCGGGCTCGCATCGCTGCGGGCTCGCCCTTTGTTATCAGATGGATTCAGCGCAACGCATGAGCTACTGCATGCGCAGGGCCTCCACGACGTTGTCGGTCTTGGCGTGCTTGAGACCGTAAGCGCAGGCCAGAAGGGTAACCAGGACGCAGACGGCGAATGCGATGGCCACGGATGTCCAGGGCATGGTGAAGCCAAGTCCCCTGAACGAAAGCTCCATGGCGCGGTGGAGCAGCAACGCCACCACAAACGACACAGCCAGGCCGGCGATGAGACCGCGGGCGCCAAAGCGCACGCACTCCCACATCACCATGCGACGCACGCCCGTGCGGGACATGCCAACCGACTGCAGCACCGCAAACTCGCGCTGGCGCAGAAGCAGGCTGCTCACGAGCGTGTTGAAGACGTTTGCCACGGCCACAAGCGCGAGGATTACGGCAAACGAGTACGACAGCGTGTTCACGACCGTCACCATGTCGGTCTGGGTCTTGACCTGCTCGTCCACGTTGAAGACGCTGTAACCCAGGAAATCCGAGTCGTTCATGACGTTGTACATCGCGCTTGTCGCCTGGGCAGGGTCGTCGGCGTCGAAGTAGGCGCCAAAACCGAGGGAACCGCCGTCGATAGCCGCAGCAGCCAGGTTGACCTGACCAAACAACGTCTTTGCAAACGACATGGGCACAATCAGACCGGCCTGGACGTTGAGCGACATGCCCTGGGGCTTCTCGTCGACAACCGCGCCCACTTCAATGTCGGCGAGAGGCTTGGCGTACTCGGAGCGCGGGTACCTCACGGTCTGGTCGGTGCCGGACGCATTGGCCTGCGAGTCCGCCTCCGCACCGTCAGAAGCAGCAATCTCGTCGGAGGAACCAGAGTACTCGTACTCCGACGCAACCATCTCCCAAACACCGGCCGCGTCCGCGTCTGCAGCATACGAGCCGTCGCTTGCGTACAGGCTTTCGTACAGCGGGCCGCGCGCGGAGGCCTCGGCTGGCAGGTCATAGGCGAGAAGGCTCACCGTGCCTGTACCTGCGTACTCATGCAGGTTCGCGTAGCCCACACCGTCATTGCGGCCGGTCTCGTTGTACGCAAGCGCCCTGGGATGCGAGGCATCGAGGTACTCGTCGGCATTTAGGCCAAGCTGGTCCAGATAGGCACGGTACGTCTCATCGTCAACGAAAACGAGAGAGGCTTGATATTGGAAGGCGCCGGTTCCGTCGTCGTAGCCGTAGGCGTCGGTGCCGGCCATAGAGACAGGCATTGAAGCCGGCAGGCTCACCAATGCGATAACACCCTTGCCCTGCACGCCTCCGACGTTGCAAAGCTCCTGGTACACGGCTTGCGCACGAGAAACGTCACCGTCTTGGGAAGAGTACGCCAAGACCGAGATGTCGTAATCGTATTCCTCGGTCGTGGCGCCCGTGATTGCCTTGAGCGCGTCGCCGAAGGAGCCCGCCGTGACGAACAGCACGATGGCGATGGCAAGCGAAGCCGAGGCGACGCGTGCCCTGGCGGGACCGCGAGAGGACGAGCGTGACGCGAGGGCGCCCGGTACCCCAAGGACATGCGCACCCACTTCAAAGACGCGCGGCTTCCAGGGATCAGAGGCACACGAACGGGCAAGGCGCAGCTGCCGGCGGGAAAGGCGCACGTCGTTCACGTTGCGCAGGGCCTCGACGGCGCTCACGCTGGCCGCGCGGCGCGAGGGCACCCAGGCGCTCAGCATCACGACGACGAGAGCAAGCGCGGCGGCCATGGCAAGGGAAGGCGCGTCGACGGCGAGGGTAAACGGAACGGGGAAATCAGTGGATGCACCCAAAACGCTGGCAAGCTGTCCGGAAATGGAACCGAGCACCACGGCCGATCCGGCCACGCCAAGCAAAAGACCAGCAGGAATGCCCACAACCGCAAGCGCTAGCGCCTCCCAAAACACCATGGCGCGAATCTGGCGCTTGCTCGCGCCGATGGAGGAAAGCAAGCCAAACTGGCGGGTGCGCTCGGCAACCGAAATGGCAAAGGCGTTGAAGATAAGCGATGCCGATGCAATGACGATGATCGCGCACACGATACCCGCGAGCTGGTACAACGTCGCCCAAACAGAACGGCTGTCGGTCATGAACAGGCAGCGCAGAAGCGAACCGTGCGTGGAGATGGTGGTGTCACCCCCGAAGTACGACTCCACGAGTGTCTCAAGGTCGCCGACGGTGGAAATCCCCTGAGTCGCGAGGTACACCGTGTGATCGACCTCCTCGCCCACGGCGCCCTGCGCCGTCACGAGGTCGGCGTCGGCATAGGTGAATGCGGGTGAAAACGCCTGGATGCTCGCCATGACGGTGCCATCATAGGCCTGCGAGGGGGCCACGACTTGGCCGGACTCAAGGACAAGCGCGGAGTCGGTGCACCAGGTGAGGGTCGCAGACCAGTCGGTGTCGTAGAAGCCCACCACCGTGTATGTGGCCTCGACGCCCGAAGGCACCAGACCTTCCTCGCCAAAAGCGCCAAAGCCCGTGCCCAAGTCGAAGCGGCGCGCCTCGTCGCCTGCAAGGCCGCGCAGGGCAAGCTCGCCCGAGAAGGTGCTGCCGAGCTCGCAGGGCTGGTCGGTGAGCTCGGTCGTTCCCTGGTACTTCTTGTTGAGGACGATCTCGTGCGAGTTTTGCGGCAGGCGGCCGTCGCTGAGCTGGATGGTACAGAGCTGCGCAAGATTGCCGTCGATGGCTTGGATATGCAGCTGGGCGGACACCGCATCGGCGGGGTCCTCTTTGGCAGCGTCGAAGGATTGCATCTGGCCCACATAGGTGAGGTCGGTAAGGCCGCTTACCTGCCCGTCGGCGCGAGCCTGGGCAATCGCGTCCTCATCAGTCGTGATGACGCTTGCCATCCACGCGCCGTCGCGGGCAAGCTCAACGTCGCGCATGTAGGCGGTGAGGCTGCTCACGCACAGAAGCACGGCCGCGAGCAGCGCGCACGACAGCGCAATGCCTACGATGGTGACAATCGAGCGGGCGCGGTTCTTGGCGAGGTTGCGTAAGGTGAAGGAACGCACCACATGCGGCCGGACCGCGCCCGTGCCCGCTGCGGCCTGTTCGGTTTTCTTAGCTCCCATTAGCGAATCGCCTCGTCGCGCACGATGCGGCCGTCTTCCACAGCCACGATGCGGTCGGCGGTGAGGGCGATGGACTCGTCGTGCGTGATGACCACGAGCGTCTGCCCCAGGCGCTTGTTGGCGTCGCGCAAGATGGCCATGATCTCGGCGGACGTGCGCGAATCGAGGTTGCCGGTGGGCTCGTCAGCCAGAAGCACCGCCGGCGAGTTCATGAGGGAGCGGCCGATGGCCACGCGCTGCTGCTGGCCGCCCGAGAGCTGGCTGGGCAGGTGGTCTTCGCGGCCCTCCAGGCCCAGCGTCTTCACAAGCTCGCGCAGGCGGCCCTCATTGACGGGGCGGCCGTCGAGCGCCACGGGCAGCGTCATGTTCTCAAGAACCGTAAGGGTCGGGATGAGGTTGAAGAACTGGTAGACGATGCCCACCTCGCGGCGGCGCAGCACCGCAAGCTGCTCGTCGTTGCGCGAATACACGTCGTTGCCGGCCAGGTAGACGCTGCCCGAGGTGGGACGGTCCACGCCGCCCATGAGGTGCAGCAGGGTCGACTTGCCCGAGCCCGACGAGCCCACGATGGCGAGGAACTGCCCCTCGGGCACCGAAAGCGTCACGTCGTCGAGGGCGCGCGTGGCGCAGTCCCCCTTGCCGTACACCTTGGTGAGGTGCTGGATGTTGAGTATGTCCATGATCTACCTTTCATCACGAGGCGGGAATTACTTGACGCCTACCACAATGACAGGCTGCACTTTCACGCAGGTGACCCGCACGTGACGCATCCGTCACTTTTGAGGCCCACACCAGTGGACCCTACACCACCACGCTGGGGAAGGTGAAGTCGAAGCGTGCCCCGCCCTCGGGCGCATTCGAGGCACGCAGAGTGCCCCCTTGCGCCGCCATGAGCGACTGCGCAAGCGCAAGGCCTATGCCAAAGCCCTGCGCACGGGGACCGTCCGCCCGCTCCCCTTCCGGGGCCGTAGCTGCGCCCTTGCCGCGATAAAAGCGCTCGAATATATGGGGCAGGTCCTCAGGGGCGATACCGGGGCCCGTGTCGGTCACGCGGATGCGGCAGGCAAGGGCGTCTTGACGCACGCTCACACGGATGGCGCCACCAGCGGGCGTGTGCTCCATGCAATTCTTGAGCACGTTTTCCAGAGCCTCGGCCGACCAGGCCATGTCGCCCGTGAAGCAAGGATCTCCCTCGTAGTTGACCTCGCAAGTCACACCGCGCAAGTCGAGCGAGGCGGCGAGCGGCTCCATGGCCCGGGCCACCACCTGGCGTGCCTCGACACAGGTCGCCTGTACCGTGATGGCCCCGGCGTCTGCCTTTGCAAGCTTGAGCAGGGCGCTTACCAGCCAGCCCACGCGCTCGATCATCCCCCCGAGCTCGCGCAGGGCACGCGCACGGGTGCGCTCGTCATCAGTCTCCTGCGCCACGGCCAGGGTGAGCCCCATGGCGGTGAGCGGGGTGCGTATCTGGTGTGAAACGTCGGCCAGGGCATGCGCCAGGTCGGACTTCTCCTGACCCAAGCGTGCCGTCTTCTCGCGCAGGGCGTCTACCATCTTTGCCAGCTGGTTCTTGAGGATGGCCAGGTCGCCTTCGCGATAATCGGCCAAGTCGATGGTGCGGCCCGACCGCAACACCTCGTCTACCTCGCAAGACAGGTGCGCCATCTCGCGGTAGCGCTTCTCGGAGACAACCGTAAAGAAGACGACGCCCGCCGCTCCCGCAATCCCCGCCCATGTGACGGCGGCGCGACCAGAGGTCGCCCAGGCGGCCATAGCGATGACGATCATGCAGGCGCACTCGAACAGGAGGCGCTTCACAAACGAGGGGTTGTGCAGGGACTGCATGGGCGGGCCTTTCATCTGCAGGTGTACAAAAGCCGCGGCAGGGCGGGACTGAACGAGAACCATTGGGCAGCCGGGCTGCCGGGCCATCGGGTTGCCCGGCTGTCGGGCCGTCTGGCCGTCGGAGCAAGCAAGCCCGCGCTTATCCCTGTGCGCGATATCCCAAGCCGCGCACCGTCTGGATGAGCACGGGCTTGGCGGGGTCGTCCTCGACCTTGTCACGCAGGCGCTTGATATAGACGTTGAGCGTGTTGTCGCTCACATACTCGCCCGCGTCGTCCCAAATGGCCTCGCGCAAGCGTTCGCGCGTGACGAGCTTGCCAGGATTTTGGGCAAAGAGCAGCAAAAGCCGGTACTCAAGCGCCGAGAGAGCCAGGTCGCGTCCAGCTTTGCGCACCGTGGCGCATGAAGCGTCGATCTCGACGTCGCCCAGAGCGAGAGTTTGACTCGATCCCGAGGAGCGACGCAGCACGCTGCGGATGCGGCTCAGCAGCTCACGGGGACGGAAGGGCTTGGACACATAGTCGTCGGCTCCCATGTCGAGCCCGGCGACGCAGCTGTACTCGTCGTCCGACGCCGTGAGGAAGATGACGGCAGGCTTGTTTGGGCAGCTAGGAGCCTTGGCGGCGGCACATACCGCAAAGCCGTTTCCCTGCTCGAGAGAGATGTCAACAAGAGCAAGGTCAATTGCACCGCCGGCTAGCTCACTCAGGGCATCATCTTGCCGGGCGCACGTATGCACATCATGGCCGTCGGCCCGCAGAAGGGCAGCGAGGCCATCGCTAATCGCCCTGTCGTCCTCCACTACCAGGATGTTCGCCATACACGCCACCTCCAGAGCCAAGCACGTAAGCCGCACGGCTTATCAAAGCCACGCGGCACCATCCAACCTGGCATTTTAAACGATGGCACACGGGCTGCCGGGCAGCGAGGCCGGAGTGACGCGATTGTCACGCAAGGACGGCGACGGCGATCAACAAGGGACGCATGGGACGGAGGAATAACGCGGCGCCCCGTCCCTTTGCGTCATCCACGCAAGGTCGGCGGCAAAGGTCGATCGAGTGCCACCCGGACCCGCAAAATGGCACCGTGCACCCGTCCCTTTGTGTCACTCTATTTTCACTAAGTTGCATCTATCTAACACAATATGTGATAAGTTATCCACTACTAACACAACGCAAGCGCCGTGCCCGCCCACAGCGCGACGGAGGTGATATTCCGTGTCTGGAAAAACGTCAAGGGCTGCAAATAAGACTAAAGCCCAAGCCGCGCCGGCCGAGGGTGCCGGGGACGCCGGAACCAAGAAGGTCAAAGAGAAGGGCGACCTTGCGCAGCTGCTCGACTTCGCCGGCAGCTACAAGGCCCTCACCTACCTGGGATGTGTCCTGGCCGCAGTGGCGCAGCTGCTGGGATTCGTCCCCTACATCTGCATCTGGCTCGTGGCGCGCGACTTGGTGGCCGTGGCGCCCAACTGGAGCCAGGCTGCCAACATTGCCCAATACGCCTGGGTGGCGGTGGTATTTGCCGTGCTGGGCATCCTCGTTTACTTCTGCGCGCTCATGTGCACGCACCTGTCGGCCTTCCGCTGCGCCACCAACATCCGCAAAGCCACGTCCGACCACCTCATGACGCTGCCGCTGGGCTATTTCGACACACATGCCACGGGAGAGCTGCGCCGCATCATCGACGGGTGCGCCTCCAACACCGAAACCATGCTCGCCCACAACCTGCCCGACCTGGCGGGCTCTGTTGCCATGGCTCTCGGCATGCTCGTGGTGCTCTTCGTTTTCGACTGGCGCCTGGGCCTTGCGTGCATGGCCGCCATCGTAGTGAGCGCGGCCTGCATGGCGGGCATGTTCTCCAAATCCGCCCAAGAGTTCATGAAGTACTACCAAGACGCCACCGTCAAGATGTCAAAGGCCGGCACCGAGTATGTGCGCGGCATTCCCGTGGTGAAGGTGTTCCAGCAGACGGTCTACTCGTTCAAGGCGTTCCACGAGGCCATTGCCGAATACGAGCGCAACGCGCGGCGCTTCTCGCAAAACGTGTGCATGAAACCGCAGGTAGCAAACCTTACCGTGCAGAACGGCATGGTCGTTTTTCTTGTGCCCGTCATCCTCCTGCTTGCCCCGGGCGAGGCGGACCTGGCCCACTTCCTCACCAACGTGTGCTTCTATGCCATCTTCTCGGCCGTCATCCCCACGGCGCTGGCCAAGGTCATGTTCGCCAGCGAGGCGGGCATGATGGCAAGCGACGCCATGGGCCGCGT
>CABQHM010000034.1 GCA_902464015.1 uncultured Coriobacteriales bacterium | reverse complement strand
TGGGTGGCTATCGGCGCCACGCGCGTGTCGCCGCCGGAGAGCATGCGCGCCGGCGTGAAGCCGGTGCAGCCCGCCTCGTACCGGCCCATGCGCGGCCCGGGGAAGGACGACATCCACGAGGCGGCCTCGGCGTATGGCGAGACCCCCGGGAAGGTCCCGGTGGCGGTCTCGCCGGTCTCCACGACTATCGCGCAGACGGTGGCGGTCCTGGCGTGGCTGTCGATGCCGAAGACGGCAGAGTACTCAGACATGGGGGCCTCCCGCCCGTGGGGTGTGGGCAGGAGGGCCAGCCGCCGATTGTGGTGGGAGACATTCTGGACCGCCTGCCGCGACCTTTCCAGGGCCGGAGGGCGGGAGACTCCCACGCGATTAAGTTCGCGTCATATCGTCTAGTGTAGCATCCCACGACAGTTCCAGCCCAAAGTCCACGCAGGACATAGCGGCAACCATTCGTCCCTCGATGGGGACAAGCACATCGGATGCACGCTGTCCCTCTACCTCGCCAACCGCAAAGACCCCCTGCTCGACCGACGCACAACACGCCATCCAACTGTTGTATCACCTCCTTTCGATGTGATAGAGTCCGATAGACGAAATTTCTTTCATCCGGCGGCAAGGAGAACGATATGCCTCAGATTGTTCCGGTGAGCGACTTCCGCGCAAACATAACGAGCGTCTCTCAGTTTACAGATTCCGGCGAGGTGGTTATCCTCACACAGAACGGACGTCCCCGTTGGGCAATGGTCGACTATGATGAATGGAATGCCGCGTCGCAAGCCCAAGAGCGCGCATACGCCCGCGCCATCCTGGAGGCCGAGGCACTCGAAGAAGCGGGAAAGGCGACCTACCTCAGCGCCGACGAGTTCAAAGCACGGCGTCGCCAGCGTCTTGCCTCCATGGCCGAGAACGGCACAGCATGAAATTCAGCTACGTCGTCTCCAACACCGCACTCGAAGACTTGGACTCTATCGACAGGTATGTCTTCTCATACGGTGGCATCTCCTTGGTAGAGGCGGTTGGCCTGCAATTTGAATCCGCATTCGAGGCCCTCGCCCTGAACCCCTACTTGCACCCAATCTACAATTTTGAGCCGCCCATTCCCGCCAGGCACGAATATCGAAGTGTGAACGTCTATAACTACAAGGTCTTTTACTGGTTAGATGAGCAGAATGGCCTTGTTGTTATTTCGCGCGTCTGCCATAAGGCGGCCGACTTCACACGCAGAGGCTTGTAGTTCACCGCAAAAAGAGCACCGGAAACCTCATGGTCAGCTCCTCGGGCTCGTCTTCCTGTTGGGGGTCGCTCATCTCATCCTTCCTTCGATTACCTTGATAAGGCAGGACGCAATGGTATGAACGTCGTCTTCTGTCGTATCCTTGCCCAACGAGACGCGGATGGTTCCCCTCGCAAGCCTATCATCCAGCCCGATTGCCCTCAGGACGTGCGAGGCCTGCGTTTTCACGCCATCGCAGGCAGAGCCAGTGGAGATGCAAACACCCATGAGATCGAGCCTGTGCAGAAGTATCTCCCCGCTCACACCAGGAAACGACAGACTGAGAAGACCTGGCAATTGATTGGCACCGTTTCGCCTGAACTCCAACCCGGCGTGCCTTAAGTCATCGAGCAGACCCTGCTCCAGTCCCTTGAGCCTATCCGCATTCGCCGCCATGTCCGCGCAGTTCTCTTTAAGCGCAGCCGCCATTCCAACGATTCCCGCGACGTTTTCCGTGCCGGCACGTCGGGCAGCCTCCTGCGCACCGCCGTCTAAATATGGAACAAGCGAGAGGCCCTTTCGAATGTATAGAAATCCGGTTCCTCGTGGGCCGTTGAACTTATGGCCAGAGGCCGACAGAAAGTCGACCCCAAGCGCATGGACGTCAATCGGAACATGGCCCACAGCCTGCACGGCATCCGTATGAAACAGTGCCCCCGCTGCATGGGCCCTATCGCATAGCTTAGTTACAGGCTGGATCGTTCCTATCTCGTTATTTGCAAACATGCACGACACAAGGGAACTCCCAGCGACTGCCCGAAGCTCGTCTATTGAATCGCCCACAATGCGGCCATGGGTGTCTACCGGCAACAAGTCCACGCGGTGACCCAGGCGTTTCATCGCCTCGCAGCTTCTGAGAACCGCATGATGCTCGATGGCCGAAGCAACCAACACTTTCGGGCGCACATCGCTCAACGCGAATCCTTTGATTGCCCAGTTGTCGCTCTCGGTGCCGCCAGAAGTGAAGACCACCTCGTCTGGATCCGCGCCAATGCATGCTGCAACCGTCTCACGCGCCTCGCGAAGCACCCGGCGAGGCGCGCGAGACAGCCCATAAGGCTGTGATGGGTTACCGTACTCCTCCAGCAAGAACGGGCGCATCGCCTCATAGGCAGTAGCGCTTAAGCGCGTCGTCGCAGCGCTATCAGCATATATCACCTGGTGAGAGCGGCCAGTCATTGAAACAGCACGCACCCTTCATCTTTGAACTCCTCTATCTTTTCGAGCAGGGCATCGACATCGCAATCAAGATAGGCAGCGAGGCAATCGAGGCACATAAACGTCTCCGTGTCCTCCCCAAGCAACTTCTTGCAGATACCGACCTCATCTTTAGAGAGAGGAGCCTTTCGGCACGACCTACATGCCCGTCTTTTCATAATAGCTATTGTTCACCTCCAAGCGAGGCAGGTCCTTGCCGCGATACTCTGCATCGAGAATGCCGAGCTGGCGCACAATCGTACCCCTCATCAGGCGGGCTGGACGCAGACAGTAACGTTCAAACTCCCGAGGCTTAATGTCCTCAGGTGCCCTCACCTGCGGAAACAGCAGCTTCAGATATGCCGTTGCAATACGCTTGACCGCTTCCGTGTCGCGTGTATCCGCAGCTTCGGGAACAACCACGAGCGCGTCCACGATTGAGCGGTACGAGACGTCATCGCGCAAGTCATGCAAGATCGAGCAGAAGTATTCGGAGTTGAGAGCCCAACCGGATATCTTGAGGTCGTCGTTCATACGCGGGATGTTCCATCCCTTGATAAACCCGTGGAAACGCTCTATAAGCGCCGACTCATGGAACACATCGGGCAATTCCTGGAACATGTCCTCGTAGCCATCCTGGTCCATAAGCTCTTTGGAGATGTTGCCGCACAAAACGACTCCCGCCGTGGCGTTGCCCTCGTGGTTGCCCACCGTGAAAATGCCCGACTCAAGATAACCCTTAAGCGCGGCACGCATCTCGTTGACGTCCGTGAACGAGATGGTCTGCACCTCGTCGAGCACGACGAAGTCATGCCCGACGACCAAGCCTTCCGTACACTTCGAGATGTCGTAGAACATCTTGGCACGGCTCATGACACCACCCGAAGATAGCCAGCCATAGCGACTCACTCGGCCAAACAGGTAGGATTTGCCCGTACCCTTAGGAGCGAGCTCTATCAGGTTGAGTCGTTTTTCACAGAAGGGGAGCAACCGCGTGAGCATGGTCAGCTTCTGTTCCTCACTTGCATAGCCGTCAGCATTGTAGTCGATTGCACCAAGCAGCAGATTGATCCACTCTTCTGTGGAGAATTGCACGCGAGCGTCCTTGTAGAACTCAAGGTTGACCGTGTAGGGCCGAAAGTTCCTAAAACTGACAAGGCGAATCTTGCCTGGACGTTTCGGCGTGGCCCCATCATCGGGAGGACGGTACCCAAGCTCGAGCATGCCCCACACCTCGCGGCCTCCCACCAGGTCGTCACGGGAGGCGTTCCAAACCGACTCCTCGATTATCGTCTCTTTGGCAGAAAGGCCGAAATCGGGCAAGGAAAACGACATCTCCCCCGTCTTGACGTCCACCTCGATCGCAATCTTCGCAAGAAGCTTGACCCGCTCCCCGTCCATCACGATGCGGCTCTTAATGGCCGTCCAGTCGGCTTTGCGCGGGATAAATCGATTGACGAAGGCAGCGAGCTCCTCGGTGTCGAAAACACCGTTCTCGTCCTCAAATTTGCGCAGCAGCCAGTCCCTCATGAACGAAGGAAGATTGAGCGACGCAAAGAAATTGCTGGTACGCAAGTCTTTATACACAGCCATATCGGCAAAGTACTCCTTGAGCTTCTCTTCCATGCAGCTGTCCCTCTCCCCTACCACTCGAACCAGTCCTCGTCATTGGCGGTGGCAGATTCATTTACCACCTCGAAATCGATTGACCCAATCAGTGTGTCGCCGTCGTATACCTCACCGCAATATGCGCCGGCCCGCGAGATGCCATCGAGATGCGTCACATATGTGCCGGGCACGCCTTCTTGACATGCGCGATATGCCTTTCCCTCCAGATGCAAAGAGGGTTGTTCGAGCGGTGCGGTCGAGTAAAACGAGACCCTGGGCGTCTCTCTAAAGCTCATTTGCACAACGCCGGTCTGGCATGTCACGGATATGGAGGAAACGGGCAGGCCGAGCTCGATGATAGGCACGAGAACCTCTTCGAGCGACGCACCGCCATGCACCTCGAACTTTGCCTTGCGCCCACCGCGGAAACGGTCATAGTTCGCCAAGACCCAATACCCGTTCTCCTCGGCTGCACAGTCCGGGCGCTCGTCGATTTCACTCACAAGGCAGCAGCGCCCCGAATGCTCACCGCGTTCCCGCATGGTCCACTTGTTCTCGCTGTCGTGGACAACCGCAAGGCGGCTTGCCCCGTGGTCGGAAGCCACAACCACCTTCTTGTATAGCCCTCCCGCAAGCTGCACCCTCGCTTGGTCAAGAATTTCCCTGATGAGGGCCAGCTCGCCTGCCAAATACACGGGAAGCTCACCGGAATCAGGCCCCAAGACAGCGTCGCCATCGTGCTTGAGCTCATCAAACCTCTTGGTTACCTTCTTCTCGTTTTTCCACTCATCATAGAAGCCCCTATTGATGCAAGTCAGCGTGGGCAACGACGAGCGGGCCACGCTGACTTGCATGGACATGCCCATCTCCTGCGCGCAGCGCTGCATGAAGCCCAGGTACTCGACACCGAGGGCATCCACCCAATAGAGCAGCGTCCCCCCCTTGTCGAGTCTCTCGACCACAGCATCGCGTGCAGGGAGAACGTTGTACAAGCGATTGCCGTCTTTTGCCCGTTGCTCGACGTCTTCAAGAAAGGCAGGTTCTATCCTGTTGAGTATCTTTTGGCGCTTGTATGCGGCGAAATAGGCTTTAAACACCTCGCCTGAGCTGCAGCGAAACGCATAATCGCACAGATAGCTCGCCAGGTCGGCATATACGGCTCCAAGCTCGTCGTTCGGCACAAGCTTACCAGCCTCGCACAAAGACGCTATGACGCAGCGGCGCTCTGCCTGCGTCTCATCGGTCATATACCGCCAAGCGCCCGCACCATACCGGGCGCGGGCACGCGCGACGAAAGCAGCCATATCTGCCTCGCCGATCTGCTCGCCTGCCAACAGGGCCTTTCGGTCGGCATACAAGTTTGCAAACTCCGGGGAGTCATGGGGAACTTCGAGGATCGCACGGACAAAACCATCCCTGTACTCGCTGTAGTTGGCGGCAAGGTGCACGGCAAAGCTCAGGTATGAATGTCCCTCGTCCCCTTCGCCAAGAAGGACGGATAGATACGTCTGCCATGAACGGGCGCCAAAACCTTTGAGGTGGGGGTTCTCCCAATAGCTCCGCCAGCATTCTTCAGGCAGGGCCCCCTCTGCCACAGGACCCACTTTGCCGTCTTTCTTCAGAAGCTCATAGCACGAGGAGACTTCGAGGGTGCCCGGCAAACGCAGCGAGCTGCGCACCCAAACCTCCCCCGAAGCTCCGTCTTCGAGCCGGGCAAGCAGCCCCTTGAACCCTTCGGAGCAATCTGGGCACGGCACGTCTTCCCCCACGCGCACCACCGTGTAATCCGGGACCGCCGCCCGACCCGCATGGCGACGGGAGTTGAACTTGCGGTCGGCCTCCTCCATACATCTCATGGCAGAACCAGCGCCGCGACATACGACGACGACGCGGTGGGCAGGCAGCAAATCCTTCAATCTGTACAGCACCGTCTTGGGGGCACCGAGGTCCACGCTCTCGGCCACCCCGAGGAGCAGAGCGTCTTCCCGCAGCGCCTTGACGTCATTGATAAGTAGGTCGGCATCGGGATAGGCATCGCCCACACAGTAGACGCTTGCACGCACCGTAGCATACCCGCTCAAGGCTTCGAGCAACGCACAATATTCCTCCCCACTTCCCACCAGGACAAAGAACGGTTGGGACGAGGAACTGCGGCCTGTAAGATAGTCGCGTACCCGCTTCACGAGGGTAACGTCAGCGTCTGCCACTAGAGAGTCGCCTCGCCCTCAGACATGATGGCAACGCCCACCTCGACATCATTCAAGACCAGGCGCTTGAGATACTCCTTTGCATCCGCCTCGTTCATGTTTTCGATAAAGGAAGCGACGTTTGAGCTGGCACCGAGCCTGTAAGCTGAATCAGCCATTTCGCGTATCTTATCTGCCACCCTTCGGTTATCGCACCAATCGTATGCGTTGCTCGAAACCGATGTTAGCAGCCTACGGCGCACCTCACCCAAGTCTGTGAGAACGACGCGGTACTTTCCAAGTACCATGGTGGAAAAGGCCTCGTCTATCTCGTCCTCGTCGCCAAGGCACCCCATAAATGCAGGACTGCTCTTTAAAAACTCAATGGACACCTCGACATCAGCATCACTGGGACTGTCGCTGTGAAGCGCTCCAAACAGGCGGCGTGCAGCATCCTGTTCCTGCGGTGCCACCATGGCCAGAATGGGCGTCTCATGAAGACGCGACCATTCGTGGCCGTCTTGTGTCTGCGTCGCCTGCTTCCACAACTCATGCAACATATGCCGCCTCTGTCCCGCCTCCAGCGCATCCGCACTCTCCTTGACATTGCGCGCAAACGTTGAGCGGTCGTCAGTGAATGAGCTGGCGGGCAAGCGCCTATACAGCGAGGCAATCTCACCGGCACCAAGTCCGGAAAGGCAGTCGGCATACGTCTGTGCAAAGATTTCTTCCCGGAGTGCCAAGAACTCGACGAGGTCGGCTCCCCGTGCCACGAGCTGGTCGAGAAAGCTCGGGCGTTTGTCGTGTGCAAGCTCGCCCTTTTGCACAACCTCCCTCACATGCCTGAACAGCTCGCCCAGCTGCGGAACTTTGACGCACAAATCTTGGCAAGGCATATGGGTGAAACGAGCGAAGTCCACCCAAACACGCTCGCACGAGGCAAACGAGCGAGATTTCTCTCCCAGCCCCTCGATGGCGTTCGTCTGATCAATGATGCGATAGTCAACCAACAGGGCAGCAAGCTGCTCCATTCCAACGCTTTGATCCCACAGCCACGCCTGGGCGCCACCAGCGATGACGCGGCGCACGTCATCGACCACGTTTGCCACACCGATTGCCTTGCCAAGCACAAGCAGTGCGCCTCCTTCGTAACTCTCAAGGAAGCTCTTCAAAGCATCGAGCGCACCTTCCCTGGTCATAAGGCCCGCAAGGCGGCCCTGGGTTCCTGCGGGGGCACCGATAAGATTGCGGCCGAACTCGTCCGCAAGCACCGGCACGCTTTCGCCGGCACGCGGACTCACTACAGATGCCAGGCCATCGATAAACACACCCAACCCTTGCGCCGGGCCGGTATCTTTCAAGCACCATATGGGGCACCCGAGTTCGGTTATCTTGCTCCTGACACGTGCCACCGTCTGCTCGACCGACAGGTTGCCCGGCACGCCGAACGCCTCGCAGGCAAACTCGACGAACCTTCTCTGCCCCTGCGTCATGACCTCGAGATACTTCTCCCGATAGCGGGGCACCTGCCTGATTCCCCGATGCTTCATGCACTCGTCGATGAAGTCTGCGAGCTTCTCCGGCGTCATGACGCCGCCATCCTCGCCCGCCTCGCCCACTCCATAGCGATAGGAGCCGTCCGTGTACTCGCGCAGCAAGAAGCCCATGAGATAGGCATACATGTTGCATGGCATGAACCCACGCTCAGCGAGGAAATCGTACACGGCGCATATGCCCACACGCGCATCGCGGCTGAGAGACTCCTTGATGAAGTCGTCAAGCTGCCTCTTCAGTCTGCTCACTGGCAGCGAGCGCAGTCGGGGGTCATCCCAGTAGCCCTCAACATGCAGAACGTCTCCAAGCATTGCGGTGACAGACGCCTGCTGATAGCTTCCGCCGCACTCGCGCTTTATACCACGCAGCGCTCCGTTCTTGAGCCCGTTGCACGTAAAGAAGCTCTCTGATACGCGCGCCCGGTCAAAAGCAAGCGGGTAGCGTTGCATCACAAGGCCAAACAGCGCCTCTTTGAACGCGTCGAAGTTAGCGCAGTGCTTCTTCTCTCCGCCGATGTTGACCTCGAACGAACCGTTCACGACAAAGCTTTTCCATGCAGCCAAAACCTGGTCGGCATTGCGCTTCTGGTTGTCCGCCTGGTTCGCATCCTTGTTGCGCCAGTACTCCTCATTAGCCGAGAATGTGGCCCATTCATCGAAATGGTCAACCCCGAGAAGCGTCGTCGTAGCATCGATGAAAACCGTCGTGCGGTGCTGCTCTTTTGCGGCAGCCTCGTTTATCGTTCTGCGCAGCTGAATCTGCTCGTCCTCGTTGCGCGCAAAGCATAGCACGGCCTGGATTTGATAGCCTCCCTCTTTGTTTGCGGCGTCGTTGGCGGCTTTTCTGAAGTCGTCCACGCAGGCGACCCGTATCTCGAAACGCATCTGGAGAGCAGGGGGCAAGCGCGACTCGATGCCGACCCCCAACCCCGCGTCCTCAATCAAACGGCGGGTTCTCGTCTCGTCAAGCTTGCGCTGCTTGATTGTATCGATTGCGACCTGGTCGCCCGACACGGCAGAGGCCGCATACTCGTCACCTTTCGCCGTGGGGTTGATATAGAGTATTTTCTGCCTTCCTACCAGAACGTTCGTTGCGATGCTCGACGCCCTTCCGTTTTCCAGCGCTGAATCTCCCTGAAACGCAAGGTCAAGGTTCTTCTTGTTGGGTCGCAGTATCTCGACGCTGTTGTTGAGCTTCTGGCTGATTGCCTGCATCATCAAAACGGCCTTGAGCACGCGCCGCTCTTCCGTGTTGAGCTCGCGCTCGTGACTCGGATAGGTGTCGAGCGTCGCAGCAACTATGAAATCGAGGTTGCTCCTACCGCTTTGCAGCGTGTTGTCGTCGGTCCCCTTCTCATAGAAGAAGTTCCATAGGTAATCTATGGTCAGAATACCGTCCTCGTCCTCCGGGCCATGGTTGTGGATGAACCATTGAAAGGCCTGGAGGCCGTCGGTGTCGGCGTTCTTGATGAAGCTGAACATGCTGCGCTGGTTTGAGGCAAACGTGGTCGATATGTATTTGAGCAGCAAGGCTGCCATGGGGTGGATGGGAAGGAGCTTAGACAGCGAGCGGTCCGTCGACCCGCTGACCACAGCAGCGACCGCCCTGCGCGCCTCGGGCATGCGGCTGTTGAGGTCGCCCGACAGCTCCTCCCAGTCTTGCCGCGCCGCAGGCTTCACCTTCAACGCATGACCAATCAAGTCGAAAGCCACCGAATCCGGCAGCTCAATCTCACGGCGCACAAAACGGTCGCGTACAATCTTGAACGACTGGTCGCCCTCACTGGCAAGCGAACCCGACATGTGCGTGACAATCATCAGGTAAAATGGCCTCTCGCTCGCTAGCTCCGCCAGCTTTTGAAACTCGTCGAGCGAAGTGCGGTTGTTTTTGAAAAACGAAGAGAACTCATCCCATACAAGTACAAGCGCCGTCAATCGGTTTTCCTCAATGACCTCGGAGATCCAGGCGGTCAAGTCCTCCATGCTGAGTTCGAACGCCTTGATGCCCTCGGCTTCCGCAACCGCAAGAATATCGGCGACGAGTTCGGATGCGTCGCGCTCCAAATCGCTGAGCTGGCCAATGATGTCGTCAACCGACTTGTTTGCCAGGCTGCCTCGCCCGCAATGCTCCGGCTTTGCCGCCATGATTTCGAACATCTGACGATGAACGTCATCGGCGAGCCAGGCGGCCATCCTGCCTCTGATCGTCCTCTCGCCACGATAGTCATAGCCCGCATCCTTCAAGGCGGCCGTGATGCTCTCAAACACCGCCATGACAAGGCGCGAAACGGTTGTCACTTCGCCCGACCCATATCGATACGCCACCACGATGCGACCCTGCTTCTCGGCAATCAGCTTGGAGCGCAGGTCGTTCTCGCCTCGCAGCGCATCGTACATCCCAAAGTACTCGTCAAGCTCATGGGGAGAGCACTCAAGGAGACTCTTGAGCGTCCATGCCACGCGCGACTTGCCGGTGCCGTATGCGCCCTCGATCCAAATGCCCTTCTTCGACTCGCCTGTCTCACGCGCCAGCATACGCTCAGTCGCATGAAGCAGCTTAACGAACGTCGGGTGCGGGAACGTCTGGATCCAGCGCGTGTTGGGGTCTTTCATCGAGTTCGGGTTGATCTCGGGATAATAGCTGTCGTCAATGTCAAAGTAGTCGCTGTACGTCTTGTTTTCCATCGTCGCCTCCTACTCAGAGAACAGGGCCAGTACATCGAGTGCGGTCTTGTCCTCGCGTAGCTGCACCTTTTCCGAACCATGGGTGAACGTTGCATAGATGAAATCCGGGCGCGACGCGGAGAGGCCGCGCACGGTGCGTTCCAGTTCGTCGGGCAAGCAACCAAACAACCTCGACAGGCAGATTCCCTCGGAAACCACCGTTTCATCGAGCAAGCGCGACAGCGTGAATTGGTAATAGCCGTCGCATGCCTCCGCAAAGCGGTACAACGCATAGAGCACAACGCGGTCATCGTGCACGGAGGACTTGCCGCGGACGAGCGCATCCAAGACCCTGCCCTTCATCTCCACGGTGCCGAAACCGAGCGCAGTTCCCAAAGGCAGCCCACAGAGGCGGGCGAACGCCTTCGCAACGGACTTGGCGTCCTTCGCGCTGAGCCCCTCGCCCTGCAGTTTTTCCTCCAAATAGGCACGAGGGAAGCGCTCACCAATCGGCATGTTGTCTACATACCACCTGACTTGGGGATTTGAATAGGCGAGGTTCACTAAAATAAGGCCCCACGTCGTCTCGGAATCCCAACCGAGGTCCTTTGTCAGGCGCATGAAATCCGTCGTCTTGTTTTTCTCGGCAAGCCCCGCGTCGTTAAGAAAGCGTTTGAACACGCTGAGCTGGTTGGGGCCAAGCGTATTGTTCTCAAAAAAGTCGTCACCGGCTTCGTAAAACTCCTGCACCCACTCGGGCTTAGGGGCATGGTCGGCAAAACTGTTGAGGCTCTTTTTCATGACTCTTCCTCCGTTCTTGGGAAGTTGCAGAGAGTGGTAGAGCAGGCAACCGTCTTCAACGGCGCGGCACTGGCCGCATTTCACGCATGAGTCGGCCACACGCAGGCCGTCTCTCGTAAAGCTGATGCATCCATGGGGGCAGTTCGCCTCGCACACGCGGCAAGCCTTGCAATAAGCGACCTTATGAAAGACCTGCTTGACTTGGCGGGCGACGGGAGTCTTATCAAGCTCGGCAGGCATACACGCAACGAGGGATTCCCCCTGGCACTCGACGCAAAGCGAAGGCGGCACGTCAGCCACCGTTTTCATCCATTCCGACCAGGAGGTGAGAGGGTGGGCGACCGTTATGACGAGCTTGTCTGCCTTGACTTTCTCGGTGTAGTTAGACACATTGCCCCGGATGTCGCGCCCGTTGCGTCTCCCTACCCAGCCGCCGTTGGTTATATATGTGTCGATTGACGCGTCTTCGATTGTGTCGCGGATGGCGTCGGTGTAGCGCTCAATATCCTCTCCATACGCCGCACGGCGAAAATAGTCGGCCTTCCCGCCGCCCATGGGGCACAGCAGGCAACCGGCACGTGAGTTGCCCTTTTTGTAGGCATCGTTGACCACAAGACCGTTCGCATAGATGTAGAGCCATACCTCGGCCGACGACCAGTCGAGAATCGGGTTGAGCGAATACTGGCCTCGCTGTTTCTTACCATAGTTTTCAAACTCATATGTAGAGCGGCGCAGGCTCTCCTGGGCACGAACGCCAACGAAGTCGGCTCCCACATAGTCGCCTTTCCCCAAAAGCTCGCGCATCTTGAGTGTCTGCGGGGCGGCCTTATGCACCGTGCAGCACCAACGCAAGACGTTCGAAGGAGGGCCAAACAGGTGCCAGGAGTCCATCGGGTCGAGATGGCTTTGAGCGCGATAAAACCCGATGCCCTCTTCCTTGCAGCGCGATTCAACCTTGTCCACTGCGCGGTACGTGTCGGGAAACTCCATGCCCGTGTCGCCGAAAAGCACCGTGAACGCATTGTGCGGCAAAGCCTTCTTTACGAGTTCCAGCAAGACCATGCTGTCTTTGCCGCCGGAAAACGCCACATGAAAACAGTCGAGACTCTCCTTGTGCTTGATGTAGTAGTCATATATCCGTTTGACGGTAATCTGCTCAAGAATCGCCAGAAGCTGTCGGTTCTTGTCAAGCATGGCAGGGATATCAACTTGTTCGAGCACGGTGCCGACAGGCACCACGGGAACGGGCCGGCCGTCTTCACCCGCCTCGCTCATCACCAGTTCAAGAACAGGTGCCTCAACAAGCGAGCCGCCTTTGATTTTCGCGACTTTGACGCCATGGTAGAGGTAGTTGTTCGCCTCGGCCCACAGGTAGGGCACATCGTCTTGAGCTGCGAAAATCCAATGTCGGTCCATGCCGAGCAGGCGCATCTCGGGCGCATACACAGGGCGGGGCTCGTTTGACAGCTGCGTCATCCGGTCGCTTAAAACAATGCCACCAGTTTGCGCGTCATAGGCATAATCGTACACGCGTTATTTCCTCATGTCTCGAATCTTGCGGGCCTGAACGGACGCCTGCCTCACAAGCTTTGATCGGCGCGCGACAAACCCTTTATTCACCAAGTAATCGCCCGCCGACCTCTCCTCCAAATCAATCCCACTGTCCGCAAGCACATGCGATAAGAGCTCGCCGTAATCCTTGAACTTCAAGCTCTTGGGATATATCGCACCAACACTCAGGCTCCTGGTTGGCCCACCGTCAATCTGATAGCGGAGGCTATACCGATGTACGAAGCTCTCAAGCAGGTACGGAGTCCACGGCAAGCCGGCGTCAGGGAATGAGCTGAAACTTGTGACCGACGCAACAGGGACGATGCCGTCGCTCACAAACAGCGCAATCGCCTCGTCCACGGCTTGAACGTCAAAATGCGCGACCGAGTCTGCAGCAAAGCGACCGGCATCTATCCGCAGCATAGTGTCAAAGGCAACCTCAAGCAGGACCGTGTCGACACGTCCGAGGAAGTCCTGCTCGAAGTCGTCCATTTCCTCCAACGTCAGTTCGTCATGCGCGCGACACCAAGATCGCATGATGTCAGTGGTGGAGGAGTGGTCCCCGCGACGGGTGATGACCGATCCCCTCTTCTTGCCGTATACACTCGCCAGATACTTCGCGTACAGAGCATTGCGGGCGGCGCTTTCCGACAGGCCGGGATTGTCCTCAAGCGTTCGGTCGATGCAAACATTTACCAGCGAGGCAAAACCATCGCGGGAAAGGGAGTCCTCGATTACCTGGCGTGCTTTCTCCACTTCCGTCGGGTCGATCTCAACCCCGTCGAGCCGTGCATACTGTCCCTGACGAACCCAGACGAAAGCTTCA
Source organism: uncultured Coriobacteriales bacterium (assembly GCA_902464015.1). Taxonomy (GTDB): domain Bacteria; phylum Actinomycetota; class Coriobacteriia; order Coriobacteriales; family UMGS124; genus UMGS124. Next base: position 21,519 of record CABQHM010000034.1, on the reverse strand, counting down.
CTGTGTAGAAACGCCTGTTTCATCTCATCCTCCGGGATATACGGCAACCGATTGCGCAACTCACTGATGGACAACACGGTGTCGTCGCCAAATGCCCTCAGCAACTCGCTTTCAACCGTGATTCCAGATTCAGAGGAGCAGTAGTTCTTGAAAAAGAACAGCTCCGCATCGATGGACTGCAGGGCGCAGTGCAACGCATCAGCGGAGAATATCTTGTCTTGGGCATACTCCTGCTCATGGGCTTTGTAGAGTTCCTCATAGAAGAGCATGTTCTGCCCGCCCGACACAAGGGAGGCGCATCTGGTGCGCAGACGTTGCTCCGCATCCTCGGAAAGCATGTACGTTTTGCCGTTGTACACAAACCCGCGCGCAGCCAAAACCGAAGCGATCATCTCGTCGCTCAGAGGCTCAGCCGCACTATAACGCTCCTGGTACAGGCGCTTAATCCTATTGCGGTCAATGATTGAATCGGCACGCACGCCGTTTGGGAAACCGTCTGCAACCAGCTTTGCTATCTGATCGCGGCGTTTTTGCTCAGCGGAGACGGGCTTGGCGGGTGCGGCCGGTCTGGCGGGCAGGACCGACTTGGCGGGCCTGACGGGCACGGTTTGCTTGACGGGTGCAGCGGGTGTGGCAGGCTTATCTGGCCCAACGGATTTGCTTGTCTTGGCCGCTTGAGCAGATCGCGCAGAACGCGCCGCCCGTGCCGGTGTCTTTCTCGGCTGTGGAGCAGTCCGCATGGTCTGAGAAGAGCGTGCGGATGTGGCGCCTATCGTTTTTGCGCGCTTGAGCTGCTCGATCTCCGATGGCATCAGAAAGCCCGACACGCGCGCCGCCTGGATAAACGCCAGAAAACAGCGAAGCGCCCAACGCGGGGTACCGCCACAGCGCGCGTTATACGATGCAAAAAGCGGCTTTTTAAGCAGTGTGTTGATACGAAACTCAAGAGTCTTTGCATCATCGGCCCCATAGAGCTTAAAACCCTGAAAAGCAGTGCCGGCCACAAAGTCCTCGGCGAAGCATACTTCCTCCGCACATATCTTTGCTTCTGCGAGCGAGGAGGTGATTCCTTCCTTCACAAGCCACTTTTTAAAGCCGTCGGGGTCGTTTGAAAAAATGCGAGCTTCCGCCTTTTCAACGTTATAGGAGGGAACTTGCGGCACCAGTTCCTCCGGCACGATTGTCCGCCGCGCAGGCTCGTTGCTTTGCGAGCCATTAGTTTGGGATTGAGCAACTTGGTCTTCGTCGAGTTGCGGCTGATTGGGTTGATGTTTCTCGTTCTGGTTCTCGCCTTGATAAAGTTCGATTTGCGGCTTCCCAGTCCATGACCGTTCACTATCGGGTGCTTCACCCCAAGCCTCATGGGCCATAAGCTCAGCGAGCGGTTTTGGCTGCTTCAACCGGTTGATGTCCTCTGGCACCAGCCTTCCCGCCACTCGCCCGACCTTGATAAACATCAGAAAACACGCAAGGGCCTGCGTGAACCTTTTATCCCATCGGGCGTCATATGCAACAAAGGCCTCGCTCTTTAAGAGGAGCCTTATCTGTGCCTCAACAGATTTCTCGTCTGCATTACCATAGAAGCAACTTGCATTGAGCCCGCGCTCTTTTGCAAATGCCTCAACCTTGCCGATTGCCTGGGCATACAGTTCTGCCCAGAACCTCGTCGGCTTAATCTTCTCCGCAAGGAGCCAGCATACGAACCCGACAGGGTCGTTCATAAATGGTTCGTCTACCGAACCCTCTGCGCCATCTTGATCACTTGGAGCCCCCCCCCCCGCATTTCGGGAGTAAGTGGGGGATTGCCTCATTTGAGTCAGACACGACAGAGTCGGCGGCCTCAGCGCGCGTCTTTTCCCCTGACACAAAGCCCGCGTTGTTGGACGCCGCACACGCCACGCGGTTCGATATATCCCCGTGGTCCTGGAGCTTGTCAAAAACCGGCCCCATAGCAACGGCAGAGTTCAAATATAATTCGTCGCTTTTCGCTTCCGAGACTTCCGCATACGCAACAGGTTGGCACCCCACATCAGCGGGGCTCCTTTCCTCGTCAATCTTCATAGCTTCGTCGGTAGGATTGCCTTTGTCTCCATTTGCGTCGTCTGTCAGATTGGGTTCTGTCATCAATGGCCCGTCCGCTGCCAGATTCGCATCGACGCTTTCCAGGGCAGACGTAACCTGTCCATCGAGTGGCACTTCTGCAGTGAGAGGTTCCCGGGTCCCCCCATATGCATCGTCCTCATCAAAGAACTGGGAAAGGTCATCGCTTCGTGTTATGTTGCCACCATGGAAGCTTGGGCGGTGCCGTGCCGCAAACATGTCAGCAAACATTCTCCGCAAGCCCATGGAAACCTTCCTCAGCCCTGTCCTCTTCTGTAGCTTTTGGGATTCTACAGCAATAATCCCATTGCAGGCTCCCCAACGACCTGTTTTTTCGATCAACGCACGAAGCCCGGCCCTTGATCAAAGATGGCCCACGAAACACATGTCTCGGCGGGCTTCTGAAGCCGTCTCGTACTGGGTGAACATCCATGCCGCAGAGGGCATCGCCCAAGGGCCCAACCTGGTCGAGACCGTCGCCGCGCTCCTGAACATCTCCCCCACCGAGGTCCTCCTAGACGATATGACGCGAACTTAATCGCGTGGGAGTCTCCCGCCCTCCGGCCCTGGAAAGGTCGCGGCAGGCGGTCCAGAATGTCTCCCACCACAATCGGCGGCTGGCCCTCCTGCCCACACCCCACGGGCGGGAGGCCCCCATGTCTGAGTACTCTGCCGTCTTCGGCATCGACAGCCACGCCAGGACCGCCACCGTCTGCGCGATAGTCGTGGAGACCGGCGAGACCGCCACCGGGACCTTCCCGGGGGTCTCGCCATACGCCGAGGCCGCCTCGTGGATGTCGTCCTTCCCCGGGCCGCGCATGGGCCGGTACGAGGCGGGCTGCACCGGCTTCACGCCGGCGCGCATGCTCTCCGGCGGCGACACGCGCGTGGCGCCGATAGCCACCCAGGTGAGAGGGTTGACTGCCACGCCCTGCTCGATCATGTACATGAAGACATCGGACGAGATGTCATGGATGTTGCCCCACAGCTCGGCGTCGATCTCGTTGTCGCCGGAGCGGCCCTGCATGAACTTCACGAGCTCCTCGGTCGTGCAGTCCTGACCGACCCACTCGTTGATGGGGGCACCCATGGCCCACATGCCGCCACCGCACACACGGTAGCAGCCGCCCACAAATGCCTGCTTCTCGAGCAGCAGCACGCTGGGCGCAACCTCCTCGCGCGCGGCGGTGATGGCAGCAGAGAGACCGGCCGCACCGGCACCGATGACTACCAGGTCAAACTCCTCAGTTTCTCCCTGGGCTTTCTCCGCGACGGCGTCGGACCCCTTCTCGAAAGCCGCAACGTCACCGCCAGCGAGCTCGATGGCCTGGCTGACGGCGTTCTTCAGGGCAAGCGAGGTAAACGTTGCGCCGGTTGCGCCGTCGACCTCGATGTTCTGCTGCTCAACGATGCGGGCAGACACACTGGCGATGGCAACGTCCTTGATGACCTCGCTGTCGTTGCACTCGAGCACGTGCACGTCGGTGATGGCGGACTCGGAGAAGCTCACGGCAACGGTCATGACGCCCTTGATGCTGTCGACAGTCACCGTGTAGGTGCCGGGGTTCAACGCCGAGGACTCCTCGGCAAGGGCGATACCGGCATTGGCAACGGCAACGGCGGCCGAACCAGCGGCGGCGGCAATGAGGTTGCGACGGGTCATGGTATGCATGATGGCAATCCTTCCTTGTTCTCTGGAACACGTTTTCGGAGGGCGGGTATTCATTCACCCGACCCCTCCCCTGCTCGCCAACTATTCTGGCAAGCGGTCGAAGAAAGGAAAATCACGGATTCCGATACTTCACAGGATCTGAAGTGACGCTTGCTGTGACGGCAAAAGAGCTGGCAGATTGATGCATTATCCCCCACCAACGCAATTTGTGCGACAAGGCTAACGACCAACTGTCGATAATCGATAGTTGGTCAGGCAGTTGTTCCCCCGACTGGCAGGCAAGCTGCGCGATTACGCGGGAATGCCATGCGAGCGCTGGCCTGCTTTGCTCTGGCAGCTGACCGATCCGACTGCCCGGCACAGGCAAAACCATGCCGGAATCAGAATCAGCCCTCTTCGAATGGCCCGTTTGACACGTTCGTCGAACCACCCGTACCAAACGGACCATTTCAGACCCCGAAATCGCCCGAAAAAAGGTCCATTCAGCACGATTGACCAGGAAACGTGCTGAGTGGACCAGACCCGTCTTCGGACCCTCTTGGGACACGCCCCAGAAAACCAAAGGGGAAAGATGAATGAGGTCACCCAAAAACTGCGCTGAAACGCTCGACCTTCTTGAGCAGATGGGGAAGTCTATCTTTCAGTCCACCGAGGTACTCATCCACCCTCAATCAGACCCGCGAAAGGCGGCATCTAACTCTGACTGGAAGGCCGCAAACATCGACACATTCTGGAAAAGCTGCAATTCGCGGAAGAATCTCCTTGGAAAAGTTGCAAGTTGTGGGCAATATAACCCTGGAAAATCTGCAAGTTGGAGGCAAGGGGGTTCATGATGCGTCGCAAGATGGCCGATACGATACGCGCATGGCGAGCAAGCAGAGGCGAAGAATGCCTGCTCATCAAGGGTGCCCGACAGGTTGGAAAGACTTACATCGTCCGTGAGGTCGGCCGAGAGGACTACGAGAGCTTTGTCGAAGTCAACTTCATCGAGCAGCCCGCCGCACGCCAAGCCTTTGAGTCGGATCTGTCGTCTCCCGAAATCCTCAAACGGCTGAGCCTGGTCATCCCCAATGTCTCCTTTCCCGCTGGCAAGACGCTGCTCTTTCTCGACGAAATCCAAGAATGTCCCAACGCTCGCGCGGCCCTCAAGTTTCTCGCCCAAGACCCCTCCATCGACGTCATCGCATCGGGGTCGCTGCTGGGCATCTCCTACAAGGACGTACCTTCCATCCCGGTGGGGTACGAGCAAACGCTGACCATGCACGGCCTGGATTTCGAGGAGTACCTCTGGGCGACAGGCTTCTCGGACACGACCGGAAAGACCCTGCTGGAATACGCGGCGGGCCTTGAGGCCGTGCCTGCGGAGATCAACACCCGAATGCTGCGAGTCCTACGGGAGTATATGGCAGTCGGCGGCATGCCCGCCGTGGTGGAACGCTTTGTCCAGTCGAATAATTTCCAGGCAGCCTATGCCGAACAGGAGTCGATACTGGCCTCGTACCTCGACGATATCGCCAAGTATGCCGAGTCCCGAGACAGGGCGAAGGCGCGCGCTTGCTACCAGTCGATTCCGCGCCAGCTTGCCAAGGAGAACACGAAGTTCCAATACGGCATCGTGGAGAAAGGCGGGACCGCCAGAAAGTTCGACGCATCCCTGGACTGGCTCATCGACGCTGAGATGGTGCGACCGTGCAACTGCGTGAGCACGCCGTCGTTTCCCCTCGCCGCGTACGAGCGGGCCGACCGCTTCCGCATTTACCTGGGTGACCCAGGCCTGTTGTGTGCAATGTACGGCCCGCAGCTCGCCGGACCGCTCGTAGAAGACACGCTCACCGGCCCCATGAAGGGCGGCCTGTACGAGAACGCCGTAGCCGACATGCTCGCAAAGTCCGGCAGGAAACTGCGCTACTGGATGAACGACAAGGGCGACAGGAAGATCGAGTTCCTCATCGACGGCCCCGGGTCCGCCATCCCCATCGAGGTAAAAGCCAAGAGGGGCGCATCGGCCTCGTTGGACGCCATGCTCGAAGAGGACTCCGTGGAGGTAGGTTACAAACTGGGCAACGTCAACGTCGGCAAGGCGGGGAAGAAGGTCACCCTGCCGCTCTACATGGCGGCATTCGCCTTTGCGGGCCCCGAGCTGCCAGGTCTTGGGAGAGGCTAGCAAGCGTCGGCGGGTCACCCGTGCTAGTGCTCGACCCAAAACGCTTCATAACCGCTCTTCACCCTCCCCCCACATGCATTTCCTGCCACGCTCGGCCGTTTCTGGGATGCAGTTTTTGTCATGGCCCGCGCGACACCAAGAGAGGCTGGCCCGCGGGATTCCCTCGGGCCAGCCTCTCTTTCACGGCAAACTATGTCGTTCTACCTGCTAGCGTCGCAGGTCGGGCCTGCAATCCACTGCGGAAACTTAGGCCTCGAAGGCGCTCTTGGCGGCGATGCGGCCGAAGATGACGCACTCGCTGACGTTGGTGCCGCCCTGATACATGAAGTTGTGGATGGAGCCGAACTCGCCGGAAGAGAACAGGCCGGCAATGGGGTTGCCGTCGACGTCGAGGATCTCGGCCTTGGCGGAACGACGAGGGCCGCCGTCGGTGTTCAGGAAGCAGGGCGTGAGCTTGACGGCGTAGAACGGGGGCGTGTCGAGAGCCACCATGCTGTCGGCCGGACGGTACTGGGCCAGGTCGGCGCCGCCCTCGCAGAAGCCGTTCCAGGTCTCGACGCTCTTAGCAAGCTCGTCTGCAGGCAGGCCGCAGGCCTCGGCGAGCTCCTCGATCGTCTCGCCCATGAAAGCGTCGCCGTTCTCGACCGGGTCGCCCTCATAGGCCATACCGGCCGGGGAGTTAAAGCCGAACGACGCGTAGGAGTTGGCGTCGAGGATCTTGTAGGCCTCGGGCAGGGGCAGGTGAGTGAACTCGCCGCCGAAGTTCTGGTGGCCGTGACGGTCGCCCACCGCCGTGGCGATCGGCACCTCCTGGTAGCCCTCGGGCACCGACTGGCCGTCGTAGTAGAAGCGGCGACCGCTCTTGCCGACGACGATGTTGCCGGCAAAGCAGTACCAGGGCAGGTCGTTGGCATCGACATGGCAGTACCAGAAGCCACCGGCACCGTTCATGTGCCAGGAGTCGGCACCGATCTTGGTGCACATCTTGTGGCCGTCGCCGGTGTTGAGCGTGGCAGCAACAGACTTCAGGTTGAGGATGCCGAAGGTGTCCTCAAGCATCGTGGTGTTGTTCTCGAAACCGCCGCAGCACATGACGACACCCTTGGTGGCGTGGATGCGCTCGCCGTTGGCCACGACGCCCACCACGCGGCCGGTCTCGTCCTGGATGAGCTCAGTAACGGGGAACTCGGTGCGGTAGTCAACGGCGTCGGAGTGCTCCTCGACCCACTGCTGCAGGAAGATGTAGAGCGAGCGGGGACCCTGCGCGCCCTCAGCGGTGCCCACGCGGAAGTTGCCCACGGCCTGGGCGCCCTCAAGCTCGGGGTACTCGGGGTAGGTGGTGGGCTGAGTGGGACTGGGGGTGCCGGGAGCCTCAACGGACATCTCGTCGACGTTGACGCCGAGGGACTTCACCCAGTCGAGAACCTCGACGGAGCCCTGGGCGAAAGCCTCGAGCACGTCGGTGGGAGTGTTGGTGCGGCCGCCCTCGAGCTCCTCCATGTAGGTGAGGAAGCCGTCGTAGTCATCGGTGTACACGCAGCGGCACACGGAGAACGGGCTGCAGCCGCCGGGGATGGAGCCCTTCTCGGCCAGCAGGACGCTCGTGGCGCCGCAGTCGTTCACCGCTGCAACAGCGGTGGAGAAGCCCGCAAGGCCGCCACCGACAACGACGAGCTCGAACTCCTCGTCCCAAGCGGCCTCGTCGGCCAGCGCGGTGCCGGCGCTCAGGGCAACGGTCGACGCGGCGGCGACGCCGGCGGCCTTCACGAAGTTACGACGCGTGGTACAAGAGGTGCTGCTGTTCATTGTGTTGAGCCCCTTCTCGTTTGGACCCGCGGCTCGACGGCCCCGGGCGGTGGATTGTGTCCGCGACGCCCACGGCGCTGCGGCTGATTCCACCATGGCACGTTCTGGGACTGTCGCACATGGCCCGAATGGTGCCCAAATTGAGAAAAGGTCACTGGCCCGCTTCGGGCCCCTCGCCGTTTACCAGGGACAACAAGCTCTGCCGGTCACGAATGCCCAACTTTGCGTAAATATGCTTCACATGGTTGCGCACCGTGTTCTCCGACAGGTAGAGCGTCTCGGCGATGTAGGGACGCGAGCGACCGCGGCACAACAGCACCAGGATCTCCGACTCGCGGGCGGTGAGACCATGCGTTGCGGCGAGCTCGGCACACCGGGCGGCCACGTCGACCTCGCCGCCCGATGCGGCCGCGGCGCGGGCCTGGGGCACAAGGCGCGCCAGGATGCGCTCGGAACCCACGCGGTTGGCCACCACCGCAACCACGAGCACGACGAGCAGCGCATAGACAAGCGCGAGGGCGAGCGTCGGGGCCATCGTGAGACCTGCAAGCTGGGCCACGGCCCCGCCGGCGACGAAGAGCGCCGAGCGCAAACCCCAGCCGGCAGCTGCGATGGCCATGGCGGGAAGCGACGAGCGCTGGGAGACGTCGACGAGCAGGATCCACAGGAACATGGTGAGAAGGCTGTGGTCGACGTTGAGCAAGACGAACATCGGCATGTCGGCCCGGTCGCCAAGAAGGGCAAGAACCAGCAAGCCGGAGGCGATGACGATGGAGAGCACGCAGCAGATGCCCGAGGCACTAAGGCTGCGATAGGACCGGCAGACCCACATCCATAACGCGAGCGCGGCCAGAATCTCGGGTACGAATCCGGCAACGCGCGCGACAGGTCCCACGGGCCCAGCGGCACCTTCCACGTTGTAGGCCACGCCGAGCACGAAGCACAGCATGCCGAGAGCAACGACCATGCCGCCGAGCTCCTCGCGCATGCGGCCGTCGAGCGAGTGCTTCCCCTGCGAGGCGCTCGCATTGGGCGAGGCGCAGGCCACGACGGCGGGACCGACGGCGGCAAAACGCAGGAGCGCGATCAGACCTAAGAGCGCGAGGGCGCACCCGAAAACAGATGAGGCCACTCCTTCAAGCGGGGCCGCAAGAATCTTGAGGATTGAAGCGAGCGCAACCGAACCGCAGATGCAGGCTATCGCGTCGCGCAGGTCGAGGCGGGCATAGAGCGCGAGCCACCGGCAATACGGCCAGGCGACGCCGATACCGGCGAACGCTGCCGCAAGGCCGATGCCTGCAGCCGACGCATACGGCAGGATGCCCGCGACCACAAGGGCAAGGGTAGCGCCGACGTCGAGGGTGCGCACGAGGCGCTCGTTGGGATTGATACAGAGAGGGATAGCCTTCCCGCACTTGGCCCCCTTCGCAAGAACACCGAGAAGGATGGCCACGCAAGCAACGACAAAGCCGGGATACAGGCTGCGTGCCAGAAAGGGGGCTCCGCTTGCCGACGTCGGCCCCGTGAGAAACCAGGCGATCCAGGCATACGGTGCCGCCATGCCGATGGAGCAAAGGCCGAGGCGACCAAGCGGTCCTCCCCCATCGCCCTCGCGCTGAAATAGACGTTTCTTATCCATGCTTTGACCTCCTGCGTTTGACCTCAGAAGTATAGCGGCATTTCTAAGACCGCGAGGAGGCCCGCTGGCAAACAGGCAGTTCGCACGCGGGCACGCAAGGCCCAAACCCCCAGCGCTTAAAATCCAGCAAATGTGGGGAGTCGGCCCAAACCTCTGCATTTTTGTCAAAACAGGCTGTATCAAACTCTGCATTTTTGTCACTTTAGGCCTGTTTTAGCTTTGCATTTTATGCGAGCAGGGCGTCTACCTGCACGTTCTTGAGGCGGTTGACGGCACCGAGCTTCCAGGCGGGGTAATCGTAGCCTGGGTCGGTGTACTCGAAATCCTTAAGCCCGATGAGCTTGACGCGAATCTGCGGGGTCATGAGCTCACGGGCGATGGGGATGAAGCCGGTACCGATCTTCGGGCCGATCATGGAAAGATACCCGTCGAAGTCGTCATGCTCCATCATCATGGGCAGGCAGGCCATGTTGTGGTCGAACAGGGGCGCCATCCGCAGGACCTCACCCGTATCGTTGTCCACGATGAAGCCATAGTTACCCGCATGCCGATCGACGTTTGCCATGACGGCATCCATGGCGATCATCTCGCGGAACGACTCCTCGGCGTTGTGCTGAGAGCAAAATTCGAGCATGTCATCGACATCAAAAAATCGGTCAAAGAACCGATGGGCCGAGACAAACCCTTCCTTTTCGGACGTAAACAAGGGACACTTGCAGGCAAGCTGCCCATGAAACTTCATAAGCGAGTAGGGCACGTGAGGGACTTTTGCCGCCTTCAGCAAGTCTGCCGCCAATACCTCGGAGTATGGCTCGAACCCAGCGTTGGCATAGCCCGATGAACCCCGCTTGAGCAGGGAAATCTCGTCTCCTTCTCGTATCCAGCACTTGGCAAATGACCCCGACGTCGCAAACTCAGGCGAGGTGGGAGAATTCGCCCGCCCATACATTCCCGTGCCGTCAAAGGCGATGCGCGCGATGACTTCGTCGAAAGAATTCCTGTAGAGCGAGACGTCATCCCAGGTCAGCGGCTCGTCATCGCGTTTCATCCAGAAGGTATCAGTCAGGGACAGACAGCGCACCATTCCAATGAAATCATGACGCGTCGTGAGGCCCAGCTCGCGCATGAGGCGCTCAATCGAATTGCGGCGCCTGGCAATACGGCGGTAATCAATTCAATCGTTGATATCAGCAAAGCCGTACGGCAAATACGAGCCAAACCGTTCGACCTCGATATAGCGATAGTCCACAAGGCGCTGTTCCTCACGATACGTCGCAACGACCGTGTCCTTGTTCATCAACTGATACAGCATCTCGCACCTCCTCCGATGCCTCCCGGCACGCACTCAAAACTGGCAGACATTATACGACGACAAGCACAGTCAGCATCACGACCGATGAATAGCACGTTCCCAGCAGTTCAACTGCTACAAAACTCATGCCCCATCTGTCATATTCTTGCTAGTGAATTCATCGCATTCTTCCTAATACATCTGTCATATTCTTCCCAATAGATATCTCTCCCCCCGAAAGGCCAGGTCCTGTGAAACTCCAGCAGCTTGTATATGCAACGAGGGTCGCCGAGTGCGGTAGCGTCGCCGAGGCGGCACGCAGGCTTTTTGTGGCGCAGCCCTCCATCACAGCGGCCATCCGCGAGCTGGAGCGCGAGATGGGCGTGCGTATCTTCGAGCGCACCAACAAAGGCATGACGGTCTCCGAGGAGGGCTCGACGTTTTTGGGCTATGCCCGCCAGGTCATCGAGCAGGCCGAGCTGCTCGAAAGCAAGTACAAGGCCGACCAGCGTCGCGTGCCACATTTCAGCGTGTCGTGCCAGCACTACTCGTTTGCGGTGAACGCGTTCGTCGACGTGATACGCCAGTTTGACGCCGCGAGCTACGACTTCACCCTACGTGAGGAGCAGACGCACGAGATCATCGAGGACGTCTCGCACATCCGCAGCGAGCTGGGGATTCTCTATCTGTCAGGGCGCAACCGCGAGGTCATCCAGAAGATGCTCGCCACCAACGAGCTCGCCTTCGAGACGCTGTTCCACGCAGAACCGCATGTATTCGTGTGCAGCTCCCACCCGCTTGCGCAGGCCCCCAAGGTCACGCTGGACGACCTGGCCGATTATCCGTTCTTGTCGTATGAGCAGGGCGAATACAACTCGTTTTACTTCTCCGAGGAGCTCACTTCCACGCTCGACAGGCGCAAGAACATTCGCGTGCGCGACCGAGCGACGCTGTTCAACCTGCTCATCGGCCTCAACGGCTACACCGTGTGCTCGGGAGTCATCAGCGCCGAGCTCAACGGCACCTCAATCGTCTCGGTGCCGCTCGACATCGACGAGTACATGGAGATAGGCGTGATCTCGCGCAAGGGAACGCAGCGCACACCGTACGGAGAGGCGTACATCGAGGCGCTTCGCCGGCACATTCCCATGGATGCGTAATAGATAATTCCTATAGCAACCTCTAGTTAAACGATATTTTGCGATTGCAGCGGCGAGCCCCATACTGTTCCCCGCAAATCCGACGGACATCGCCGGACATCAATCGCTCAATAGTCGACACCTTGACAGGCGTCGCCCAAACACGGAGGCTCGCCCATGGCTTCTTGCACCAACGCACCCTTTCGCTGCGACATCGTCGGCAGCTTCCTGCGCCCCGACGTCCTCAAGCGGGCGCGCGCCGACCTCAACACAGGCACGATAGACGCCGCCCAGCTCAAGACCGTGGAGGACGTCGCCATCCGCGACCTGGTGGCCAAGCAGAAGGCAGCTGGCCTCAAGGTGTTGACCGACGGAGAGTTTCGCCGCAGCTACTGGCACCTCGACTTCATGTGGGGTCTGGGCGGCATCGAACGCCGCGCGAGCCGTGAGGGCTACCGGTTCCACGACGAGGAGACCACGGCCGACACCGCAGTGGTGGTGGGGCCCGTCTCGGGCGAAAACCACCCCTTCGTCGAGCACTTCAAGTTCGTGCAGGCGCTCGCGGGCGACGACCATGTCGCTCGTCAGACCATCCCAGCTCCCATCCAGACGTTCTCCGAGGTAACGCTTGACCGCTGCGACGGCCAGCAGGAGAGCCTGCGCGGTGTCTACCCCACCGACGAGGCACTCTTTGACGTCATCGCCGCCGCCTATCGCACGGTCATCGCCGACCTGTACGCCGCCGGGTGTCGCAACATCCAGTTTGACGACTGCACGTGGGGCATCTACTGCGACACCGACTTTGTCGCCAAAACGGCCATGAGCCCGGTTGACATCCAGAAGGTGAGCGAGCTGGGCGTCGCCCTCAACAACGCCGCCATCGAGGGCGCGCCGGCCGACCTGGTCATCACCACCCACGTGTGCCGCGGCAACTACCACTCGACCTACGCCTTCGAGGGCGGCTACGACCCCGTCGCCCCCTACCTGTTCGCCAACGAGAACGTGCAGGCGTTCTACCTCGAGTTTGACACGCCGCGCGCTGGCGGGTTTGAGCCCCTTCGCCATGTCGCCGACGGCAAGAAGGTCGTGCTTGGCCTCGTCACGTCCAAACAGCCGGGCCTGGAGGATGAGGACGTGCTTATCGCGCGCATCAACGAAGCCGCTCAGTACGTCCCGCTCGAAAATCTCTACCTGTCGCCTCAGTGCGGCTTTGCAAGCTGCGAGATCGGCAACAAACTGACCGAAGAGGAGCAATGGGCCAAGATCGCCCTCATCCAGAAGGTCGCCAAGAGGGTGTGGGGCGAGTAGCACAGCACCAGCGAGCAAGAAATGCCAGGCGGCGGGGATGGGCAGTGGGCCCGTCCCCGCCGTTTTTATTTGAGGCGGTGGGTCCTGGCCTGCTCCAGCCCCGTAGAAAAACAGGTCGCAAGTCGCCGTCTCCACCTTCCCCAAGAGTAAAACCACCCTTTATCTGCCTCATTTGCCTTGTATTTGCATCATTTGCGCATGAAATGATGCAAATACTTTCGGAATGAGGCAGCGCGGCATGCAAAAAGCCAGTCGCTAGCCCTGATCGCCCGCTGCGCCGGGATGCTCGGGCCAGGGCGGCGGGTCCATCACGGTCATGTCGAGGCGCAGGGTCTGTGCGATAAGCGTGGCCAGCTCGTCGTCGGTGATGTCAGGCTTGGCCTTCATCATGCCTACCAGGCCGAACAGGAGCAACCCGAACGTCTCGGGCACCAGCTGAATCTCGATTGTGCGGTAGGCCATGTACTCGGACACGATGTAGCTCTGGATGCACGCGACGATTTCGCGGACGGCTTGGGTGGCGAACTGGTCGCGCACGCCCAGCTCGTCGAGTGCCCAAAACGCGGTCGTCCTTCCGCGCGAAAGAATGGCGATGGCACGATTAATAGTTTGCTATATCTAACTAAATGAGTATACTTGGCAATCGTGTTTGCCACATATAACTTTTACCAAGGAGGCACTCCATGGAACTCACCCGTCGCTCGCTCGTCTCGCTTTTCGCCGCCGGCGCCCTTGCCAGCATCGCCCCCATCTCCGCCTTCGCCGGCGAAACCGCAGGGACCGAGGAGGAGAGCGCCATCACCGCCCCCGCGGGCTCCGAAGAGGCGGCTTCCCAGCTCATCGATGCCATCCAGGGCGACTACGTCGAGCTCTTCCCCGTGCTTCGTCAGTATCCCGACATCTGGCACGAGCAGTGCGCCGCCATCGTGGGCGAAGACGACGCCGACGAAACGGCGGAGATGCTGCAGGCGTCCGTGGAGGGCACGCTTCGCGGCGAGGAGGCGGCCGAAGCCTACGAGGCCGATCCCGACTCCATGGCCTTCGACTGCTACTTCCCCGACGGAATTGCGACTTTGCATTTCGACGGGGCAACCGTGACCGGCACCGCGCAGGACGGCGCCGAAGTCTTCTCCCACGAGTATGAGTACCTGTGCTACTCCCCCATCGTTGACTTCTACGTGTTCCGCACCGCCGACGAGGACGCCGGCGAGTACCGCTACTTCGTGAGCCGCTCGGACAACCCCGCCGACACATTCCACCTCGAGATGCGCTTCGGCAGCGACCTCAACGACCTGCTCGACTTCTTCACGGGGGCCTACGCCTACACCATGCCCGCCGCCATCCCGACCGATGCGAGCGACGAGCTTATCGAGCAGTGCATCGCCCTCTTCGTGACCGAAAACCTCGAGGGATAGCCCATCCCGCAAGCGAGACTGCTCTCAACCGGAGAAAGTCCGCCCCCTTCCCCAAACGTGCCATCCGGGGAAGGGGGCGGTTCCGTTTGCCGAGGGATCGTCGAGCGGTGCCGCACCGCCGGCGCCGCACGGGACAGGTCCACCCCCTCAGGACCACTTCTTAGTGAACATCAACACAAACAAGCGCAGGCATACGCCCGCCCGACTCTGGCCACGCGCCGAAGTCGGGCGGGCGTCGTTCTTATAGGAAACAAAGAGCTCGAATCCCACGCATCGATAGGCACGCAGCTCGCCCAATCGACGGATACGCCCGTTTCCAAATATCAACCTGAAACAATGGAAGCTCGCCCCTCTGCAAGCCTCTCCAGGACAAACCTTTATCTGCCTCATTTACCTTGTATTTGCATCATTTGGGCCTGAAATGATGCAAATACTTTCCGTATGAGGTGATACAGCATATGGGCCCCTCCGACACGGAGCACGGGAAGAGGAGGCCGCCGGCGTGGCCGCCCACACTCCCGCACAGGCAAATTGTGGGGTATGCCTGATACGGGGTGTTTTCAATAAGGTTGGAAAAGCGTGTCAAATTCCCTGAAATCGTGTTGGAAAAGCGTGCTGGATTGGCCCAAACTGTGTTGGAAAAGCGTGCCGAATCAGGGCAAATCGTGTTGGAAAAGCGTTACATGCGCAGGTGAAGGGCAATTTTGAGCCTCCAGCTCAACAATCGAGGAGCAGCCTACCTGGAAGCGCGCGCAGGCACGGCAAGCCCTGATGGCCATGGACGCGCGAAGATCGGCATAGACCGCATCTACGCCCCGGTCTATGCCGCCCATCTCGCCATGGAGTGCCGCTAGCCCTGGCCGCCCGCTGCGCCGGGATGCTCGGGCCAGGGCGGCGGGTCAATCACGGTCATGTCGAGGCGCAGGGTCTGCGCGATGAGCAGGGCCAGCTCGTCGTCGGTGATGTCGGGCTTGGCCTTCATCATGCCTGCCAGGCCGAACAGGAGCAGTCCGAACGTCTCGGGCACCAGCTGGATCTCTATGGTGCGGTAGGCCATGTACTCGGACACGATGTAGCTCTGGATGCATGCGACGATCTCGCGGACGGCCTGCGTGGCGAACTGGTCGCGCACGCCCAGCTCGTCGAGCACGGCAAACATGGGGCGCGGGGAACCCGAGGCCGTGTAGAGCGCCCGGCGCAGCATCGACACACAGTTCTTCAGCTCCGATGGAGTGTCGCCGAACGCCCGCAGCTCGTTCCAAGTGGACACACTCTCTACCAGGTCCTCGAGATAGTCGTCGAGCACAGCGTCGGTCACGGCTTGCTTGTCGGGGAAGTAGTAGTACACGAGAGTGCGCGTCACGCCCGCCTTGCGAGCGATGGCCGCCAGGCTGGTGGCGGCCACCCCTTCAGTCTCATACAGGTCGCGGGCGGCAAGCATGATGTCGCCGGCCATGCCGTCCAGTCGCGCACTATGCCTGACCTGCCGCGTCACGGGATGCGGCAGGTCAGGGTCGAACCCGGGTATCGACGCGCTTCTCTGCACCGGCACGGCAGCACCTCCGTCCGTCGAGGAACCGCCATGCTCGACTCGAAACACAACGCGGCAGCTAGAACCTAGCGGTTCTCCTCAACGACCTCTCGATAATTCCGTGTGTCATTATAGATCTCGTCCTTGAGCGGGTTAAGACCGCGGGCGCGGGTGCGGCGGTGCGCGAGTCGCCAGACGTTTACGGACGCGTCACCATGGTCTTGACGCGGCCCTTCTCATCCCAGGCTGCCTTGTAACCGAACTCCTCCAAGTTGGCCAGGGCGGCCTCGCGCTGGTCCTCGGGGACGTCGATGCTGTCGAGGTACACCTTGCGGAAACCAGGGTTGTCGATGTAAAGCTCCTGTTTGAAGGGGTTGCGCTTCTTGACCGCGATGGTGTAGGTCTGGTGGACGAACACGCCGGCGTTGAACAGCAGCGCGATGACCGAGATGGTCATGTGGGCCGCCGGGTCATTCGTAGAATGCACGATGAAGGCGGGGTGCAGGAAGAACCACGGCACCGTCATGGTCACGATCATGTTCACGGCAAGCGTGCGCACGCGGTGCTGCGCGTAGGCGCCGCGCTTGATGAAAAACGCCGGGATGGTGCAGGCCGCCAGCAGCACCAGACCGCAGTACATGGAACGGTCGGAGACGCTGTTGTAGGTGTAGGCGAAGTTCCACAGGTCGTAGCCAATGATCCAGAACCACAGCTGGTCGGGCCAAACGAAGTCCTTCTTCTTGCCACGGCTAACGATGATGCCGAAGAAACCGCAGATACACAGGGCATTCAGGATGCCGGCGATGCCGTTGATGACGTTCCAGGGGCCGCCGACCACCATGTAGCCGTCCACGATGCCGTTGACGCCCGCGAGCTGGAAGTCGCGGATGCAGGCCTCAAGGATGTTGATAGCGAAGATGATGGGCGGAATGCAGACGACGTACTTCTTCTGGAATGCGGGGAAGTACACGATGAGCCACCCGAGAATCGCGCCCGCCAGGCACGAATAGGTCTTCACCCACTGGAACCACGTGCCCGCGCCTGTGCCCTCAACCGCCGTGTGCGGCCAGACGAATATCGTGAACACCGTGGGCAAGGCGATGAAGATTGCGCCGCCCACCCATTTGTTGAGGCGCGACAGCTCGTTCATGCCAATGAGAAACACCAGGTAGAGCAGGACGCTCACTATCGCCGTCCCCGAAAGCGGCTCGTAGAAGAACATGGGGATCCCCTTCCTCCCTGTGCTTTGCGAGCCCATCGAACCCGTGTGCGAATGCCCCAACGCGCGCCTCCGGTCAATGCGACCCGCCCCTTTGGCGGGAGTGTATCAGGGAGATTTTTTGTCGGTTTGACGTTTAGGGGTTGATTTGTCAAGAAGGAGAGGTGGGGCGTCCGAACACAAGGGGTAGACGTCCTTGTGCCGCTCGAAGAAGAGCTCCGCGTCCCTTGCCGTCCCGTCCATCTCGGCCGCCTCCGTGGGTCTCGCCGGTGCTGGGTTCAGGCGAATCATATGGCTGTTTGGCCGGCAATGGGGGCTTCATGTACTCTTGCCAACGGCAACACGACCCCCGGCCGGACACGCGAGACGCAGGTTGAGAAATCCAACGTTTCCGGGCCCGTTTCCTCTTGAAAACGTTAGATTTCTCAACCTATGGCTCGCAGGGCGGTCCGCGCACGGTAGCCAATACTCCGCCGCAGCAAAAAGGGAGCCCGTCCGCCGTCGACTACTTCAGGCTGAGGCCAAACGGACTAGAGGCACCCTTCTAAGCCATCCAGATCACGCCCAACACCAACGGCTCCTTCGGCGCCCCGCTCATCAGCGCGAAGGCCGAGGCTCTCGACGCCGACCGCAACCCCGTCCCCGGCCTCTACTCGGCAGGTACCCTCGCCAACGTCGAGGTGTTCTACCTGCGCTACGCGGACTCCGGCGCCTCCCTGTGCATGGGCACCGTAACCGACCGCGTCGCCGGCCTCGCCGCACCCCTCACCGGCGCCTACGCCAACACGATGCCCGCCGCCATCCCCGCCGACTACGACGACGGGCTTGTCGAGAAGTGCACTGAGCTCTTCGTGACCGAAAACCTCGAGGGGTAGAGGCAAAAAACGCCGAGGTGCCTGCCGGTCGCACATGGACGGCAGGCACCTCGGCACGTCCACAACGCGCACGGCAAAACAGGCTACAATCTCGAGGAACATGTGCACCGCAAAGACGCCCTCATGGATTGGAGTCAATCCTATGAAACACTACTACTCGACCATAGACGACAACGTCCTGACCTTCTCCGACATTCGCACAGACCGGGGCACCGACTACATCCGCGTCTACTTCGAGCGGCCCAACGACTCCGGTTTCGACTTCGCCGAGGGCTCGATTCCCGCCTGCTCGTTCGACAAGACCTATGGGTTCTCCCAAGACGAGCTCATGTCCATGCAAAACTACCTGCGCAACAACGAACTGCTCATCTGGCAGCTCGCCAGCGGGTACTTCGACCGCGCTTAGCAGGTGGTTCGCATGCCAAAAGTCCTCGTCGACTTCCTCGGTTACGTTTTCTTCTTTTGGTCGAACGAGGAAGACCGGCCTCACGTCCACGTCTGCAAAGGACGGCCGTCTCACACTTCCGCTAAGTTTTGGGTGACGTCTGACGGTGTCGAGCTCGATCGAAACGACGCTGCAATCCCCGCTTCAGACTTGCGCAAGATTGAGGCGTACATCCTGGCGAACCGCGACCAGATTCTCCTTGCATGGATGCAGCACTTCGAGGGATAGCACTAGTGCGCCTCCCGGCATGGTCAGGCGTTCGTCTGCCAGAACGTCCATGAGGATGAACGTTCCGTAGGACACGCCATAGAAAATATCGATCTTTCCGCCGTGGGGCATCACCATCAGCTCCGGGTGCTCCGCTCCGAACTCAAAATACTTCAATGCTCCGCCCCCTCACGCTCGTTTCTTTTGATATCCGCAGTCGCAGTAAGGGCCGCCGCAGGCAAGGGTGTACTGCCTCACAAAGCTCGTCGCGCCGCCGGCTTCGCTCATGGCGTAGTCCAAATGGCACATGGCGGGTGTCAGGTCATAAAGCCCCAGCTCCTGCATCAGTGTGCAGATGCCGCATTTCGTAAAGCGCCCCTCATAACCACTGCCATCCGGGTACTCGTAAAAGTCCATGTTCCACGAGTAGGGGTTGCGCTCGGCCGCCTTCCGGGCGGCGGTGGCTTTCATCCCGGCAATATCCTTGGGCGTGAACTTCGACTTGCCGCTTTGGCGGCAGAACCACTTCATCAGCGGCGTCATCTGAGCGTTCTCATAATATACCGTCAGCGACTCCGTATCCGGCCGCCTCGGCATACAGAGAACGAACGCCCCCAGCATGGCGCAGCCAATGATGTTCATGCTGAACCGATCACCTTTTTCAAATTCGGGCAGCTTTGCGATGATCTCTTTGTACTTCAGTTTTGCGGTCTTTCGGATTGCTTTTGCGGTTTTAGCATCATAACCAAACACCTCTGTCAGTTGCTTTTCAAATGACTTTGCAAACACTGCCCACATTGCCATGGGCATTCCATTCCGGCGCATCTCACTTCTCTCCTTTCCATTCCGCAAGAGTCCGGCACATCCGTTTCTCGATGTCTATCCGGGTCTGGCGGCATTCCTTGGGATATTTCTTTGCCGCCTGAAACGCCAACTGCACAAACAGACCGGAGCCAACCGGCAGCATGATTTTCAGCATCCCCTCCGGAAAGACAAAGTGGGTGCCGTGAGCATAAACCATTGTTTCAATCTCGCATTCATGCGGCTTTTCCGCAAGGCGCTTTTCCATACGGCGGATATACTTTGCGGTATCCCACAGCGCATCGTCCTCCGCGCCGATCAGCAGCAGCTTTCCCCGGATGTTTTCAACGGGAATGTATTCTTCCGGCTCGATCGGATGAGCTGTCTCGGAATCGTCAAACAGCTTGCGGGAGTTTACCATATCGCCGGTGCGTTTGCTCTCGGCGGCGATGCAGTGCCAATAGTCGGGATGCTGATAGCAAAACGGCATATAGGGCAGCGGCTTGCCCCGGTAGGAGAACAGCGATTCACCCTCGACCGGCCACTCCTTGCAGCCGTCCCGTTTGCCCTGCATAAAGCCCTGCCACACAAAGTCGCTAGGCGTCAGGGCAATGGTCAGGGTGAGACTTTGGAACACGGCTGCCGCCGTCAGCGCCAGCGTTGCAGTGGTGGATGCACCGGCAATGCCGATCTTTTGGTTACCGTTGGCTTTCAGCCACGAAATGGCCGTCTCTATGCGCTCCAGCGGGTAATTATGGTGGCCGTAATCCTTTTTTCCGGGCGACATGGTGAGCACGTTTACGCCGCGCCCGCAGAGCCATCTCGCGGCCGAGCGGGCAAGCCGATCCTCCGGGTCATCTCCAATCATGGCGATCACCGCGCAATCCGGCCCGCCGGCGCACGCCCAGTACGCGCCGTAAAAGCCGGCGGTCTCCACATCAAAGTGCAGGTGCTTCATTGTTTCCCTCCAAATCCGATCTTTATGATCTGCATGTTCATCATCCCGTCGCCGACTCGGGCAAGAAAGCGGAAAAAGCCGCTGACTGACGGGTCTTTCAGATCGTTGTAGCCCAGCATATAGCCCCGGCTGGAGACCCGCAAACTGCTGTCCCACGCGCCGATCTCGCTTTTCGCGTCCGAAACGGCAAAGTATGCGCCCACATCCTTAATCTCGGCATCCTTCAGCCATGTTTTCAGCATCAGTTTCACCGCCTTTTCGTTGGCGGCGTCAAACACAAGTACGCCGCCTTGAAAGGCGTCTGCCATAGCACGTACCAGTGTTTTTACCTGCTCCTTTAGGAAATAGTAGAACACTCCCGCCGCAAAAAAGACCGCGCCGCCGGAGGCGTCGATTCTCTCAAACCACGATGTATCGTTGAGGTCGCAGGGGATATTTTCCTCCCGATCCCCGGCTGGGAGCAGCTCGTTGCGCACAGCGATGACGTCCGGAAAGTCCAGATTGTAGAGCTTGCACTTACCGTTATCGCAAGCCCGACCTGTGCTGTCCAACCCGCAGCCGAGATTCACCACCGCCGCATTGGGATGACTTTTCAGATACTCCCGCACCTCGTAGGCAAGGTCGTTCTGCCGCATGGCGACCTCAAGGAAGCCGAAGCGCTGCATCAAATTGCGGGATTTTTTCTCCAAGGCGGAAAAATCATAGTCGACCGCGTTTACCAGCCGCCGCGCCGCCTCATCTCGGTACAAATTGGGGTACAGCTCGGAGCACATTTTCCGTGCGTACAGCGGAATGATCAGCGTCTCCTGCACCGTGTTCTTTTCAATTTTATAGCGCACAGTCATCCTCCTTTATCGCCCCACAGCCTGAAGATACCCGGCCCTCGCCACTTCCTCCGTGTCGTCCGATTCATCATAAGCGTCATAAGGCGCAGTGGGGTCGGGAACCC
>CABQHM010000033.1 GCA_902464015.1 uncultured Coriobacteriales bacterium | reverse complement strand
CGCAAGATCATCGTCGACACCTACGGCGGCATGGGCCGTCACGGCGGCGGCGCCTTCTCGGGCAAGGACTGCACCAAGGTCGACCGTTCCGGCGCCTATGCCGCCCGTTGGGTCGCCAAGAACGTCGTTGCCTCCGGTCTGGCCGACGAGTGCGAGGTGCAGTTCGCCTACGCCATCGGTGTCGCCAAGCCGCTTTCCCTCATGGTCGACACGCGCGGCAGCGAGAAGGTGCCCGTGTCGGTCATCGAGGCCGCCGTGCGCGAGGTCTTCGACCTGCGCCCCGGTGCCATCATCGAGGAGCTTGACCTGCGCCGTCCCATCTTCGCCAAGACGGCCGCCTACGGCCACTTCGGCCGCGAGGATGCCGACTTCACCTGGGAGGCCACCAACAAGGTCGACGCCCTGCGTGCAAGCGCCGCCCGTCAGGGTTACGAGCTCTAGGCTCTATGCCGTTCGCGCGCGTTGCGGTTGACGTAAAGACCAGGGCGCTCGCCGCGCCCTTCACATATACCGTTCCGGCTCGCCTTGATGCCTCTGTCGTGCCCGGCTGCTGCGTGGTGGTGGAGTTTGGCCGCCGCCCGGCAGTCGGGTACGTCCTTGCGGTGGACGAGACGCTCGACCCGGGACTCACGGGCGCGCGCTTGCTTCCCATCCAGCAAGTGCTCTCCGAGGCCTTGTTCTTGCCCGAGGCCGGCGAGGTCGCCCAATGGGTCGCGCAGGAATACGCGTCCTCGCTGGCAGATGCCGTCCGCCTGTTCTTGCCCCCCGGCTTTACGGCCAAGATGGTGCGCGACGAGACGTCGGGTGCCTGGGCCCTCCAGCAGGCCCGCGTCGAGCCTGTCGACGACTGCTGGGTGCACATCACCGAGCAGGGCCGCGCCTATGAGCCCCGCAAGAACGCCCATGCCGAGCGCGCCGTTGTGGAAGCCCTGCTCAAGGGCCCGATGCGCCAGGTGGAGCTGGGCCTTGCCGTGAGCGGGGTCTCCACGGTCGTCAAGCGCCTGGAGAAAAAGGGCGTCGTGGCCTGCGAGCGCAAGGAGCGCCTGCGTGGGTCGTCCATCACGGAGCTTTCGAGTGCGCGCGCTCCCCGCTTGGGCCTGGAGCACCTCACCTCGGGACAGCTCAGCGCGCTGCGCGCCATCGAAGACGCCCGTGCGCAAGGACAAGGCGGCGTCGTGCTCATCGACGGCGTGACTGGCTCAGGCAAGACGGAGGTTTACCTGGAGGCCATCGAGCGCACCCTTGCGGCCGGCAAGGGCGCGTGCGTGCTCGTTCCCGAAATCTCGCTTACCGCCCAGACGGTGGGACGCTTCCGCAATCGCTTCGGCGAGGCCGTGGCGGTGCTGCACTCCCGTCTCACGCTGGGCGAGCGGCGCGACCAGTGGGAACTTGTGCGCACGGGCCGCGCCCGCGTGGTGGTGGGCGCGCGTTCGGCGCTTTTTGCCCCGCTTGCCAATCCCGGCATCTACATCATCGACGAGGAGCACGAGAGCAGCTACAAGCAGTCGAGCTCCCCGCGCTACCATGCCCGCGAGGTGGCCGCACGCCTGGCGCAGGTGCATGGCTGCCCGCTCGTTTTGGGGTCGGCCACCCCGTCGCTGGCCTCCCTCGCTCGCTGCAATGCGGGCTCGCATAGCGTGGCCTTTGCGGAGGAGGGTCCAGCTTGGACGCGCGTCAGCATGCCGGAGCGTCCCGGTGGCAGGCCCATGCCCGAGGTCCAGGTCGTCGACATGGCGCAGGAGTTCTCCCAGGGCTGGCGTTCCATGTTTTCTCGCCCGCTGACATCTGCGCTCATGGATGTGGTGGAGCGCGGCGAGAAGGCGGTCCTGCTGCTCAACCAGCGCGGCTTTGCGCGCTTCCTGCTTTGCCGAGACTGCGGTTACGTGCCCCGCTGCGAGCAGTGCTCCACCTCGCTCACCTACCATGAGCGCGGTCACAAGCTTGTGTGCCATACCTGCGGCCGGGAGTATGCGGTGCCGCCACTCTGCCCCGAGTGCGGGAGCCGCTACCTGCGACAGTTCGGCGCGGGCACCCAGCGCGTTGAGGACGAGCTGCGCAGCGTGCTTCCCGAGGGTTTTACCGTCGTGCGCATGGATGCCGACACCACGAAGGGCAAGGGCGGCCACGACCGATGCCTCGCTGAGTTCGACGAGGCGCAAAGCGCGGTGCTCCTCGGTACGCAGATGATTGCAAAGGGGCTCGACTTTCCCCAGGTGACGCTTGCCGGCGTCATCAATGCTGACACCACCCTTAAGCTCGCCGACTTCCGCGCTGCCGAGCGCACCTATGACTTGCTTGAGCAGGTGGCCGGTCGCGCCGGCAGGGGAGACGTCCCGGGCCGGGTCATCATCCAGACCTATCAGCCGCGCCATCCTGCGATTTTGGCCGTCTCGCGCCACGATCGCTCGGTCTTTTCCGAAAACGAGCTCGCCGCCCGGCAGGAGGTGGGCTACCCTCCGTTCGTGCGCTTGGCCAACGTTATCATGTGGGGCAAGGTCGGCGCGGATGTCGAGAAGGTCGCCTGGGCCGTGGCGGAGAAGCTGCGCGACTATGCCGAGGTGGCGCTTCCGGGTTGTGAAATCCTGGGCCCGGCGGAATGCGCACTGTCGCGTGTGGAGGGCAACTTCCGCTGGCACGTGCTCGTCAAGGCCGCTCCGCAAAGCGAGCTCGGCGCGATTCTTGGAGATGCGCTGAAGAGGTTGCAGATGCCTGCCCAAGTGAGCCTGGCCATCGACGTAGACCCCTACGACCTGCTATAAGATTGTGCGGTTGACTTAAAAGCGCCGCCCCTATGAGAAAGGCAACACCCATGGCACAAGAGATCGTGCTTTCCCCCGATGAGCGTCTGCGCACCGAGTGCGCCCCCGTCGAGGTCATCGACGACGAGATCAAGAAGACGGCCAAGAAGATGGCCAAGCTCATGTACAAGTACGACGGCTGCGGCATCGCGGCGCCCCAGATCGGCGTCCTCAAGCAGATTGTTGTCATCGACTGCAACTGGGGCGACACCGGCGAGAAGGACCCCATCTACCTCATCAACCCCTACATTGTGGAGCAGTCCGAGGAGAAGGCCCCGGGCATGGAGGGCTGCCTTTCCATCCCCGGCATCGCGGTGGAGATCGAGCGCTCCACGTCGGTGACGGTGCGCGCCCTCAACCTCGAGGGTCAGCTCATGCAGTACAAGGCCGCCAACAACCTGTTCTGTGTGTGTCTGCAGCATGAGATCGACCACCTGCACGGCTACACCATGTTCGAGCGCCTCGAGCCTGCCGAGCGTATGCGTGCCATTGCCGAGTACCAGGAGGCGCTCGCTAACGGCGCCCGTCCCGGCGACACCGAGTAGGCCCGGGATGGAGAAGCTCCGCTGCGTGTTTATGGGCACGCCCGAGTTTGCCCTCGGTCCGCTCGAGGCTCTCGCCCAAGCTCCGTTCATCGAGATTGTATGTGCCTTCACCAGGCCCGATGCCGTCTCCGGGCGCGGCAAGAAGCTCGTTCCCTCGCCTGTCGCGGCCTGGTGCGAGGAGCATGGCATCCCCGTGGTGAAGACGAAGACGGTCCGCACCGACGAGATGAAGTCCGCCCTTGCCCAGGCCCGCGCTGACGTGTTCTGTGTGGCCGCATATGGCGCCATCCTTCCGGCCGACGTCATCGAGATGCCACGCCTGGGTTGCTTCAACGTGCACGCCAGCGTGTTGCCCCAGGGTCGCGGCGCCGCCCCCATGCAGCGCGCGCTGCTTACGGGTGACGAGCCCCTGGGCTATTCCATCATGCGCATCGAGGAGGGTCTCGATTCCGGCCCCTACTGCCGCCAGGGCAGCGTGGAGGCCGGCGAGCGCACCTACGCCGAGGTGAGCGCGGAGATCTCGCGCTTGGGGGGTGCGGCCCTCGTCGACGTCATGCGCGACCTGGCGTGCGGCATCGCCCCCGCATGGGTTGAGCAGGACGACGCGGCAGTCACCCATGCCGACAAGATCGACAAGTCCGAGGTGCTGCTCGACCCGTCTGTCCCCGCGCAGGTCAACATGCGCCGCGTGCAGGCATCGGGCGACGCGGCCCCGGCGCGCTGCAACATCGACGCTCGCGGTGTGCGCGTCTGTCGCGCCCATGTGCTCGAAGCCGAGGAGCTGGGCCAGCTCGACGAGCCCCTGGCTACCGGTGAGGTCGTCGTGTGGCACAAGCGCCTGCTTTTGGGCTGCGCACAGGGCGTGCTCGAGGTCGTTGAGGTCAAGCCCGACGGCAAGCGCGCCATGCTTGGAAGCGAGTTTGCCGCCTCGGTGCGCGGCAAGCGCGGAAATTGGGAGGCACTGTAATGTCTGGAGTCGCCGCGGCCCGTATGGCCGCTTACCGCACGCTGTGCATCGCCCGCGAGCGAGACGCCTATGTCCGCGAGCTCGTGAATTCCGGTGCTGCCCAAGAGGTGCTCGGGCATCTCAAGGCCGAGGACCGCGCCTTTGCGCGCAAGCTTGCCTTGGGCGTGTGCGCCACGGCAGGCACGCTCGACGAGGCCCTCGACCGCTATATCGCCAAGCCTGCGAAGGTCGCCCCCGGCGTGCGCGACGCGCTGCGCATTTCTGCCTATGAGCTGCTCTTCCTTGACAAGCCCGCCCATGTCGTGGTGAGCCAGGGCGTCGAGCTCGTGCGCAGCCGCGCAAAGAGTGCCGCCGGCCTTGCCAACGCGGTGCTTCGTCGCGTGGCCGAGAACGCCCAGGCGTTCATGGCCGAGTCGGTGCCGCACCGCTGCGGCATCCCCGCGTGGCTCTTCGACCGCCTTGTGGGCGAGCTGGGCGAGGAGCGCGCGCTTGCCTTTGCTCAGTCGTGCCTGGAGCCGGCGCCCGTGTATGTGGCCAACGTCCCCATGTGGGTGTCCGACCGCAAGGCCGCCGACGCACTTGCAACCGCCGGCCTTCTGACCGAGCCGTGCGAGGGCATTCCGGGTGCCTGGCGCGCTCTCGACGCCGCCAAGGTCCCTTCGTGCAGCCTTGTCGAGCAGTCCCAGGCCGTCGTGGCCGACCTTGCCGCGCAGGTAGTGGCGTTCCTTGCTGCTCCCGAGCCGGGCGACCGCGTGCTTGAGGTGGGGTCGGGCCGTGGCACCAAGACCATCCTGATGGCCGGGCACGCTCACAGGGCCCAAGGTGCCGCGCGTATCTGGGCGCTCGACACGCATGCCTACAAGGCCAAGCTTGCTGCCAAGCGCCTTGAGGCCGCCCGTGTCGTGGGCGTCCAGCAGGTCACGGGCGACGCCTGCAAGCTCGACGAGCTTGCGGCCTCGCTGCCGGAGAAGTTCGATCACATTTTGGTGGACGCGCCGTGCTCGGGTTCGGGCACCCTGCGCCGCCATCCCGAATTAACCTGGTCGCTCACCCCTCAGTCTGTGACGTCCTGCGCTGAGCTGCAGTTGGCCATGCTCAAGAGCGTGGCTGAGCGCGTGGCCGAGGGCGGCCAGCTCACCTACGCCACCTGCTCGGTGCTGCGCGATGAGGACGAGGACGTGGTGGAGGCCTTCCTGGCAAGTCCGCAGGGCGCCGACTTCGAGGTCGTGGCGCTGCCCGACGTGCCCGATGCCAGCGACGTGGCCGCCGTGGATGCCATGAGCAAGCTCGCCACCCCGGCGGGCTTCATGCGCACCTATCCTGCGCCCGGGGCCTGTGACGGGCACTTCTGCGCCGTACTGAGGAAGAAGCGCGCATAAGGCCGCGTGCTTCTCGGTTCCGTGCTCCTCAGCCCCGTGCTGTGTTTGCGTTTTTGCCTGCCATGTCTGTTTGCTCCAACCTTTTGCGCTACCCTATGCCCCACAAGCGATGACGGAGAGGTCTCGCGCCGCAAACGGCTGTTCCAGAGAGGCGGGCCATTTGGCTGGAAGCCCGCTAACAGGCAAGGTGTGGGAGTTCACTCCACGAGCTGCGAACTGAACGGCAGCCGGGGCCATGTGCGCCGGTGGGCCAAGTAGGGGAGCCGTCTGGCACCACGTCACAGGGCCTCAAAGAGCGGGCTTCGGCGGACAAACAGCCGTCGGGCCAATCAAGGTGGTACCGCGGTCCAATCCGTCCTTGAGCGAACACGTCGCCAGGGACGGATTTTTCGTTTCTGGCCTGAAACGAAGGGATCTGCATGTCTGTTTTCGACGATTTGCAGGGCATTGCCGAGCGCGCTCTGGCCTCGGTCGAGGCTGCGGGCGACCTCAAGGCCCTCGATGAGGTCCGCGTTGCCGTCGCCGGCAAGAAGGGCGAGCTCACGGCCGTCCTCAAGTCCATGGGCAAACTGAGCCCCGAGGAGCGCCCCCAGGTGGGCAAGCTCGCCAACGAGGTGCGCGACCGTTTTGAGGCCGCACTCGAGGCCCGCAAGGCCACCCTCGCCGCCGCCGAGCTCGAGGCTCGCATGGCCGCTGAGGCCGTCGACGTGACCCTGCCCGGCCGCGCCATGCCCCAGGGCCACGAACAC
Source organism: uncultured Coriobacteriales bacterium (assembly GCA_902464015.1). Taxonomy (GTDB): domain Bacteria; phylum Actinomycetota; class Coriobacteriia; order Coriobacteriales; family UMGS124; genus UMGS124. The sequence continues at coordinate 29,303 of CABQHM010000033.1, read as the reverse complement.
ATCATCTCCTCCATCATCGAGGAGATGGAGGACTTCTTCGCGGCAATCGGCTACACCGTCGAGGACGGCCCGCGCATCGAGACCGAGTACTTCAACTTCACTGCGCTCAACACTCCGCCCGACCACCCCAGCCGTTCGGCTCGCGACACGTTCTACGTCGTGGACGAGTCCGACGGCGCCGACGGCCAGGCCACCACGGGTGTCATCGGCGAGTCCAACGTGCTGCTGCGCACCCAGACTTCCGGCGTGCAGGTGCACACCATGCAGACGCAGAAGCCGCCGATCTATATGATCGCCCCGGGCAACGTCTTCCGTCCCGACGCAGCAGATCCCTGCCACCTGCCCCAGTTCCACCAGGTGGAGGGCCTTGTCGTTGACAAAGGCATCACGTTCGGCGATCTCAAGGGCACGCTCGACGCCTTCATTCGTGCCATGTTCGGCCCCGAGCGCAAGACACGCTACCGTCCGCACTTCTTCCCCTTCACCGAGCCTTCCTGCGAGGTGGACGTGTCGTGCGGCGTGTGCCACGGGCAGGGCTGCCGCTTCTGCAAGAACACCGGTTGGCTTGAGATTCTCGGCTGCGGCATGGTCGACCCCAACGTGCTGCGCTACGGCAACATCGATCCCGAGGAGTATTCGGGATTCGCCTTCGGCATCGGCGTGGAGCGCGTCGCATGCCTGCGTTACGACCTGCCTGACCTGCGCATGCTCGTAGAGGGCGATATGCGCTTCCTGAAGCAGTTCTAGTTTCGCCGGTGATGCCCGCGCGGCATCGCATAGCGCCGTAGCGTATATACGAGAGGAGTCGCATCCAACATGCGCGTTTCATATGAATGGCTCAAGACTATGGTCGACGTTCCCGACAACGTGGCCGAGCTTGTAGAGGAATACACCCGCACGGGCACCGAGGTTGAGGCCGTCGACAAGGTGGGCGAGGGCTTCGACCACGTCGTGACCGGCGTGGTGCTCGAGAAGAAGCCCCATCCGGATTCTGACCACATGTGGGTCACCAAGGTGAGCGTGGGAGCCGCCAACGTCGACGAGCAGGGCAACCCTGTGCCGCTGCAGGTCGTGTGCGGCGCCCAGAACTTCAACGAGGGCGACCACATCGTCGTCGCCATGGTCGGCGCCGAGCTGCCTGGTGACGTCAAGATCAAGAAGAGCAAGCTGCGCGGCGTGGAGTCCTGCGGCATGAACTGCTCCAAGCGCGAGCTGGGCATGGGTTCTGACCACGACGGCATCTGGATCCTTCCTCCCGACGCCCCCGTGGGCATGCCCCTGGGCCAGTACACCGGCCAGACCGACATCGTGGTCGACTGCGAGATCACGCCCAACCGTCCCGACTGCCTGTCGATGATCGGCATGGCCCGCGAGACCGGTGCGGTGTTGGACCGCGACACCCACATCGAGTTGCCCGAGCTTGTCGAGGACGACCGCGACGTCAACGCCCTGGTCGACGTGAAGATCGAAGACCCCGAGCTGTGCTCCCGCTACGTCGCCCGCGTCATCTCCGGCGTGAAGATCGCCCCCAGCCCCGAATGGCTCGCCAAGCGCGTCATCGCCGCCGGTTCGCGCCCCATCAACAACGTGGTCGACGTCACGAACTATGTGATGTACCTCACCGGCCAGCCCCTGCACGCCTTCGACCTGGGCAAGCTCACGCGCGACGCCGACGGTCGCGCCCACATCGTCGTGCGCGCCGCCCACGACGGCGAGAAGCTCACCACTCTCGACGGCCAGGAGCGCGAGCTCACCTCCGACATGGCGCTCATCACCGATGACGGCAAGACCCCCATCGCCCTTGCTGGCGTTATGGGCGGCCAGGACTCCGAGATCGACGACACCACCGTCGACGTCCTGCTCGAGAGCGCCGCGTTCAGCAACGGCCACACCTCGCGCACGAGCCGCAACCTGCAGCTCTTCTCCGAGGCTGCCATGCGCTACGAGCGCATTGTCGACGCCGAGGGCTGCGCCTGGGTCGCCGACGTCGCCGCGGCGCTGTTTGCCCAGGTGTGCGGCGGTAGCGTGGCGCGCGGTGCCGTGGACTGCTACCCGGCCCCCAAGCCCGCCGTCGAGCTCAAGCTGCGCTGCGAGCGTCTGCGTGCCATGATGGGTGCTCCCATCACCGACGAGTTCGCCAAGAACTCCCTCGTGCGCCTGGGCTGCAAGGTGTCCGACTCCGACGAGGCCCACGTGTTCGACGTCGTGGCCCCGACGTTCCGTCCCGACCTCACCCGCGAGATCGACCTGTACGAGGAGGTCGTGCGTCTATGGGGCGAGGGCAGCATCGAGGCCACCCTGCCTGCGGCGCGCAACCACATGGGCGGCCTCACGCTCGAGCAGCGCCTTGAGCGCAAGGTGGGCGAGGTCCTGCGCTCCTGCAGCCTCAACGAGGCTATCAACTACAACTTCGTGGCCGACGACGACCTTGAGCGCCTCGGCATGAGCGAGGAGGGCCGCGGCATCCCCGTGCGCCTCATGCGCCCCATGTCGAGCGATTGGACCGTCATGCGCCGCAGCCTCATCCCCGGCCTTCTGCGCAGCGTCGCCAACAACCACAACCGCGGCGTGAAGAACGTCGCCCTCTACGAGACGGGCCGCGTGTACTTCGGCCGTTCCGGCAAGGCCCAGCCCAAGGAGCGCCGTTACGTGGCCGGCGTCATGGCTGGCAAGTGGGCCGACGACGCTTGGAACGTCACCTATCCCAACCTGGACTTCTTTGACGCCAAGGGTGTCGTCGAGCGTCTGCTCGCCGCTCTTCGCATCGAGAAGATCCGTTGGCGTGCAGCCGAGCCCGCCGCCTACGCCTTCGCGCAGCCCGGTCGCGTGGCCGAGGTGCTCTCCGGTGGCACCGTGCTCGGCTGGGTGTGCGAGCTGCATCCCCGCTCGCTTGCAAACTACGAGGTCGAGGCCCCTGTGTGCGCCTTTGAGCTCGACCTTGAGCAGCTGCTCAAACTTGCCAGCTCCCGCATTGTCTACAAGGACGTCCCCACGCTTCCCTCGGTTGCCATGGACCTCGCCCTTACGGTCGATGAGGAGGTGACCTGCGAGCGCCTTGAGCAGGTCATCACGAGCGCCGCGGGCAAGAACCTCGAGAGTGTGCGCCTCTTCGACGTCTACCGCGACCCGGTGCGCGTGGGCGTCGGCAAGAAGTCGATGGCGTTCTCTCTGACGTACCGTGCCGAGGGCCGCACGATGACCTCCGAAGAGGCCGAGGCCGTGCATAAGCGCGTCGTGGAGAAGACTTGCCGCGCCACCGGCGCCGTCGTCAGGGGCATGTAGTCGTTCACGATGCCAACACGTCTGCGGGCCCTCGCGGGTCCGCAGACGTGCTTGCTGCTAAAATCAGCGTTTCACAGGGTGCGTCTTAGTTTTACGGTCGACGAAAGAGAGTTTGCATGGCGCAGGATGATACGTTCTCTACCGGTGACGGCACGCTTGAGTTTCTCAAGGTGATGGGTGTCGCCCCCGCCGCAGAGGCTCAAAACACCCCTGAGCCGGCCGCCGAGCAGCCTCAGGAGTTGCAGACTGATGACTTTGCGACAGTCGTCGACTTCTCGACGCCGTCGACGACCGACCAGCCTGCCGAGGGTGCGCCTGCGTCTGCGGCGCCTGCCGGCCAGACCTTCGACAAGCCCGTCGTCATCAAGGGCGGACCTCGTCGCATCTCTCGTGCCGACGGCCGCTCGCCGCGCCTGGGCACCGCCATGGGACAGCGCCACTTTGAGCACAAGAGCGATCGCGCCATATTCGCGCCGTACCCTTCGAACAAGCTGTTCAACCTTGTCGCGCCCATTGCCGCGCTTGTCGTCATCTGCGGCGGTGCGGTCTATGCGTATACCCACTCCCAGGCCGTCTCCACCGAGTATGCCCAGGAGGCCCTCATCGGCACCACGGGATATGACGGTGCGCTTTCTCTCACCCCGGCTAAGGACGGCGGTTACTACACCGTCTTCTTTGTGACCTCCACGCCTACAAACGAGGCCACGATCGGCGACCTTTCCCAGGTCGTCATGTATCGCACGGACAAGGCTGTGTCGGGCGTTACTTCGGCGACGCGCATCGATATGCCCGCCGACCTGTACGTGACGCCTTACAGCGCCTATTCCAAGAACTATTACACGCTGTCTGAGACCCTCAAGCAGACGCAGAACATCACGAGGACCCTACAGGCCATCTGCGACGAGCTCGACGTGCGCTTGTACAACGTCGTCTGCTGCGACGAGGAGGAATACGCCCGCATTAACGCCTACCTCGACGGTAGCTCGAACGACGCCTCGGTCTTTGACAAAGAGGACATGCTCGGTCGCGTTCGCACAAACCTGAGCCCGGAGAGCCTCAAGGAGCTCTGCGACGGCCTGCGCGCCGTGGGCACGGCCAACATGAAGACCGTCACGGTTCCCACCACCTCGCTGGGCGCCGGCGACGTCGTCATGGAGCGCGCCTCGGCCGATTCCTACAAGCAGGCGCTGTCGCTTGCCCTCAGCAACGTCAAGTACGACGAGCACGGCTATTACTACGGCACGCAGTACGACGAGAACGGCGTGCCCATTCTCGACGAGAAGGGCAACCCCCAGGGCGCCGTCTATACCAACTACGATGCCAACCAGCTGTACTTCGACGACGACGGCTACCTGGTGTTCTATGGTCAGCACTACGACGACCACGGCAACCCTGTGGGCACGCAGTACGACGAGAACGGAGAAGCGCTTCTCGACTGGAACGGCAACCCCCAGGGTACCGTCTACGACGACAACGGCGAACCCGAGCGCGACTGGCTCGGCAACATCGTGATTCAGAACGGCTAGAACGGACGCAGCGATGGAACAACCCAAAGTGTCGGTGATCATGCCCGTGTGGGGCGTGGAAAAGTACGTGGGACGCGCAGTCGAGAGCATCCTGGGCCAGACGTTGCGCGACATCGAGCTCCTCTGCGTCGACGACGGCTCACCCGACGACTCGGGCCGCATCTTGGACCTCTATGCCTCCCGTGACGTGCGCATGCGCGTGTTTCACCAGGAAAATGCCGGCGCTCCGGCCGCGCGCAACCTTGCGATGAACCATGCCCGCGGTGAGTACCTGTGCTTCGTGGATGCCGATGACTGGGCTGAGCCCTCGATGCTCGAGGATCTCTACAATCTCGGCCACAAGAACGCCTTGGAACTCGTGGTGAGCGGTTTTTTCATCGACACCTATTGCGACGACGCTGAGACGGATTGTTTCCGCCAGGTCCTGCAAGTTCCTGACCAGGTGTTCTCCACCCCGCAGGAGTTTCACGAGCAGGCATACCGCCTCTTTGACAAGAACCAGTTCTATCCGCCGTGGAACAAGCTGTATCTGCGCAGCTACATCGAGGAGCACAGCCTGCGTTTCCCCTCCACGTTCTGGGACGACTTCCCCTTTGTCCTGTCGGTTCTGCGCGATGTGGAGAAGGTCGGCGTCACCGAAAAGCCCTACTATCACTTCATTCGTGCCCGCGCCGAGAGCGAGACCGCTCGCTATCGCGAGGGGATGTATGAGAAGCGCGAGGAAGAGCACGAGTGGATGCTCGACCTGTACCGCCATTGGGGTGTGGACGATCCCGACAGCATGGAGATGATCTATCGCCGCTACTCGGAGCGCCTCGTGGGCTGTGTTGAGAACGTGACCTGCTCGGATTGCACCTTGCCTGCCACGCAGAAGCGCGTCCAAATCGAGAAGATGATCACGGCTGACCACGCCCGTACCGCGCTTGAGCTCACAAAGCCTCGCTCTATGATGATGCGCGTGATGCTCTGGCCCATGCGCAAGGGCATGCCTCGTCTCACGTATCTCGAGGGCAAGTTTATTTCATTTGTGAAGAGCCACTCTACAAAGGTCTTTTCAAAGCTCAAAGCGCGCCGCTGAGCCGGCTGGAGCCGTTTGGAAACAAACCGTACCTATACTGAATATCCCCGCCTACCAAGGCTTAGAAACCGAGTCAAGCAAGGGATGCCTTCCATAGGCTCTGCATTCAGGAGGTGCGCCGTTGAAGCCACTTAAGATTATGGACACGACCATCCGAGACGGTCAGCAGTCCCTGTGGGCCACGAGGATGCCGATTGGCGACATGCTCCCCATTCTGCCCAAGATGGACAAGGTCGGCTACTGGGCTATCGAGGCATGGGGCGGTGCCACGTTCGACACGTGTCTGCGCTTCCTTGACGAGAACCCGTGGGAGCGCTTGCGCGCCATCAAGAAGTGCACGCCCAACACGCCGTTGTCCATGCTCATCCGTGGCCAGAACCTCGTGGGTTACCATCACTACTCCACGGACATCGTGAACCGCTTTATCGCTGCGGCGCACAAGAACGGTGTCGACGTGTTCCGCACCTTCGACGCGCTCAACGACATTCGCAACGTCCGCGACTGCGCGGCCGCCGTCAAGGCCTGCAGTGCCCATTTCGAGCCCGCCATCTCGTACACCACGAGCCCTGTGCACACGCTCGACAGCTATGTCGACTACGCGTGCGCTCTGAAGGAGCTCGGCGCCGACTCAATCTGTATCAAGGACATGGCCGGCCTTCTCACGCCGTACCGCACCGACCGACTGGTGCGCGCGCTCAAGGAGGCCACGGGCCTTCCCATTCACCTGCACTGCCACTATGTCGGCGGCATGGCCCCGGCCAACTACATCAAGGGCGCCGAGGCCGGTGCCGACATCGTCGACACCGCAAGCGCGCCTTTGGCTTTCGGCAACTCCCAGCCCGCCGTCGAGATGATTGTGGCCGCCTTCAAGGAGTCGGGTTACGACACCGAGATCGACCTTGACCTGCTGTTTGAGATTGCCGAGTACTGGGAGCAGGTGCGTCAGCGCAGCCATTACAAGCGCGGCATCTCCACGCTCATCCACATGCAGGTCTACAAGCACCAGATTCCCGGCGGCATGATGAGCAACCTGGTGAGCCAGCTGGGTATCCAGCACGCCGAAGACCGTCTGGCCGACGTGGTGGAGGAGATTCCCCGCGTGCGTGCCGAGGTGGGCTTCCCGCCGCTCGTGACCCCCATGAGCCAGATCGTCGGCACCCAGGCCGTCTTCAACGTGCTTACCGGCAAGCGTTGGAGCGTCGTCTCCAGCGAGATGAAGGATTACCTGTGCGGCAAGTACGGCAAGGCGCCGGGTCCCATCGAACCCGACATCCTGAGCCGCGTCGTCGACGCTGCCGACATCCTGCCGCCTGACGTCGCCCCCTCAACGCTGGCAACCCAGACGTTTGAGGACTGCAAGGCCGAGCTCGGCTCCCTTGCGAAGAACGACGAGGACGTGCTCATGTACGCCCTTTTCCCCAACGAGGCCAAGGCGTTTTTGTCCAAGCACCGTGCTGCCGACAACGTCGAATTCCTGTATGCCCAGGACAGCAGCGCAACGAAAGAGGAGGACTACGTGGACATCAACCAGATTCGCGAGCTGATTCGCGCCGTCGAGGAGTCCGGCATCGGTGAGATCACCATCAAGGAGGCCGGCAGCGAGATCACCCTGCGCAAGCCCGAGGTCGCGGCCGCCGCAGGTGCCGTCGCGATTGCAGCCGCCCCCGCTGCTGCACCTGCTGCTGTCGCCCCCGCCGCAGCCGCCCCTGCAGCCGCATCGGATCGCCCGGCCAACTGGATCGCCGTCAAGAGCCCCATGGTGGGCACCTTCTATGCCGCCCCTTCGCCCGACGAGCCCGCGTTTGTCAAGGTGGGCGACGAGGTCATGGCCGGCAGCACCCTGTGCATCGTCGAGGCCATGAAGCTCATGAACGAGATCAGCGCCGAGTCCATGTGCGTCGTGCGCGAGGTTTGCGTGGCCAACGCCGACCCCGTCGAGTACGACCAGGTGCTCTTCTACGTCGAGCCCGTCACGTCCAACCCCGACGCGGACAAGATTGGGGCGTAGCCGATGTTCTCCCGCGTACTGGTAGCCAACAGGGGAGAGATCGCGCTGCGCGTTGTGCGCGCCCTGCGTGAGATGGGCATCGAGTCTGTCGTCGCCTACTCCCAGGCTGACAAGGACACCCGTGCCGTGCAGGAGGCCGACATCGCCGTCTGCATCGGTCCCGCTCCGAGTGCCAAAAGCTATCTGAACTTTGCCGCCGTCATCGGTGCCGCTGTCTCGCGCGCATGCCAGGCTGTGCATCCCGGGTACGGATTCCTTTCTGAGAACTCCGACTTTGCCCGCGCTTGCGCTGACAACGACCTTGTCTTCATCGGTCCCTCCGCCGACGTCATCGACCGCATGGGCGAGAAGTCCAACGCCAAGCAGACCATGATCGCCGCGGGCGTGCCCTGCGTTCCCGGCAGCGCCGGCGAGGTTGAGACGCTTGAGGACGCTTTCAAGGTCGCTGATGAGATCGGGTACCCCCTGCTCGTCAAGGCGTCTGCCGGCGGTGGCGGCAAGGGCATGCGTGAGGCCTGGAACGCTGAAGAGCTTGAAAAGGCCTACACCACGGCTCGTTCCGAGGCGCGCGTGGCCTTCGGCAACGACGCCGTATACATGGAGCGCCTTGTGCAGCATCCCCGCCACGTCGAGGTGCAGGTTCTTGCCGACAACTTCGGCAATGCCATCCATCTGTGCGAGCGCGACTGCTCGGTGCAGCGTCGCCATCAGAAGCTTGTGGAGGAGGGCCCCAGCCCCGCGCTCACCCCTGAGCTGCGCCAGCAGATGGGTGACGCCGCCGTGCGCGCGGTGCGCCAGGTTGGCTACACCAACGCCGGCACCATCGAGTTCCTCCTTGACTCCGACGGTCGCTTCTACTTCATGGAGATGAACACCCGCATTCAGGTCGAGCATCCCGTGACGGAGCAGATTACCCTCACCGACCTGGTGAAGGAGCAAATTCGCATCGCTGCCGGCGAGCCCATGAGCATTGCCGGCAACGCGCCCTACACCCCGTGCGGCCATGCCTTTGAGTTCCGCATCAATGCTGAGGACCCCGAGCACGGCTTCCGCCCGTGCCCGGGCACCATCACGAGGCTCGTGCTGCCCGGCGGTCCCGGCGTGCGCGTGGACACGCATGCTTACCAGGGCTACAAGATTCCGCCCACCTACGACTCTCTCGTCGCCAAGCTTATCGTGTGGGGCCGCGACCGCGACGAGGCACTGGCACGTGCCCGCCGTGCCCTGTCTGAGTTTGTCGTCGAGGGCATCAAGACGACGATTCCGTTCCACTTGGCCGCCATTTCGGTTCCTGCTTTCCAGGAAGGGGCCGTGTATACGGACTTCATTGAGACGTATCTGCCTGAATTCCTCAAGTAGCTTTGTGTGCAGAGCGCATCGACCTGTCTTGGGGCTATAATCGTGCGCATGCCGAATGCGCTATGATTGTCCAACCAATCGCCCGCTTGGCATCAAGCGGGCGATTTTCGTATATGAAGGGACTCGAGCATGGACGAGGAAATCCGCGTAAACGATCTTGTTGTTGCCCCGGAGGTCGTCGAGACTATCGTGCGCCTGTCTGCTGAGAAGGTTGAGGGTGTCGCCGCTGTCGGTCAGCCTGGCGAATTGAACGGACTTTTCTCGTTCTTCTCACAGAAGAAGGCCGACCCGGCCGTTCCTGCCGTTACCCTTAAGATAGTTGATTCCAAGCTCGACATCACCGTCCACCTTGCGGTGCTCTTCGGCTATTCGTTCGTGACGCTTGCGCAGTCTGTGCGCGAGCTTATCGCCAAGTCCGTCGAGTCCCAGGTCGGCATTGAGGTCGCTGCCGTCAACGTCTACATCGATTCGCTGCTGTTCCCGAAGGAGTAGGTCCCTTGTCTAAAATCGCCGGTCGCACGCGCGCACGCGTCCAAGCCATTCAGCTTCTCTTCCAGGCCCAGATTCAGGGCCTCGATGTGTTCGACCTGCTGCGCGATGGTACCTATGCGCTTGAAGACGGCCCCGTCGACCCCTTCGCCGAGGAGCTTGCTCGCGGCGTTGCGGTCAACCGTCTTGCCATCGAGCGCATGCTTGACAACATCTCCACCTGCTGGAGCTATTCGCGCATGCCCATCGTCGACCGCACCATCATGGCTGTGGCGCTCTTTGAGATGTTCATGCAGGACGACACGCCCGTTTCGGTTGCTATCAGCGAGGCCGTCGAGATCTCCAAGCTCTACGGCGGCGATGACTCCTCCAACTTCGTAAACGGCATTCTTGGCGACGTTGCTCGCCTGGCCCAGGAGAATCCCGGGGCTTCGCTGGCCGTTCTGGCCAACAAGGTTGCCGAGGCTGCCGCCGAGCAGAAGGACACCGAGGTTGCCGAAGCCGCCGACTCTGTCGATGAGCTCGACGAGATCGAGGGCGACATCGAGGACGACGTCGAGGACGTCGATGTCGAGGACGTCGTGGACGGTGGCCTTGAGTAGCGCAAGCCGCTACGGCGAGGTCGTCTCGCGCCTCGATGAGATTGTCAATACTGTCAAGTCGAAGGATTCCTCCATTGAGCGGAGCCTCGACCTGCTTGACGAGGCGCTGCGCCTGAGCATGGAGGCCGTCGAGCAGGTCGATATCGCCCAGACGGCTCCCCAAGAGGAGACCGTCGCCGACGAGCCTTCGGCCTAACGCAAAGTTGGTTTGCCGTGTCAAAGATTCTCGACAGCATTCAAAAACCTGATGATGTGCGCGACTTGTCGTTTGACGAGCTCGGGCAGCTGGCCCAAGAGTTGCGTGAAGAGATGATTGCGGCTACCTCCGTCAACGGAGGCCACCTGGCTTCTTCCTTGGGAGCGGTCGAAATCATCCTCGCCGCGCATCGCGTGCTTCACCTGCCTGAAGACAAGCTTCTGTTCGACGTGGGCCATCAGGCCTATGCGCACAAGCTTCTCACAGGCAGGCGTTCGGGGTTTGCCCATCTGCGCAAAGAGGGCGGCGTCTCGGGCTTTACCCGCCGTATGGAGAGCCCCTACGACGTCCATGACGCCGGCCATGCCTCCGATGCGCTGCCCACTGCTTTGGGCTTGGCGTTCGCCCGCGACATCGAGGGCCTCGACACGAATATCGTCACCGTGGTGGGTGACGCCTCGATTGCCGGTGGCCTTTCGTACGAGGCGCTCAACTATATCGGCCAGCAGCAGTTCAAGCGCTTCGTTGTCATCCTCAACGACAACGAGATGAGCATTTCGCGCTCGGTCGGCGCCTTTTCGAGCTACCTTGCTGGAATCCGAACAAGCAAGGCATACACCAACGTGCGCGACTCGGTCGAAGAGGGCCTGTCGCGCTCGAGCAAGGTGGGCGATACCCTTGTGCGCCTGGGGGAGAAGGCCAAGGAGGCCACGAAGCAGTTCCTCATCCCGGGTATGTTCTTCGAAGACATGGGCTTTACCTACCTCGGCCCTGTCGACGGCCATGATGTGCGTCTGTTCCAGGAGACGCTCGTCCGTGCGCTCAACATGGGCAAGCCTGTCGTCATCCATGCCGTCACCAAAAAGGGCCTGGGTTATGCACCTGCTCAGGCCAATCCCGAGGCGTTCCACGGTGTAGCCCCCTTCGATATCGCCACGGGCGAGATTCGCAAGTCCAAGGGCGGGGCCCCCACCTATACGAGCGTCTTTTCCCAGCGCCTTATCGCTGAGGCCGAGGTGAACCCTTGCATTGTCGCCATCACTGCGGCCATGCCGGCCGGCACGGGCCTCGACGCCTTTGCCAAGCGGTTCCCGTGCCGCTTCTTCGATGTTGGCATCGCCGAGGAGTGCGCCGTCACCATGGCGAGCGGCCTGGCCATCGGCCAGTTTGTGCCCGTGGTGGCCGTCTACTCCACGTTCCTGCAGCGCGCCTATGACGAGATCGCCACCAACGTGTGCCTGCAGAACCTCCATGTCGTCTTTGCCGTCGACCGCGCGGGCCTGGTGGGAGAGGACGGATCAACCCACCATGGCGCTTTCGATCTGGCATATCTGCGCACGCTTCCCAACATGCGCATTCTGGCTCCCTCTGACGAGGCAGAGCTGGCGCGTGCGCTGCGCTTTGCCATCGACACCACGGGCCCCATCGCCGTGCGTTTCCCTCGTGGCAAGGCGCAAGGTGTTGCGCTTCCTGAGCATGTCGAGCCTATCGACGACCACGCGCGCCTTGTGCATGGCGCGGCCGAAGGCCCCGTCGATGTGAGCTTCCTTGCGATCGGCCGTATGGTGCGCAGCGCTGTCGAGGCTGCCCAAGAGTTGGAGGAGCGCGGCATTTCTGCGCGCGTGCTCGACATGCGTTGGGTCAAGCCTGTCGACGTCTGTGCCGTGCAGGCCGCGGCTCGCGATTCCCGTCTGCTTGTGAGTGTTGAAGACGGCACGGTCGCCGGCGGTTTCGCCTCGGCAGTGCTCGAGACGCTTGCCGACGCCGGCCTCGAGGCTCAGGTGCTGCGTCTGGGCTTGCCCGATGCGTTTGTGGGGCACGGTACCGTCGAGGGGCTCCTTTCGATGCTTGGGCTCGATGCGCACGGTATTGCCGAGTCCGTGGCGCACAGGCTCGAAGGCGTTGCGCCTACACGGGGTGGCGAGCGATGACGCGTGCCGTTAAGCGCCGCCTCGACGCGGAGCTTGTCGAGCAGGGCTATTTCAGCGATGTCCGAGAAGCCGAGCGCGCCGTCATGGCGGGGCTGGTCTCGTCTGCTGGCGAGCGCCTGACCAAGCCCGGCCAGCAAGTGAAAGCTGGCGTTGCCCTGCATGTGAAGGGCTCGCGCAAGCAGAGCGCCCAGGGCCTGGGTACCTATGTGAGCAGGGGAGGACTCAAGCTTGAGGGTGCCCTCCTGGCATTTGGCCTAGATGTCAACGGTCTCAACTGCGTCGATGTGGGATGTTCCACCGGCGGCTTTACCGATTGCCTGCTCAAGCAGGGTGCCCGTCGTGTTGCCTCGGTCGACGTGGGCTATGCCCAGTTCGACTGGGGGCTTAGGTGCGACGAGCGCGTCGCGCTTTTTGAACGTACGAACATTTGCGATGCTGACCCGCAGGTCTTAGGGGCGCCTTTCGACCTCGCCGTGGCGGACGTGTCCTTTACCTCGGTGGCCACCATCTTGCCGGCCGTTATGTCCATGCTCGGCGAAGACGGTCTTTTCTGCACGCTTGTCAAGCCGCAGTTCGAAGCTTCGAGCTCGCAGGTCGGTGAGGGCGGCATCGTGCGAGACTCCCAGGTCCATCGCGAGGTCCTCGCACGCGTCATTGCGGGGCTTACGCAAGCTGGGATGTCCGTGCGCGGCGCCTGCGTCTCGCCCATCCATGGCGCCAAGGGCAACATCGAATATTTTGTTTTGGCTGGCATGCGGCCCTGCACGGCGGCAATCGACGTCGATGCCGTCGTTGCGCAGGCATGGCATGACCAGGCTGGTGTTGAAGGGAACGAAGCTCTGTGATGCGTGTCATGCTTGTTCCAAACGAGCTCTATGAGGCTTCCGTTGAAGCTGCGTCAAAACTGGAAGCCTGGCTCGACGACCAGCTCATCGATGTCGTGAGGCCCCCGCGTTTCGGCAACGATTCTGAGGCGTGCCTAGAGGGTGTTGACCTCGTTGTCTCCCTGGGCGGCGATGGCACCTTGCTTCGGGCGGCGCGTCTTGTGGGGTCGCTGCAGATTCCGATTTTGGGCCTTTCTTTCGGTCACTTGGGATTCCTGACGGCAGACGCCAACCTCGACCAGGCCGACATGTTCCAGCTTGTGGGCCAGGCCCTTGCCCAGGAACTTCACGTCACTCGCCGCGCAGCGCTGGCTGTCGTGGTGGAGGGCTACGATCGCGAGGGCAACGAGACGACGCTGCGCACCAACGCCGTCAATGAGGTCGTGCTCGCCCGTGGCGCGTCGGGCCGCATGGTTGAGTTCGACGTGTCCGCCAACGGCGTGCACATCGACCGTCTGCGCGGTGACGGTTTCGTGGTGTCCACGGCCACCGGCTCCACCGGCTATGCCCTTTCTGCCGGTGGGCCTATCGTCACGCCTGACTTTACGGGGCTGGTGTGCGTGCCCATCGCGCCCCATACCATTACGGCCCGCGCGTTCGTCACCTCGCCCTCCGATGTGGTGGAGCTCCAGGTGGCATCCGACCGTTCGAGCGACCCGACCATCTTCATCGACGGCGAGTCCCCTTTTGAGTCGATTGCCCCCTGCCGCCTTACGGTGAGCCGGGCCGACTACGATATCGTTCTCCTCAGCGCGCGCGACCAGGCATTCTTTGAGTCGGTCTCTCGCGTCTTCTACGGCAAGGTGCGTTAGCCCCTCGAACGAAACGAGGCACATCAGGTGATTGAAGAGCTTCATGTCAAAGACCTCGCCTTGATCGAGGACGCGGTCATCTGCCCTTCGCGCGGGCTCACGGTTCTTACGGGTGAGACGGGCGCGGGCAAGTCGGCCCTGTTGAGTGCCATAAAGCTGCTCATCGGCGAGCGCGCCGAGGCAAGCCAGGTGCGTCAGGGTTGCAATTTCCTGCTCGTCGAGGCCCAAATCACCGACGAGGGCGATGCGCAGGAGTTTCCCGACGGCCATATTGTGAGCCGAAGGGTTTCCAGCGAGGGTCGCTCGCGTTGCACGCTTGACGGCTCGATGGCAACCGTGGGCCAGCTCTCCCAGGCGGTAGGCGCCCATATCGACCTGTGCGGCCAGCACGACCATCAGAAGCTCCTGAGCGAGCAGAACCACCTTGCCCTTCTTGACGCTTGGGCAACCGATGCCGTCGCTGAAAAAAAGAGCGATTACGAGGTTGCATGGAAGGCGCGTTCCCGCGCGCAGAAGGAGTACGACCAAGCGTTTCAAGACTGCCATCAAAGTGTCCAAGCCGTAGATGAGGCGCGTTTTGTCATCGAGCGGTTTGAAGAGGTGAAGCCCCAGGAAGGGGAGTACGAGGAGCTTCAGCGCTCGCTTCCCAAAATGGAGCACGCCGAGTCTCTTCTCGAGGCTTGTGAGCAGGCGCGCCAGTCGATAAGCGACGAGGGCGGTGCGCTCGACGCGCTCAACTCGGCCCTCGTGAGCCTGGAGTCGGCGGAGCGCTTTGACCCCGACCTTGCGGTCATCTGTCAGGCCTTGCGCGAGGCCATTTTCCCCATCGAGGATGTGGCGCACGAGGTCCGCCGGTATCGCGACGATGTCGAGTTCGACCCGGCTGAATATGCCCGTGCCGACGCTCGCATGGGTGAGCTCGCCGGGCTTTTGCGCTCGTACGGTCCCGAGATGCCAGACGTGTTCGACCGTTATGCCCAGGCATGCCATGTCGTGGAGCTTGTGGATGACTCGCAGGAAGTCTTGCGACGCCTGCAGGCGGCACTCGATGACGCCGAGCAAGCGCTTGTCAGTGCGGCTGAGGCTCTCTCACAGGCGCGCCGCGCCACCGCCCCTCAGTTTGCCGACGCTGTCAGTGCTCAGATGGCCCGCCTTGAAATGGGCACATCACGTCTCGATGTACGCATCGAGGAGCTTCCGCGTGCCCAATGGGGCCCTCGCGGGGCCGACGCGGTCGAGTTCCAGTATCGTCCCGGTGCCGCGATGCAGCCCAGACCGCTTGCGCGCATTGCCTCGGGCGGTGAGCTCAGCCGCGTCATGCTGTCCATCAAGGTGGTCCTCGGTGCTCGCGACGACGTCGAGACCCTCATCTTCGACGAGATCGACGCAGGTGTGGGCGGCTCCACTGCCCGCGCGGTTGCCCAGGTCATTGCCGAGCTCGCACAAACGCGCCAAGTCATTGTTGTCACGCACCTGGCCCAGCTTGCCGTTGTGGCGCAAAGCCACTATGTGGTGCGCAAGTCCGAGACCAGCGATGACGGCCTGCCCGTGACGAGCCTCGTCGAGGTTTCGGGGGAGGATCGTGTCCGTGAGGTGGCACGCCTGCTTTCCGGCGACGAGGATGAAGCGACCATAGAACATGCACGTGTTCTACTTGACAAAGCCGGGGATAGATAGGCTATAATCCTGAAGTTCTTCGTGTGGTTACGTTCGTGGTTCTTCCCGGGGCGTGGCGCAGTCTGGTAGCGCGCGTGCTTTGGGTGCACGATGTCGCTGGTTCGAATCCAGTCGCCCCGACCATGCGGCGGTAGTTCAATTGGTAGAGCGTCAGCCTTCCAAGCTGATTGTTGCGGGTTCGAGTCCCGTCCGCCGCTCCATAGATTTTCATGTGGATCCGTCGTCACTGGCGGGTCCTTTTTTATGCCTGACATCAGGCGTTATCGATATCTCACTGTGCAATAGGGAGACATATGCTCTTTAGTGCCCTCGTCTATCTTCTTTGCGTCATTAGCCTCATCTGGGCGCTCAACCGCCTTGCCGTCTCAACGGAAGGCACGTCGACCCGCTCGATGGCGGGCGCAATCGTTCTCGAATGCCTTCTGTTTGCCTGGTCGATGTTCTCGGCCTTTGGCGGCGTCAGCCCGTCGTCGGGCGTCGCGGCTGGGTTTGTCGCCCTTGCGATGCAGGTCCTTGTGGGATGCGTGCTTTTTGCACCGCAAACTCGTCGCAGACTTGCCGGCGTTGCCACGAAGATCCGCCCTGTCATGGTGGTGCTTGCCGTGCCGGTTGGGTTTTTCCTCATCGAGTTTGCCTACAGCACGATGCTCTTTGAGATGCAGCTTCGCTATGTCGGCCTTAACCTGGTCCTCGTCGCTGGTTTCATTCTGGCGGTCTGGCTGTTTTGCCAGCGCCGCATGTGGGGTCTGATCGTCGGTCTCGCCATATGCCTGTTTGCAGGATATGTCGACTACTTCCTCATGCTTTTTAAAGGAACGACGATTCTTCCCTCCGACGTGCTTGCCCTGTCGACTGCCGTGGAGGTGGCAGGTGGCTACACCCCGGTTTTCCAGGATTCGGCGCTCATTTGCCTCGCACTGTTTTTGCTGTATGCGGCTGGTGCGGTGTGCCTGCCCAACCCCAATCTCACGCCTCTGCGCGTGAGCGTCAACGTCGCGCTTGCCTGCTTGTCGGTTTTTGGCCTTACGCACTGGTATGCCACGACCAACATCGGCGAGAAATACGACATCGACGTCGACGTTTGGAGCAGCGAGGTGTCGTACATGACCTACGGCGCCGTTCCTTGCTTCCTTGAGCGGCTCCAAGAGGTCCAGCCCGAGCCTCCCTCGGGGTACAACGCTCAAGAAACCGACAATCTGATTGCCGACCTTGCGGCCCAGTGGGATGCCGAGCATCCTGGCTACCCGAACTCTCTGGCCCGCTACTATCAAGATCGCTCTGGTGAGGAGGCCCCCAGCGTCGTCTGCGTCATGAACGAGTCGTTTAGCAACTTGAATATGTACGATGGCGTCGAGGGCTACGAAGGCACGACGTATGTCGACTCGCTCGATGCCCTCCTACGGGGCACGCTCTATGTGAGCGCGCGTGGCGGCGGCACATGCAACACCGAGTTTGAGTTCCTTACCGGGTCGAGTTTGGGCATGATCGGGGGCGGTGTGTACCCGTACATGTACTACGACCTTTCCGGCGCAGAGTCGCTTCCCAGGCTCTTCAATGCTCTGGGATACACCTCGACTGCAATCCACCCCTGCGCCGCCTCCAACTGGCGCCGCGACGTCGTTTATGATGAACTGGGCTTTACGTACTTTCTGAGCGAGAGCTATTTCGCCGGCAACGTTGCCACACTGCGCGACAAGATCCGCGACTCTGAGACGTATGCGGCGGTGCTCGACGTTCTCGCTCAGGACGGTCCCCAGTTTGTCTTCGACGTCACCTATATGGGGCACGGCGGGTACACCACCGGTTTGCTGGGTTCCTATCCGTATGACTCCGTGACCGTCAACGGCGAGTCCATCGAGGGCATGAGCGAGTACCTCTCTGTCATCGACGCCGCCGAGGTGGACCTTGCTTGGTTTTTGGGAGAACTTGAAAAGCTCGACAAGCATGTCATCGTCGTGTTTTTCGGCGACCATCAGCCCGGCTTCAACGAGGAGCTCGCCGTCGCGGCCGGCCAGGACGACCCTGACTCCCTTGAGCAGGTTCAGCGCAGGTTCTCCACGCAGTATTTCGTATGGGCAAACTACGACCTCGACGGCTCCCACAGCGATTCGGCCTGCGATTCCACATGCGACCTGTCTGTGGGCTACCTTGGCGCGCAGACGATGTACGAGCTCGGCCTGCCTCTGTCTGACATGCAGAAGGCCCACCTGAGGCTGATGGAGACCATGCCCGCCACCAACCTGAACGGGTATTTCGATGTCGCCGACGACATGTGGTACTGGAACGGTTTTGACAGTCCCATCAAGGACGTCTATGACGACTATACGTTCATCCAGTACCGCAACCTCTTTGATTGCTACTGATTCGCTCGCGTGACGTGCTCAAACGGTTGTGCTTTACGAATCTTGCGTTTGCGGGGTATCTGCTCTGCTAGAATGCATCTTGCTCTCAGACGAGCCATGTCATGCGCCTCAATAGCTCAATGGATAGAGTCCCGGCCTTCTAATCCGGTTGTTGTAGGTTCGAGTCCTACTTGGGGCGCCAGTTGTTGTTGCTCGAGCCCGTCCGACACCTCGCGTCGGGCGGGCTCGTTTTGTATCGTGCTGCTGTACCTCCGAGCCGATGAGATGTGAGGAGCCCTTCATGGAAGAAGTTGTCGGTCTTGCCTGTGATGAGCAGTCAGACTCCCAGCGTCCCTCGGGCCGACTTTCCACCATGCTAGTTGTGGCGGTTTTGGCGCTCCTTCTTTTCACGCTCGGCGCCTACGCCGTTGTGTTTGCCGAGCACACCGACAGGGCCAACGAGCAGGCTGCGCTTTCCGAATCGCGCCTCCTTGCTCAGCAAGTCGCCTCGTTTTGGCGCTACAGCGATTTCGACAGCGCACAGGACAGCGCCACTTCGTTCGCTCCGGACGTGCAGGTCTGCGTGCACCTCCTCGACATGCGCCCCACCTCGACGACCTCGGCCGACCCTTTCGAGCTAGATGCCATCTCGTCGTTTAAATCCGGAAAGTCTGAATTCTTCGGCGTTGCTGCGTATCAGGGGAACGTCTGCTATCGCTATGTGATGGCCCTTCCCGACGTGGGTGGCGCGGTCAGCGTTGTCATACCTCTTTCCAATTACACGCAGGGCCATGCCGAGTCTGTCATGCTGTTCGGCGGGCTTTTTGTCGTGCTTGCCGTTGAGCTGGTCGCATGTATTGTTGTTGCATTGCACAAGCTGGTGAGCAGGCCTCTCGAACAGCTTTCGCGTGCTGCGGTCGAGGTGGGAGAGGGTGCATTGGGCGGCAAGCTCGGCACCGGTGTCGCGTTTGGCGAGGTGGCCCATCTCAAGGCCGACCTTGCGCTCATGGAGAAGCAGCTCAAGGTTTCCCACGACGAGTTGGAGTCCCGTGTGCGCGAGCGCACGATTGAGCTCGAGCGGGCAAACACTCGTCTCAAGGAGGAGGTCGAGTACAAGACGACCTTCTTGTCGACGATGAGCCATGAGCTCCGTACGCCCTTGGCCTCGATCAACGCCTATGCCGAGGTGTGCCTGCGCGAGGCACGGCTCACAGACGAGCGCGACGTGAAGCTTCTTGAGGGAATCAAGCGCAACGCCAAGTCGCTCCTGCTCACCATCAACAACACGCTCGACGCCGCAAGCATCGAGGCCAGGCGTTTCGTGCTCGACCCCGTCGAGTGCGACTTGTATGATGTCGTGAACGCTGTCGACTCCGTGGCCGCGCCCCTGGCGCAGGAGAAGTCCATCGCATGGAGGCTCGACGTCCCCGATGACCTGCCCATGGTTGTCGTCGACCCCAATGTCGTGCACAAGGTGGTCATGAACCTTGTGGGCAATGCGATCAAGTTCTGCGGTCAAGAGGGGCATGTCGACCTCGTCTTGCGCGTGGACCCAGATTCGGGCACGTTGACTGTGCAGGTGAAAGACGATGGCATCGGTATTCCCGAGGAAGACCTGCCTGTCGTTTTCGAGCGTTTCCGCCAGGCTGACTCCTCCATTTCGAGGAGGTATGGCGGAAGCGGCTTGGGGCTCACGCTCGTCAAGGAGCTCAGCGAGCTCATGGGCGGATCGGTACACGTTGTCAGCAAGGTCGGTCAAGGCAGTACGTTTACCGTCGAGTTGCCCGTCAAAGTCATTGAGGAGGTCTGACATGAAGGTCATGCTTGTTGACGACGAGCCCAGCTTCCATGTGCTTGTACAGTCGGTGTGCGAGTCGGCGGGCCACGAGTTTCGCGGAGTGGGGGACTCCCGCCAGGCGATTGAAGTCTTCAAGGCCTATGCGCCCGATGTCGTGCTGCTCGACATCATGATGCCCTGTCTCGACGGCTACCAGGTCTGCGAGAGCATCCGCGCGCTCGATTCCGAGGTTGCCGTCGTGTTCCTTTCGGCAAAGGGTGCTGTTCCAGACAAGCGCGAGGCGTTTTCGCGGGGTGCCGACGACTATCTCGTCAAGCCTTTCGACGGCGAGGAGCTCCTCATGCGCCTCGAGGCGCTGCAACGTCGCTCGCAGCGGGCGAAGGCGCAGGCTGCCCCGGCTCCCAGCGAGACGCTCAAGGTGGGGGAGTTTGAATTCGACTCCGTGCGTCAGGCGCTTGCGCTCAACGGCACCTCGGTTCAGCTGACGCCCAAGGAGTTCCAGATCCTCTACACCCTGGCACTCAAGCCAGAGACGGTCATGAGCAAGGAAGAGCTCATCGAGGCCGTCTGGGGCAAGGAGTACCTCGACGACGCCATCTCCATTGCCGTGTATGTGCGCAAGATTCGCGAGAAGATTGAGCAGAACCCCGCAAAGCCGCGCTATTTGAAGACGGCATGGGGCATGGGATACTCTTTCTCCATCAAATAAATGGCAATCTATCGAGTTCTAAAGTGTTGATTGTTCTGTGCGGTTCTTCTGGTAGACTATGATGGTTTTTCGTCTAAGCGGGCGTGGCGGAATTGGCAGACGCGCTGGATTTAGGTTCCAGTGGGTAATACCCGTGAAGGTTCGACCCCTTTCGCCCGCACCATTCGTTAGTGCAGTTGTGCACCCGGATCCGATCAGTTGGAGGAACGTTGCAAACTTCGGCAGAGCGTCTTGAGAACAATGTGGTCGAGGTCAGCGTCACCGTTGACGCCAAGGCTGTGGACAAGGCCATTGCCGACACGTACAAGGAGCTGGCCAAGAAGTATCGCTTCCCGGGCTTCCGTCCCGGCAAGGCCCCTCGTCCCGTGATCGACAACAACATCGGCAAGGACGCTGTCCTGGGCCAGGCCACCGAGGCCCTCGTGAACGAGGCTGCCCCGAAGGTGCTTGAGGCTGAGGACATCGTTGCCATCGGCGATCCCAACTTCGCCGATGTCCAGCCTGTTGTCGCCGGCGAGGACTACTCCTTCAAGGTGCGTTACACCGTGCGCCCCGAGCTCACCCTGAGCTCCTACGAGCCCGTCGAGATCACGCTTCCCTCCGAGGAGGCCACTGAGGCCGAGATCACGGCCCAGATCGACACCTTCCGCGGCTACCTGGGCAAGTACGAGGACATCGAGGGTCGTGCCGTTGAGGCCGATGACTTCGTGTACATCAAGGTCAAGGGTGGCGAGAACCTCGAGAAGATCAACTTCGAGAACCGCCTGTACCACCTCGGCCAGGGCCAGATGCCCGAGGGCTTCGACAAGGGCCTCATCGGCATGAACCCCACCGAGACCAAGACCGTCGAGTTCGAGCTTCCCCAGGCTCCCGTCGCTGAGGGCGAGGAGGCCCCCGAGGCCCAGATCGCCAAGGCCGAGGTCACCGTCAACCGTCTCGTGCACCACGTGCTCCCCGAGCTGACCGACGAGTTCGCAAAGAACAACTTCGGCTTCGACGACGTTGAGGCCATGCGTGCCGCCATCGCCAAGGAGATCGGTCAGCAGAAGAAGCAGGCCCTTCCCCAGCTCAAGGAGAACCGCGTCACCGGCAAGCTCGCTGAGCGTCTCGAGGGTGACCCCACGCCTGCCTACATGCAGACCATCTTCCAGGAGCTCGGCCAGAACTTCCTGATGCAGCTCGGCAACCAGGGCACCAATCTGGACAACTGGCTTGCTGCCAACGGCATCTCCCAGGCCCAGTTCATGGCCGACCTGCAGCACCAGGCCTCCGACATCGCCCGTGAGTCCCTCGCCCTCGACGCCCTCGTGCGTGAGCAGGGCCTCGAGGCCACCGATGCCGATGTCGAGGAAGAGTTCAAGAAGGCTGGCGTGCCCGACTGGGAGGCCGCTAAGGCCGAGTTCGAGGCCGACGGCCGCCTGCCTGCCATCCGCGTCTCCATCCGTCGCAACAAGGCCATTGACTGGCTGCTGAACTCCGCCGTTGTAACCATCTCCGATGAGCCCGAGCAGCCCGCTGAGGCCGAGGAGAAGCCGGCTGAGGAGGCCCCCAAGAAGAAGACCACGCGCAAGCGCACCACCAAGAAGGCTGCCGAGGAGGCTCCCGCCGCCGAGGAGAAGGCCGAGTAGGTCTTACGCCCCATCTGGTTTCACTCTAGGGAGGGGGCCTTCGGGCCTTCTCCCTTACATGTATCTTAGGCTTCGATTATTTGGAGGTCCGCAGCATGGCATTTTTGCAGACTCCCAGCTCGTCGCTGGTTCCGTACGTCGTCGAGCAGTCGCCGCGCGGTGAGCGCAGCTACGACATCTTCTCGCGCCTGCTCAACGACCGCATCGTCTTTTTGGGCGAGGAGGTCACCGACGTCAGCGCAAATCTCGTGATTGCCCAGCTGCTCCACCTCGAGAGCCAGGATTCCGAGAAGGATATCTCCCTGTACATCAACTCTCCGGGTGGCTCGGTTACGGCCGGCCTGGCGATTCTTGACACGATGAACTACATCAAGTGCGACGTTTCGACCATCTGCCTGGGTGAGTGCGCTTCCATGGGTGCGGTGCTGCTCTCTGCCGGCGCCAAGGGCAAGCGTTACTGCCTGCCCAACTCCATGGTCCTCATCCACCAGCCTTCCGGCGGTGCCCAGGGCCAGCAGACCGAGATTCAGATTGTCGCCGACTTCATGCGCAAGACCCGCGACCGTCTGAACAACATTCTCGCCAGCAACACCGGCCAGCCCCTCGAGGTCATCGAGCGCGACACCGAGCGCGACAACTACATGACCGCCGAAGAGGCCATGGCGTACGGTCTGGTCGACAAGGTCATCGTCGACCGCACCACCCTGTCCGATTCCAACAGCGAGGCATAAGGCCGCATGGACATGGAATTCATGAACCCGACGGTGCACTGCTCGTTCTGCGGTCGTTCGCGCGACGAGGTGGACAAGCTCGTGTCCGGCCCTAGCGGCGTCTACATCTGCGACGAGTGCATCGAGGCCTGCAACGAGATGCTCAAAGAGCATGAGATGGGCGAGCAGGACGACAGCATCGACCTGACGAACCTGCCTACCCCCCATGAGATCTTCGACGAGCTCTCGCAGTATGTCATTGGTCAGGACGATGCCAAGCGCGCCATGAGCGTGGCCGTCTACAACCACTACCGCCGCATCGCCACGGGCCAGGAGCCCGATGACGGCGAGGTCGAGCTTGCGAAGAGCAACATCCTCGTGCTCGGCCCCACCGGCACGGGTAAGACGCTTCTCGCTCAGACCCTCGCACGCTTTCTGCGCGTTCCGTTTGCCATTGCTGACGCCACGAGCCTCACCGAGGCCGGCTATGTGGGCGAGGATGTGGAGAACATCCTCCTCAAGCTCATCACCGCGGCTGAGGGCAACGTCGAGAAGGCCCAGCTCGGCATCATCTACATCGACGAGATCGACAAGATTGCCAAGAAGGCCGAGAACCTTTCCATCACCCGCGACGTCTCGGGCGAGGGCGTGCAGCAGGCCCTGCTCAAGATTCTCGAGGGTACGGTTGCAAGCGTTCCGCCCCAGGGCGGCCGCAAGCATCCCCAGCAGCAGCTCATCCCCATCGACACCACCAACATCCTCTTCATCCTCGGTGGCGCGTTCGTGGGCCTCGACCAGATCGTTGCCGAGCGCATTGGCAAGCGTGGTGTCGGTTTCAACTCCGACCTTTCCGACAAGGCGAGCCAGAACTACGACGAGCTGCTCAGCAAGGTGCTCCCCGAGGACCTGCACAAGTTCGGCATGATTCCCGAGTTCGTGGGCCGCGTCCCGGTCATCACCCAGACGCGCGGCTTGTCGGAGGAGGACCTCATCCCGATTCTGACGCAGCCCAAGAACGCTCTGGTCAAGCAGTACCAGCGCATGTTTGAGATGGAAGGCTGCAAGCTCACCTTCACCGCCGAGTCGCTCCATGCCATCGCCCACAAGGCGGTCGAGCAGAACACCGGCGCACGCGGTCTGCGCGCCATCTGCGAGAACGTGTTGCAGCAGACCATGTACGACTTGCCCAGCGAGCCCGACGTCACCGAGGTTGTCGTGACGAAGGGCAGCGTCGAAGGCATCGAGTCCCCCAAGCTTCTGCGCGGGGCTGACCCTGCCGACCCGGCACACCTGGCGTAAGCGACAGTCGCACGTCCATGCCCGGGAGGCGCCCTGCCCCCGGGCATTTTTGATATCAACGCCTTTGCAAACCGCAACCTAGCGTTAAGGAGCCATCGTGGAAGAGATGCCCAAGAACTACGACCCGCAAGAGGTGGAACCCCAGCTTATCGACATGTGGATGGAAGCCGGCGCCTATCGTCGCTCCAAGGGCGTGGGCGACTGCACCGTCACCATTCCCCCTCCCAACGTCACGGGCATGCTCCACATGGGCCACGCCCTCGACGACACCATCCAGGACACCATCGTTCGCTACAACCGCATGAAGGGCTACTCCACCCGCTGGATTCTCGGTACCGACCACGCTGGTATCGCGACCCAGACCAAGGTGGACAAGAAGCTCAAGTCCGAGGGCATCTCGCGCCTCGAGATCGGCCGCGAGAAGTTCATCGACGCCTGCTGGGACTGGACGCATGAGTACGGCGGCATCATCGTCGACCAGATCAAGCGCATGGGCTGCTCGGTCGACTTTGAGGGCGAACGTTTCACCATAGACCCCGGCTACGCCAAGGCGGTGCGCAAGGTCTTTTGCGACTGGTACCACGACGGCCTCATCTACCGTGGCAAGCGTATCGTGAACTGGTGCCCCAACTGCACCACGGCCATCTCCGACGACGAAGCCGAGTACCGCAGCGAGCCTTCGCATCTCTGGCACCTGCGTTACCCGCTCACTGAGCCCGTCGACGGCGTCGAGTACATCGTTGTGGCTACCACGCGCCCCGAGACGATGCTGGGCGACACCGGCGTTGCCGTGAGCCCCTCCGATCCCGACAAGGCGAAGTTCGTGGGCAAGACGGTCATGCTGCCCATCGTCAACCGTGAGATTCCGATCTTCTCCGACTACCACGTCGACGCTGACTTCGGCTCCGGCTTCGTCAAGGTGACCCCGGCTCACGACCCCAACGACTATGCCATGGGTACCGCCCACGACCTGCCCAAGATTAACATCTTCGACGAGCATGCCGTTGTGGTCGAGGGCTATGGCGAGTTTACCGGCATGACCCGCGACGAGGCCCGCGAGGCCGTTGTGGCATGGTTTGAGGAGCACGGCCTGCTCGACCATATCGAGGACATCGAGCACTCGGTCATGCATTGCTATCGTTGCGACTCCACGCTCGAGCCTTGGCTCTCCGAGCAGTGGTTCGTCGCCGTCGACAAGCTCAAGGGTCCGGCCACCGACGTCGTGAAGTCCGGCGAGGTGAGCTTCCACCCGCAGCGCTGGGAGCAGACCTACCTCACCTGGATGGAGAACCTCAAGGACTGGTGCATCTCGCGCCAGCTGTGGTGGGGCCACCGCATCCCCGTTTTCTACTGCGAGGACTGCGGCTGGGAAGACGCTCTCATGGACGACGTGGACGTGTGCCCCAAGTGCGGCGGTCACCATGTGCATCAGGACGAGAACGTGCTCGACACCTGGTTCTCCAGCCAGCTGTGGACCTTTGCGACGCAGGGTTGGCCCGACGACACGACCGAGCTCGCCGAGCATCATCCCACACGCGCTCTCGTCACCGCCCGCGACATCATTGCCCTGTGGGTTGCCCGCATGGTCATGAGCTCGCTGTACTTCACGCACGAGATCCCCTTCCATGACGTCGTGATCTACCCCACGATTCTGGCCAAGGACGGCAGCCGCATGTCCAAGTCCAAGGGCAACGGCGTCGACCCCATGGACCTCATGCGCATGTACGGCGCCGACGCAATGCGCTTTGGCCTGCTTGGCCTGGTCACCACGAACCAGGACGTGCGCTTCGACGCCGACATCGACAAGAAGACGAAGGAGTTCCTGGGGTCGCCCCGTACCGAGGCTGCCAAGGCGTTCGTCACGAAGATCTACAACGCGAGCCGTTTTGTGCTCTCCAACATCGAGGAGGGCTTCGAGCGCCTCGATCCCAAGGTGCAGTCCAACGCCGATGCCTGGATTTTCTCGCGTCTGGGCAAGCTCGTGCGCGACGTGCCCGCCCTGCTTGACGAGTACCTCTTCGCCGACTACGCCCGCGCCCTGTACTCGTTCTTCTGGAACGAGCTGTGCGACTGGTACATCGAGTGCTGCAAGGCTCCGATGCGTGCCGAGGGCCCGCAGCGTGTACAGGTTCTGAGCAACCTGCTCTTTGTCCTCGACGCCTCCCTGCGCCTGCTTCACCCTGTCATGCCGTTCGTCACGGAGTTCATCTGGCGCCAGCTTCCCCATTGCGCCGACGAGACCTCCGAGATGCTCATGCTTGCCGCTTGGCCCAAGCCCGAGGATTACGAGGGCTGGATCGACGAGGAGGTCGAGCGCTCTTTCGAGCTGCTCCGCGCCGTCGTGGGCGCCGCTCGTTCCACCAGGGCCCGTTACGCCATTTCGCCCAAGCAGGAGCTCAACGTCTGCGTGCGTGCCGCTGAGCAGGACTGCGCTCGACTTCAGGCCCAGCTGGCCACGGTCTGCGAGATGGGCCGTCTCTCCAACCTCACCGTGGGCGTCGACGTCGCCAAGCCTGCGGGCTCGGTCATGAGCGTCGAGTCCGGCCTCGAGATGTTCATCGAGCTTGCCGGCCTCGTCGACCTGGGTGCCGAGGCAGCGCGCCTCACCAAGCAGGTCGAGGCTCAGAAGAAGGAGCTGGCAGGTGTCGAGAAGACGCTTTCCAACCCCGGCTTCGTCGCCAAGGCCGCCCCTGAGGTCATTGCCGCCAAGCAGGAGCGCAAGGCTGCTCTTGTCGAATCCATCGCCGTTCTGGAGGCACAGATCAGTGAGCTGGGCTAGTCCTTTCGCGCTTCAGGCAGCCGAAAGGCTGCCCTTTGCGCAGGCCATAGAGCGTATCGAGGCGTCGTTGCGATTCGGCATCGACCCCTCGCTCGCGCCGATTCGCCGCCTGCTTGCCGAGCTCGGCCATCCTGAGTACTCTTATGAGTGCGTTCAGGTGGCCGGCACCAACGGCAAGACGTCGACGTCGCGCTACACTGCGGCCCTGCTCCATGCGCAGGGCCGCAAGGTCGGCCTTTACACGAGTCCGCACCTTGTGAGCTACACGGAGCGCGTGGAGGTCGACGGTGAGCCGGTGGGGGAGGAGCTCTTCGCCCTCGGCGTGAGCTATGCCCTTGCCGCCTGGGAGCGCATTGCCGCTCGCGATGAGGACATGCGCGCCCAGGGCGTCACGGAGTTTGAGCTCCTTACTGCGGCGGCACTTGTGATGTATGCGCTTGAGGGCGTGAACTACGCCGTCTTGGAAGTCGGGCTGGGTGGTCGATGGGACGCGACGAGCGCCGTTCCCACGGTCGGCTGCGCGCTTACGGGTGTCGCTCTCGATCATACGGCGATTCTGGGCGACACACTCGCCAAGATTGCTCGCGAGAAGGCCGCTGTCATCCATCCTGGGATTCCGGTTGTGCTTGGTCCCTCGGCAGTCAGTCCAGCCGAGGTGCTCGAGGTTGTCTCTGAACGCTGCGAAGACACCGATGTCAGGCCCTGCGTCGTGTCGGATGCCGACCATCCCGTTGTGTGCGACCCCGATTTTATCGCCTCCGACGCCGATCTCACGACGTTTGTCGTCCGCCCGTGCACGGGTGATGACGGTGTCGTCTCCTTTGACGTCCATGTGGCGGTCGACGTTCCCGACGTCGGCTTCATTGAGGCTGACTACCCGCAGATGACGGTGCGTGGGCCCGTCTATCAGCCCCAAAACGCCGCATGCGCGCTCTCGCTCGCCACGGCGGTCCTTGCCAGACCCATTCCTGCCGCCATTGCTCGCCAGGCCCTTCTGGCCTGTCCTGTGCCGGGGCGCTTCCAGACACTGCGCACTGAGCCCCTCGCTATCGTCGACGCGTGTCACAACCCCCAGTCGGCCGAGGCGTTCTGCGATGCGGTGCGCGCGGCGTTCCCGGATGCGGCAAGCCGCCCCACGCTTCTCATTGGCGCGCTGGCCGACAAGGACCATGCGGGCATCGTTGAGCGCGTCGTGCCACTCTTCAACCGTGTTGTGGCGACGCAATCCGACAGTGGTCGTGCCTTCCCGGCAGTCGACCTCGCGGCTGAGATCGAGAGCCTCTGCGGGGTCAAACCTGCCGCTGTGTATGGGGATGCCCGCTCTGCACTCGACGCTTTGTGTGGAGAATCTTTCATCGCCTGCGGAACGATTACGTTGATAGGGGAGATAGCCGCGATTCTCGCGTAGCTTTTGGTACAATCCGCTATCAGTGTCTTTCGAAAGGATCGCTGATGTCTGAACTCATCAACATACTCTTTACCCCGCAGGTCCAGATGGTTCTCACGCTCATCGGCGTGATTATCGTCTTCCTCTATCTCCTGTCGATTCTCTACGTCATCAAGGACGCACGCGCCCGTGGCTCGGCAGCATGGTGGGCATGGGGCATCGTCTCCATCGTCCCGCTTGCGGGTCTTGTGGCCTACCTGGTGCTGCGCCCCTCCTCCTATGCCATCGACCGCGATGAGCAGGAGCTTGAGATTGCCCTGCGCGAGCACGAGCTGCAGCACTACGGTTCTTGCCCCACCTGTGGCGCGCACATTGACCGCGACTTCATTGTGTGCCCCATCTGCGACACGCAGGTGCGCAACGTCTGCCCCAACTGCCACCGTCCGCTCGATGCCGACTGGCAGGTGTGCCCCTACTGCAGGACGCACGTCCGCTAAGGCAGCGCTGCAAGGCTCTTCATAGCATGAAAGTAAAAAGGCCCCGCAAGGGGCCTTTTTCATGCGCGCCACGCGGTGCAGATTGACATGTTCGCATACAAAAGGGGCTGTAACAAAAGCCCCGCCAACCATTTTTGGAGGCACCCGTCCGATTATCCGGGCGGGTGCCTCCCTTTGTATTGAAAATAGCATTCTACCAGGCGATATGGTAAAATGGGAACCGCAACGGAGGCCCCGTAGAGACAGGTTCCCGCGATGCCGAAGCCCGCCTTCAAGCCCTACCAGCAGCGCCAGCTCATGCTCCTGCCGC
>CABQHM010000032.1 GCA_902464015.1 uncultured Coriobacteriales bacterium | reverse complement strand
AATGGTGGGCGTTACAAGATTTGAACTTGTGACCTCTTCCGTGTCAGGGAAGCGCTCTCCCCCTGAGCTAAACGCCCATTCGGCCGCCGTATCCGTCGGCGAGGAGGTACTATATCGGGTATCGCGCGCCGATGCAAGGGAAGATTTGCTTCAGGCGAAGAATTGAGCTTGTCTTCACAAGTCGCCTACAACTTCGCGCTCGCTCCCCCTCAGTCTTGGACGCCCGCTGAGGTGGACTTTGCCGGAAGCCCAGGCTCATGGGGCTCAGGCAGCGTCGTGTACTCAACGTTTTCGAAACGCTCTTGCATGAACGCGTCGTCGTAATGCTGGTCGATGAACCGCTCCAGGGCGTTGGTGGCCGGCATGCCCTCGTCGCGAGCCCCCTTGCGCAGCGACACGGCGATCGTCATCGAGGCGTCCGCCACAAGGAAGGCAGTGAGCGCGACCACGATGATCGTGCGAGCCGGCTCTTCGGGCGTGCCGAGGAGAAAGACGGTCTCAGGCATGATCGAATGCGCCCACACGCATCCCAGCATGCCCCACAGAAGGCTCATGCGCAGGCACACGAACTTCGTGATGGCGTCGGGGTAGGTCTCGTAGGTCCATGAGACCATGCCGAACACATGCTCCAGACACATGCCCACAAGCTGTTCGAGCACCGAGCCGATGACCATGGAGAGCAAGAAGATGACCCACAGGGGCCGCTTGCGTATCTTCCAGAGACAGACGGTGAGCAAAACGGCGCCGATGCCATACAGAGGCGAAAACGGCCCCCAGACCATGCCGTAGCGATGCTGCAAAGATCCCTGCGTGACAAGCCACCACAGGGTCTCAAGCACAAGGCCCAGCACACTGGCAAACGTGAAGATGACAACGAGATGGTAGAAGCTCACCGAGGGCAGGGAGTCGAGGTACGCCTCGCGACGGATCCTGCGCAGCCGCGAGCGCTCGTCGAGCTGCTCTTTGCTCAGGTGCCCCGAGCCAAGACGTCCCTGCGCCCGCAAGACGATGCGGGCGATGAGAAAGCCGGCCCCCACTAGGCACAGCAACATGGACAGTATGGTGAGAATCATGTCGCCCCCCGCATGTCGACGCTCTACCTCAGCCATGTATGATAGCCCCGCCGCCACGCCCTGGCCGAAGTCACCCTGATTCTCCTTGAGCTAATGTGACGGAATTGTGAATATGACAGGAAATTGGCCTAAAACGAAAATAGTGCTTGCCTCATCCACACGGCTGACGTATAGTTCTTTCTCGCACGCGGACTTGGCTCAGTTGGTAGAGCACAACCTTGCCAAGGTTGGGGTCGCGGGTTCGAGTCCCGTAGTCCGCTCCATGCTTAACACAGGGCCAGCTCATCTGGCCCTTTTGTTAGGATGGCGACGTCGCCAAGTGGTAAGGCAGAGGCCTGCAAAGCCTTTACCCCCAGTTCGAATCTGGGCGTCGCCTCCAATGAACTTTCAAGCCGTCCTTCGGGGCGGCTTTTTTGTTTAAGTCCAGCAAAGGCTTCAGGGGCTGCCCCTGCCTGCAACCCCCTATCGCGTCCCCGCACACGCGACACCCAGATTAAGCGCTGGCCGCTGCCGCACAGTCGAGCATTTTGACAAGACGCACGCAAGTGCCCTTGCCCGTCTCGCGCGGGACAATGGAAATGGAGTCAGCAAGCATAAGCATGAGTTTGATGCCCCTGCCCCGCTCATGCGTTGGCTCGGGCAATGCGTCGCCCTGGTTGTAAGCGATACCGCATCCGCAGTCATTGACTTCCATCACAAGGCGATCGGAGTACAGCGACACCGTGGCCGAGACGTCCCCCTCCTGCCCCTGTGCGCCACCGCCATGGTCGAACGCGTTGCCGAGCGCCTCGCCCAAAGCAAGCACGATGTCATAGGCGGTGCTGCGCGGCAATTGCAACGCTTGGAGGATAGATGCGATGGACTTGCGTGCCAGCTCCATCGAGGATGGGTCACTCGACAAGCTCACGGTATACACGCGCAGCGGCGCCTCATCGGTGGGAACCCCCACATTGCGCACGCCCGCCATGCCTTTGGGAATGCAAACAATCTTGTCGAGGATCTGGGCTTGCTTGAGCGAGCGCACAATCGACTCAGAGGCGTTGATGAGCACGAGCCTGCCCCCGCGGGCCGAAAGACGCCTGGCGAGGAAAATAAGCACAGCCATGCCCGTCGAGTCGATGTACCCCACCGACTCGACGTTGAGCACAAGGCTCGAATAACCCTGCTGGGCAATAAGAAGAAGGCGCTCGCGCAATGCTGAGGCGTTCTGCCATGTGACGTCGCCCGCAAGAGAGACTACGAGCGCACCTTTGTCGACGAGCATCGTTTCTCCTCGCACATCCGTTGCATAAACACTGCGTATCTTCCCCCGCCACAGCAGGTTCCAAACATGCAAGGAGATAAAAGACGGCGATTAGGCCAGGCCGTCGAAGCGAACGGCGACCATGGCGATGTCGTCATGGGTGTCGTTGCCGGAGAATTCCTCGACCTCTTTGAGCACGCGGCGCGGGATGTCGTCCAGGCCGAACCGGCAGGCACGCAGGAGCGCGTCACGCAGGTTGCCTTCGCCGAAGAAACCCCCCGATGGGCTGCGGGCCTCGGTGGTGCCGTCGGTGTAGAGGAACAGCACGTCCCCGAGCTCGAACGTGAAGCTGCCCGAGATATAGCGCATGCCCTCGAAGGCACCCACCACCGGCGACTGCGTTGCGAGCAGCTCAAGGGAGGGGTTGGCGGAATCAGGCGCGTGCACAAGCATCGCGGGGGGATGCCCGGCGCTGCAGTACTTCGCCGAGCACGAGGGCAGGTCGACAAGCACGACGCACATGGTGGCAAACGTCTCGGCACGCGAGAAATTGAGGAACAGGCTGTTCAGCGCGCTCACCATCTCGTCGGGTTCCGTTTTTTCCCAGACATAGGCTGCAAGGCCCGTCTTGGCCATGGAAGCCACAACGGCGGCCTCCACGCCCTTGCCCGACACATCGCCCATGACAACGACGAAGCGGCCCTCCCCCAGCTCGTGCAAGTCGAAAAAGTCGCCGCCTACCACCGCCGACTCAGTGGCAGACAGGTACAGGGAGGCGGTGGAGATGCCGTTCACCTGGGGCATCTCGTTGCGCAGGCCCACCTGCAGGGCATGGGCGATCTGGGCCTCGCTTGCATGGATGCGCTCCGAGAAGGCGATGCGACCAATCTCCCCCGAGACATCGTTGAGGAACTCCTCGTCGAGGAAATCGAACGGGGCATCGAGCGGGTTGCGCAGCACGAGCAGCGCAAAACGCACGCCCTCGCACGCCTGCTTCGTGGCAATGGGCACGACAAACCCCGAATTGAGGTCGGTATGGCGGGCAATCCACATCCCCAAGGCGCTGGCATGTTGCACGGCACGCACACCAGAGGCCTCCCCCAGTATCTCGTCCATGGACATGTTGGTCTGAATGGGCATGTCACAGTCTTCGCCGGTGTCGAGCGGCACGATAGTGCAGCCCGCCTCCCCATCGCGGGCCTCCACCATGAGAACGCGCGCAGGCATCGCGTCGGCGACGCACAGGGCAACCTGCCTGACCATGGACGAACAGACAGAGTCGCTCTTCATGGCAAGGTCATGCACACGCAAAAGAGCGTCTTTAAGGTCGTTGGAACGCGTGAGGCGAAGCTGGCTCAAGGCCGAGGAGATGCCGAAGGCGAGGGTCTCCGAGATGGTCTGGAGCATTTCGCGCTCCTCGTCGACCAATGCATGGTGCTCATGCCACCCGAAGACAAGCACCGCGCTGACGCGGTCCTCGGAGAACACCGGGGCGCCCACAATGCTCGAACAGGAGGTGGAGAGCAGCGAGCGCACCTTGAAACGGGTTCCCGCGTCGTCGCGCATGATGCAGGCCTCGTCGATGCGACCGGGCCGCTCAATCACGCTCAGACATGTAAGGGCACGCGTGCGCGCGACAAGTGGGGGAATGCCGGGTGTCGTGCAGGCCAAATCGGCAACGTCAGTCGCATTGACCGCTTGATAGAACCCGTCGGAGGCGCCAAAGGGAACGTAGCCCCTGTCGGCGATGAGGTAGAAGATGGCGGCATCGGCCAGCAGGGCATCTGCCAGCTCGTTGGCAATGAGGTCGCATGTCTCCATCGCGTTGAGCCCGAAGTTGGACGAGTGGCGCAAAAGCCCCAAGACGGCCTTGAGCCTGCGGCGGCAACTGGAAAGCTCGCCCGTAAGCCGCGCGACCTCCTCACCCCTCCCCTGAGCCTCGATCGATGCGCCGCAAGCGCTGTCGTGGGTGAGTGCGTCCTTGTCGTGTTCAGACATGTCGTGACCTCGGCGTCCCTAAGGTGGACATATACGAAAAGAGCCCCTTGCGGGGCTCTTTGAAATTCAATGGTGTCGGAGGCGGGACTTGAACCCGCAAGACCGTAAAGGTCACTAGCACCTCAAGCTAGCGCGTCTGCCTATTCCGCCACTCCGACTTGCAACGCGAGAAATAACTATACAATATGAGGCTGTCTCTGACAAGCTCTGAATTGAAGTCTCTTCAGGACCAAGGAGTTGCTCACAATTCCACCATACATGAGCCTTGCACGCTAGGCCGAAAGCCAACATCCCGCAAAATCGAGCGTGTAATCGGCCGAGACCGCCAGGGAGTTGACGCGAGACGAGCACGCAACGCCAGGACCCGCATACAAAAGGGGCACGACCGGCATGTCCTGGGCGATGGTCTGACACACCTCGCGCAGGACATCGAGCCTGGCCGCCTCGTCGGACATTTCCCAGGCCGACTCGAGCGCCGCGTCGACTTCGGCGCTGGCATATCCGCCCAGGTTGTCGCCGCCTCGAGAATGGAAGAGGCTGAAGAGTTCCGCGCCGGCCGCATCGCACAAAGGCAGGTGGCACACGAGGGCGAGCTCGAAGTCGCCCTCCTGCAGCCTGGAGAGGTACTCGGACCACGAAGGGGTGTCGACGCGTACGGCAACGCCCGCGTCATCGAGCTGCGCGGCCACCTCCTGACCCAGGCCTGCAAGCAAGCAAGGATCGCAAAGCATCTCAAGCTCATCCGTGCCGAGGGCAGCGTCCACCTGATCGGAGAGACCCTTTTCCAGCTCATTGTCGGGAAGCTTCCAGGCGCGCTCCTCGTAGCCGAGGTTCGAGGGTAGCAGCGCACCGTCGGCCGCACAAAGGGGGTCAAGACCGAGGGTGGTCGCCAAAACCTGAACGTCGAGCGCGCGTTCAAGCGCGCGGCGCGTCTCTGCCTGGTCAAACGGCTCACGGGCACAGTTGCACACGAGCATGCAGACGCTTCTGAAACCCTCATGAGCAACCTGCGCATCGGGGTTCAGGATACGGTCGGGGCCGGCGGGGCCCAACTCGTCGGACAGCGCGCCCGCTTGATCGACAGGCACGAGCACAACGTCGAGATTGCCCGTCTTTATTGCCTCGCCCACATCCGTGAAGTCCTCGTTGACCTGGAACTGGAGCGCGTCGACATGGGCGTTGGTCCCCCAATAGCTGGCATTGCGCACAAGATGCACGCCGGTGTCAGCTTGAGGGGCACCGTCGAGGCAGAATGGCCCGTTGCCGCAGGGCACATCGCCAAATCCCCCCTCCGCCTTGAAAGATGCGACGGACATGGGAGCGAGCTGCGGCAGGCTTGCCAGATAGGCGAAGTCGGGGAAGCTATGCGCAAGGTTCACGATGAGCGTGTAGTCGTCGGGGCACTCCAAATCAAGCTGCGCCCCCGAGACGCCTGCCGCGACGTCCTCGTATCCCACCACCATGGACAGGCACGACGCAAGCCCATGCCCGCCATGGGCAACGAGGGCGTTCCAGGCATTGGCGAAGCACGTCGACGTGACGGACTCTCCGTTTTGAAACGCCATGCCCTCACGCAGGTGAAAGGTAAACCGCTCCGAGAAGAGGTCGGCCTCCCAGCTCGTGGCTGCTTTTCCCACAAGCGTCATCTGGTCAAAGTCATATTGCGTCAGGCTGTCGAACATGCAGCGGCACACAAGGCGCTCCCAATACCCCCAGGCCTCATGGGGGTTGACCGTGGAAAGTGGGACGCTCTGGCACGTAAGCGTGCCGCCTTCAAGCACACGGGCGGCTGCAGGGGCGCCCTGATTGGCGGCAAGTCTCGCCTCGTTCACCGCAGGCAGCTCGACGGGACTGGAGCCGGGCATGACCCCATTGAGGCTGCATCCTCCCAAGAGTGCAGCGCCGGCGCCCAAAAGTGCCGATGCGGCAAACCCGCGCCGGCTTACCATGCCCGTCTCTTCATCTCGCCTCATGCCATCTCCTGCCCGTCGCTCGTTGCTGAAAGTGTACCGTGAGACGGGCTCACGGCGGCGCGCAAACGAAAAAAGGTGCCGACGCTTTACACGCCGGCACCCTCAGATACCTTGAATCTCAGGTTTGGAGCAGACCCTATGCCACGCTGCCCTGCGGGAAGATGAGCATGAAGATAAGCAGGCAGATGATGAAGACGGCAGCGCAGATGATGGTGAGCTTGTCGAGGTTCTTCTCGACCGTGCCCGTGCCACCCATGTTGGAGTACATGGAACCGGCGATCATCTCCGAAACACCCGTGCCCTTGCCGGAATGCATAAGAATGAAGACGACAAGGCCGATACCAGAAAGGAACCAGATAACAATCAGCGGGATAAGCAGAGGGTTCAAGATGCGCTCCTCATAGTGCGGACTAAAGGTCTTAACGTTGAAACCGCAGGTAAAGCGAGCAACGAAGGGTCAGCCGAGCCACTTGGGCCCAATCGCGGCACACCTAGAGCGGAAACAGTAGGTGATTGTATCAGGAAACCTTGTGTTGGATAAGGCTCTTGCCCGTCCAGCAGTCCGGTTTCTCCAATCCTACAAGATCGATGAGCGAGGGAGCCACGTCGCAGAGCTTGCCGTGGGCGTCGGGCACAATCTCGACCCCGTCGGCAACGACGATGAAGGGCACGGGCGCTGTGGTATGGGACGTCACGGGATGGCGCTGCCCAACCTCGTCGACCTTGAACATGCAGTCGCAGTTGCCGTGGTCGGCGATGATGATGGCGAAACCGCCCTTGGCCCGCACGGCGTCGACAACCTTGCCCACGGCCGCGTCGGTGGCCTCCACGGCGCGCACGGCCGCCTCGACGTTGCCGGTGTGGCCCACCATGTCGGGGTTGGCGAAGTTGACCACATACACGTCGGCCTCGTCGGACTCGATGGCCGCCTTGAGACCGTCGGCAACCTCAGGGGCGCTCATCTGCGGCTGGAGGTCGTAAGTGGCAACCTTCGGCGAGGCAACGAGCACGCGCTCCTCCCCCTGCTTGGGCTGCTCGACGCCGCCGTTGATGAAAAACGTCACGTGCGCGTACTTCTCGGTCTCAGCGGTGTGGAACTGACGCAGGCCCGCGGCTGCGATGACGTCGGCAAGAACGTTTTGCGGGTTCTCCTTCGGGAAGGCAACCTGCACGTTGAGCTCGGGGTCGTACTCGGTCATGGTGACGAAGCTCACCTGCGGGGCACGGCCGCGCTCGAAGCCCGTGAAGTCGGCCTCGGTGAAAGCACGGGAAAGCTCGCGGGCGCGGTCGGGCCTGAAGTTGAAGAACACCACCGCGTCACCGTCGACGACGCCGGCCTCATCGCAGGCAAACGGCACGACGAACTCGTCGTAGACGCCCGCCGCATAGCTGGCCTCGACGCCCTGGCGAGCGGGCTGGACGGCAGTGCCGCGACCCAGGACGACGGCGTCCCACGCGCGCTGCACGCGCTCCCAGCGGTTGTCGCGGTCCATGGCGTAATAGCGGCCCGACACCGACCCGATGCGGCAGTCGCACGCGCTCTTCTCGGAGATGTTGGCGCACGCCGCCGAAAGCTCGTCGAGGTAACCCAGGCCGGAGTCGGGGGCGACGTCGCGGCCGTCGAGGAAGGCGTGCACGCGCACGCGCTGGACACCCTCGCGGGCAGCCAACTCGAGCAACGCCAGGCAGTGACGGATGTGGGAGTGCACGCCGCCGTCGGACAGGAGACCCATCACATGCAGGGTGGACTTGTTCGCGGCGACCTTGCGGCAGGCCTCGACAAGCACCTCGTTCTCAAAGATCTCGCCGGTCTGGACGGCATGGTTCAGGCGCATGAGCTCCTGCATGACCACGCGGCCGGCTCCGATGTTGAGGTGACCGACCTCGGAGTTGCCCATCTGGCCCGCAGGCAGGCCGACGGCCTCACCGGAAGCCTCGATGGTCGTCCAGGGATACTGCGCCATGAGGGCGTCGAGGTTGGGCGTGGCGGCGAGGCTCACGGCGTTTGCCTCGCTGGGCGCAGCCCATCCCAGGCCGTCCATGATGACGAGGAGGGCAGGAAGCCTATACATGCAGCACCGCCTTCACGATGTCGATGAACTTGTCGGCGTCAAGCGCGTCGCCGCCCACAAGCACGCCGTCCACGTCGGCGCATGCGGTGAAAAACGCGGCGTTGCCGGACTTGACGGAGCCGCCGTAGAGCACATAGCAGCGCTTGGCGCAGTCTTGCCCTGCGACCCCGGCCACCGCCGCGCGAATCTGGGCGGCGACGTCCTGCACGTACTCGGGCGTGGGGACCTTGCCCGAACCGATGGCCCAAACGGGCTCGTAGGCAACGGCAAAGTCGCGGCCCGCCAGGTCAAGCCCGGCAAGAGATGCGCGCACCTGCTCGGTCACGTACGCAGAGGTGGAACCCGCCTCGTAGACGTCGAGCGGCTCGCCGACGCACACGATGGGGGCGATGCCGGCGCGGATGAGCGCGGCGGCCTTGGCGGACACCTGCTCGCTCGTCTCGCCGTGACCATGCCTGCGCTCGGAATGGCCCACGATGCACCACGCGCAGTCGAGGTCGGCAAGCATGGGCGCAGAGATGTCGCCCGTGAAGGCACCCGCGTCTTCAGGCGAGCAGTCCTGGCCGCCCACCTTCGCGAAGGACTTGTCGAAAGCGAGCACGTTGCTCACGCCGCGAAGCGCCGTGGCGGGCGGGCACAGGACGATCTCGACGCTGTTCTTCCAAGAGCGCTCAAGACGGTCGTCGACAAGCTGGGCAAGCTGGACGGCGGCGCTGTAGGTCTTGTTCATCTTCCAGTTGCCCGCCACGACGACCTTGCGCTCGTCTGCGGGCTGGGGCTGAGACTGGGGACGACCGAAGCTAATCGGCATTGGGGATCGCCTCCACGCCGGGCAATGCCTTGCCCTCGACGAGCTCCATGGATGCACCGCCGCCCGTGGAGATGAAGGTCATGCCGCTCTCGAGGCCGAACTTCTTGACGGCAGCTGCCGAGTCGCCGCCGCCCACAACGCTCGTGCACGCGGCGTTGTCGGCGATGGCCTGACCCACGGCGCGGGTGCCGGCGGCGAAGGCCTCCATCTCGAACACGCCCATGGGGCCGTTCCAGAAGACCGTCTTGGCGCCGGCGAGCTCGCGCGCATACAGCTCGCAGGAACGCGGGCCGATGTCGAGGCCCATCCAGCCCTCGGGAATGGCGGTCTTGTCCACAATCTGCGTGGCGGCGTCGGCAGCAAACTTGTCGGCGACGACGTAGTCGAGCGGCAAGACGATGCGGCAGCCGCGCTCGGCCGCCTTGTCGAGCATCTCACCGGCACGCTCGACCCACTCGGGCTCAACGAGCGACGAGCCGATGGGCAGGCCCTGGGCCTGCATGAATGTGAAGCACATGCCGCCGCCGATGAGCAGCACGTCGACCTTCTCAGAGAGGGCGTCGATCACGCCGATCTTGTCGGAGACCTTGGAGCCGCCCAGCACGGCCACGAAGGGGCGGGCGGGGTCGTTGAGCATGCCCGTGATGGTGTCGACCTCGCCGGCAAGCAGAAGGCCGGCGTATGCAGGAAGAATCGCAGGCACGCCGGCCACCGAGGCATGGGCGCGGTGCGCGACGCCGAAGGCGTCGTCGACATAGACGTCGCCGAGCTTGGCCAGCGCCGCCGCAAAAGCGGGGTCGTTCTTCTTCTCGCCCTTCTCAAAACGAAGGTTCTCGACGAGCAGCACCTCACCGTCGGCAAGGGCCTGGGACGCCGCGAGGGCCTCCTCGCCGCACACGTCGCGCACGTAGGCAACGGGCGCGCCGAGCAGCTCGGAGAAGCGGGCGGCGACCGGCTCCATGGAGTAAGCGGCCTCAAAACCCGTGCCTGCAGGCCTGCCCAGGTGGCTCATGCACACGACGCGCGCGCCGCGCTCGCGAAGCAAGTTGATGGTGGGAAGAGCCGCGCGAATGCGGGTGTCGTCACCCACGACGCCGTCCTTGACGGGCACGTTGAAGTCGACGCGGACGATGACGCGCTTGCCAGAGACGTCGGCGTCGGAGACGCTGCGCTTATAAGACATGCTTCCTCGATTCAAGTCGTGCGCCCGAAAGGGGGCGCGGCTGTAGGCACTCGAATTGTACCGTATGGCGCCTCCGGCCCCCAGGCGGCCGGATACCGTTCAAACTAAACGCCGCCCAAAAGCCACGACGGGCCTTTGGGCGGCGCAAACAGGTCATACAATCACAACACAGGCATGGGCTTTGATTTCGTAATGGTTTTAAACAGCCCTTACACCAGGCCGTTTAGCGCGTGGCGACAATCTTTGCCAGGTCGAGCAGACGGCAGGAATAGCCC
Organism: uncultured Coriobacteriales bacterium; assembly: GCA_902464015.1. Taxonomy (GTDB): domain Bacteria; phylum Actinomycetota; class Coriobacteriia; order Coriobacteriales; family UMGS124; genus UMGS124. Next base: position 25,229 of record CABQHM010000032.1, on the reverse strand, counting down.
ATCTCGTTGTCGTACCAGGAGACGACCTTCACGAGCGTGCCCTCGCCTCCGAGCACCATCGTGCAGCCGGCGTCAAACAGGCTCGAGCACTTCTCGCCAATGACGTCGTTGGACACGAGCGGCTCCTCGGAATAGGCCAGAATGCCCTTGAGCGGGCCCTCGGCCGCGGCCTTCATGGCAGCGTTGATCTCCTCGATGCTCACGGGACGCTCAAGCTCGGCCACGAGGTCGACCATGGAGCCGTCGGGGGTAGGAACGCGGGCAGAGAAGCCGTCGAGCTTGCCCTTGAGCTCGGGGATGACCAGGCCGAGAGCCTTGGCGGCGCCGGTGGTGGTGGGGATGATGGACATGGCGGCGCCACGGGCGCGACGCAGGTCGGAGTGCGAGTTGTCGAGCAGGCGCTGGTCGGTGGTGTAGGAGTGCACCGTAGTCATGAAGCCGCGCTTGACGCCGAAGGAGTCCACGAGGACCTTGGCGACGGGGGCCAGGCAGTTCGTGGTGCAGGAGGCGTTGCTCACGACGTGCATCGTGTCGGGATCGTACTGGTCGTCGTTGACGCCGACGACGAACGTGCCGTCGATCTCACCCTTGGCGGGAGCGGACAGGACGACCTTCTTGGCGCCGCACTCGATGTGACGGCGCAGGTCGGGTGCGGAGCGGAACTTGCCCGTGCAGTCGAGCACGACGTCGACGCCCAGCTCGCCCCAGGGAAGGGCGGGAATGGCCTTGGGCTCGCGGGCGGAGAGGCCCTTGATGCGGGTCGTGCCGTCGACGATGAAGTCCATGCCATCGACGACCAGGTCGTGTGCGAGCTTGCCGTGGACGGAGTCGCGGCGGCAAAGCTGCGCCATGGCCTCAGTTTTGCCCAGGTCGTTGATGGCCACGACCTCGATATCGGGATCGTCGAGAGCAGCGCGGAACGCCACGCGCCCGATGCGACCGAAGCCGTTGATACCGATTCTGACCGTCATGCGATAATCCTCCTTAACGTGGGCTCCACGCCCGAACATCGGATAGATGGTTAACACAATTGTAACGTATCATTCACTGCCGTTTGCCCGCTGCTCGGCGAGTAGCTGCTCTAAACGGCGCACGCGGTGTGCAACGGCAGATTTTGACAGGGGCGGGTCGGCTATGTTGCCCAGCTCGCGCAACGACAGGTCGGCATGGGCCAGGCGAAGGTCGCAGAAATCCTTGAGCGCGCGAGGGAGCTTTTCGTACCCCACCTCGGCGATAACCTGCTCAACGAGAAGCGTTTGGCTGCCTGCGGCGGCGGCCGCCTTCTTCTGATTCGCAAGTTCGGCATTTACCAGGCGGTTTGCATCGTTTCGAGCAGAGCGCACCGCGCGGACCCGTGCCATTTTGAGTGCACAGCGCGGGGCGCCCAAGGCCGCGAGCATCTCCTGGATGCCCTCGGCGCTCTTGTGGTAGATGACGAAGGCGCCGCGCCGGCGACCCACGCGGGCAGGGATGCCCACACGTTCGCACATGGAGGCGATGCCGTCGGCGATGCTGCGCGTCTGCGCCACAATCTCCATATGGGCGTCGGCCGTGTGCGGCTCGGAGACGAATCCGCCGGCAAGGAAGGCACCGCGCAGGTAGGCAAACGCCGACGCCTCATCGGGCACGAGGGCCGCGGGAATCTCCCGGGCAAGACCGAGCTGCGAGGTCAGCACGCCCATCTCGATGAGCGCCTCCTCCAGACCCTCCTGGTCGGGGACGCTGATGAGGTAGTTGCGTGTCTTGTGCAGGACGCTGCGACGCACGGTGAGCTGACACGTCAGCGGCTTCGAGCCGTTGAGGAGCGTGTATGCCACGCGGGCGACCGAGCCGGTCTCGGTGGTGAGCGCGAGCCTGAAGCGCCGGGCCCCCGACAGCGACAGCGTGCCGCAGATGCGCACGATGGCCGCCAGCTCGGCCCGCTCGGCGACGGCGCCGCTCTCCACGCGGGAAAGCTCGTCCTTTACCTCTGCCGTGAAGGACACGTCTCGATCACCCCTCGCAGCGCGCATTTCAACTTGGACAGGTCATGCCACGTGGGATGCGCCGGGTCGGAGAAGTCACGCACAATCACGAGCGGAACGCGAGCCTGCAGACGGCGCAGCGACTCTTCGCTGAGCGGAACGGGGCGGAAAAACTCATCGCCTATGCCCATTTCGCTCGGCCCCGTCTGCGTGATGGCCCGGAAGTGACGCGTGGCCAGGCTTGCATCGGCGTCGAGCGGCTTGTGCAGCAGCACGGCGTCGAGGCAGCCCTCCATGCCATGGTCGAGCAGCGCCGCAACGTATTCCTCGGCGGACAAACCCCAGGTCTCACCCTGCATGTCGGCCATGGAGCACACGTAGACCTTGCGCGCGCCCGTGGCATGCAGGGCGTCCCTGATGCCAGGCACGAGGATGTTGGGGATGACCGAGGTGAAAAGCGAGCCAGGGCCCAGCACCACGACGTCGGCCTCGAGAATCGCCTCGACCGCCGCCTCGGTTGCCTGCGGGGCACGCGGGGAAAGCCACACTTCCGACAGGGCGCAGGGGCCCGACCCGAGCGTCGCCTCGCCGCGAAACTCCATGCCGTCGCGCGTGCGACCGCACAAAACGACGTTCTCCATCGTGGAGGGGCACACCTTGCCATGGCAGCCCAGCATCTCGCCGCACAGCTCGATCGCTTCGCCAAACGAGCCGGTCTCGGCCGCAAGCGAGGCAAGCAGGAGATTGCCCAGCGAGTGGTTGTCGGCAAAGGAGAAGCGGTGCTCAAAAGCGCGGGCCAGAGGACCCGCAGGGTCAGCCGCCATGGCCACGAGGCACTTGCGGATGTCACCAGGGGGCACCATGCCCATCTCCTGGCGGATGATGCCCGTGGATCCGCCGTCATCGGCCATGGCAACGATGGCCGTGACGAAGCAACCGGCTGCACGCAGGGCGCGAATCGCGTTGGGTTGTCCCGTGCCTCCGCCGATGGAGACGGCACGAACCTGGTCAGGCAGTGGATGGGCGCTCATCAAACCACCTACGCCTTGACGTGTCGGGGCAGGTCGCGGTGACCCACCGACACGTTGTAGCCGCGTTCGATAAGATGGGCCGCAGTGGCCTCGGCGATCACGACGCTTCGGTGCTGGCCACCGGTGCAGCCGACAGCTATCGCAAGATGCTTCTTGCCCTCGGCCACATACCCGGGCATCGTCACGTCGAGCAGGTTGAACCACGCCGCCGTGAAGGCGCGCGTCTCCTCGCGACCAAGCACGAAGTCGCGCACGAGCTGGTCGTGGCCGGTAAGCTCGGCCATCGTCGGGTCGTAATAGGGGTTGGGCAAAAAGCGCACGTCAATAACGATGTCCGCATCGAGCGGCACACCGTATTTAAAACCGAACGAGAACACCGACACGTTGAGCGCCTGCTCAGCGGGTATGCGCGAGAACTCCTCGACGAGCAGCGTGCGCAGGTCACGGGCGCGCAGGTTCGAAGTGTCGATCACCATGTTCGCCCGCTCGCGCACAAACGAGAGACGCTCGCGCTCGTGCTCGATGGCCTCGCTCACCGAGATGCCCCCGTCAGCCAAAGGATGACGACGGCGCAGGGAGTTGTAGCGGCGGCGCAGGGTGTCGTCGTCAGCATCGAGGTAGACCACGCTGCATGAGACGCCCCGCTCGCGCAAGCGGTCGAGCTCGCCGCACAACTTGTCGAAGAGGTCGTGCGAGCGCAAGTCGCACACGACGGCGAGGCGACGGTTCGCGTCAAGGCGCAAACCCGACTGCTCCACCAGCGCAGTAAGCATGGTGGGCGGCAGGTTGTCGATGCAATAGAAGCCGGCATCCTCCAAGGCATGCAGCGCCTCGGTGCGGCCAGCACCCGACATCCCCGTGATTACGACAACCTCTGGAGCAGACATGCAGCTACCTTCCGTCTACGCAACGCCTACAAATGAAAACGGCCTGCCGGGCAGATGCGCAGGTATCGTAGTAAACTGGCCGAGCTTTGCCATTCAGACTGCGGCCCGACTGCGGTCTTCAGTATACCGCTTAGAAGGAGACGCCAGGGCATGGCCTCAAAGTCCAGAGAATCAAACAAGCTGGGAACGCTCCTGGTTGACGCCGACGACCCCGCATACACGACCTCGTTCGGCGGGGCTGCCCGCTATGTGCGCGCCGCCTGGGGCATGCCCGACGTCTTGCCGAGCGCCCCCGCCGCAAAAAAGCCGATGTCGCGCCGCATCGCCGTGGCCCTGGCAGCGCTCGGTGTGGCCGTCGTCGCAGGGGCCGGCACGCTTGCCTACCATTTTGCATACGTGGTTCCCACGGGCGTCGCGCTCGACGCGGCGACGTTCCCCGACGCAGCCTTGCGCGCAGCCCTCGTCTCCTGCGACGAAGACGGCAACGGTCGCATCTCCGCGGAGGAAGCCTCGCACGTCACGAGCCTGGACCTCTCGAACCTGGGCATCGTCGACCTTGCGGGCATCGACACCCTCACGCACCTGGAAAGCCTCAATGTGTCGGGCAACGACCTGGCGACCATCGACCTCGCGAAATGCCGCAAGCTTGTCACGCTCGATGTCTCCGACAACTTCATCTCCGACCTCGACCTCGATGGCCTTGCAAACCTCGAAGAGCTCGACACCCACAACAACGGCCTGCAGACGCTCCAGCTTGCAGACTGCGCCGCGCTGCGCGTGCTCGATGTAGAGGGCAACGGCCTGGCCCGCCTCGACTTGTCGGGATGCCCAGCAATGGAGCGACTCAATATGGACGAAGGCCAAGAGGTGACCTTGCCCCTGGCAAGCACGTTCTTCCCAGACGAGGGTCTGCGCATCACGCTCGAACCGTTTGACACCGACAAGGATGGGGCCCTCTCACAGCGCGAGCGTCAGGCGGTCTACAACCTTGCGGTCGACGTGAGCACGACAGACCTCGAAGGCCTCGAGTGGTTCACCAACCTGCAGGATCTCACCGTGTCGGGCGCGCAACTGGGTTCAATCGAGGCAGGAACGCTTCCGTCCTCGCTCACGTCCCTGCGCGCGAGCGGCTGCGCGCTTGAGTCGATCGACCTGTCTTCGACGGGGCGCCTCATGACGCTCGACCTGTCGAACAACCCGCTGGACACGCTCGACGTGTCGAGCCTCGCGCGCCTTACGAACGCCAACTTTGCCAACTGCAACCTTACAGGCGAGTTCAACGTCACGGCCAACACGCGCTTGGAGCACATCGACGTCTCGGGCAACCCCGCCCTCACGGCGCTCAATGCGCTGGGCGTGCCGGGTCTGGCCATCGAAGGCGCAATCACGGCCGATGCGACCTGCACCGTCGTGCTCGACGCAACCCCTGCAGCCGATGAGGGCGACGAAGGGGCAGACGAGGATCAGGGCGCGCCCGAAGGCGAGGAAGAACCCCAGGCCTAATCCTGCGCCTGGGCCATCTCTTCCACCTGGTCGCGCTCGCGTTCCCAGGCACGCAGGGTCTGCCAAATGCGTTCGGCCACCTCGCGCGGCACGCCGGGGGTAGCCGCAATGTCGTCGACGCTCGCCGCGCGCAGACGCTTCATGGAGCCGAACTCCTTCATGATCGCCTTCTTGCGCTTTTGCCCCACGCCTTCCACCTCGTCGAGGATGCCCACGGTCATGGCCTTGTCGCGCAGCTCGCGGTGGAACGTGATGGCGAAGCGGTGCGACTCGTCGCGCACCTGCTTCACGAGGTAGAGCGAGGCCGAGCCACTCGGCAGCACCACGGGGCCGTCCTGCGCCCAAGGCACGAAGAGTTCCTCGTCGGACTTGGCAAGACCGGCCACGGGAATGTCGAGCCCAAGCTCGGCCAGCTGCTCCACGGCGGCTGTGAGCTGGGGCTTGCCGCCGTCGACGATGAGCAGGTCGGGGCGCGAACCGAAGCGCTCGTCAGCCATGCGTTCAGGCGAGTACCGGCGGCCCAGAACCTCGCGCATGCTCTCGAAGTCATTCGCCTCGCCAAAATCCTGACGAATCTTGAAGCGGCGGTACTGGTCCTTGTCGGCCTTGCCGTTGGTAAAGACGACCATCGAGGCCACGTTGAACCGGCCATGGATGGTGGAGATGTCGAAGCACTCGATGCGCAGGGGCGGCACGGGAAGCGCAAGCGCGCTTTCGAGCTGCAGCAACGCGTCGTTGGTGCGCTGGTCGGCATAGCTCGTGCGCACCATGAAGCGCATGAGGGTGTGGCGGGCGTTGGTCTGCGCCAAATCGAGCAGCTTCTTTTTCTCGCCACGCTTGGGCACATGGATGGACACCTTGCGGGGGCGCCCCTCCGCCAGCCAGGACTCCAGCAGCTCGGTGTCGTCGGGCAGCTCGCAGGGGATGCACACCTCGTCGGGCACGTCAGCACCGGAGGAGTAATAGCGCTTGAGGAAGCCTGCGACAAGCTCCTCCTCCCCCACGTCGAGCCCCTTGTCGAGCACAAACTCGCAGCTACGGCGCGTGCGACCCTCACGGACGGCAAACACCTGCACGCCAGCGATGGTCTCCTCGCGATAGAAGCCGATGACGTCCATGTCAATGGCCGAGGAGAACACGACCTGCTGGCGCTCCCCCACGTGCTTGAGGGCGGCGAGCCTGTCGCGGCAGCGAGCGGCCTTCTCAAAGTCGAGCTCGGCGGCCGCCTCGCGCATCTGGTCGGTCAGCTGTTCCTCGAACTCGGCGTGGTGGCCGGACAGGAACCGCTCCACGGCGGCGACGTTCTTCTTGTAGTCGGCCTCGGTGCAGGAGCCCGCGCACACGCCCGGGCCCAACCCCACGCTTGAGTCGAAGCAGGGCCTGCCCTTCTGCGCGATAAGCAAGGGGGCGGTTGCCACCTGCTCGGGATGCGCGTCGAGCAGGCGCTTGACGCGGCGCCATTCCGGACATGTTGCCTGGCAGATGGGCACGACCTTGCGGCACATGTCGATGGTCTCGCGCGCCGCACGGGAATTCGTGTAGGGGCCGAAGTAGCGCGTGTCGCTGCGATGCTTCTCGCGCGTGAACTTGATGGCCGGGTAGATGTCGCCCTCGGTGAGCGCGATGTAGGGGTAGCTCTTGTCGTCGCGGAAGTCCACGTTGAAGGGTGGGTCGTACTGGCGGATGAGGTTCATCTCCAGCACGAGCGCCTCGTGCTCGCTGTTGACGACCACGTACTCGAAGCTGCGGGCCTGCTCCATGAGCAGCGGAATCTTGAAACGGCTGTCCTGCAGCGAGGTGTACTGGCGCATGCGCGAGCGCAGGTTCTTGGCCTTGCCCACGTAGAGGACCTTGCCGTCCTCGCCTTTCCAGATATAACAGCCGGGGCTGGTGGGAACGAGCGCCACCTGCTCGGCGATGCTGAGGCCCGAGTCTTCTACCTGCATGTTCGCTTAACCGCGCGCCTTCTCCACGTCCCACACCCAGCGCTTGAACTTGCGGATCTGGTTGAGGTACTGGATACGGGCCCACATGTTGTGCGCAAGGGTGTCGGCCTTGTAGAACGAGGGGTTCATGGCGCGGCCCTGCGCGTAGAGGGCCAGGGCCTTGTCGCGGGCCTGCTCGTCCTTCACCGTCTTCTTCACGACCTTCTTGGGCACCACGGTGAAAAGGCCCTCGTCGCAAGCAACGCGCGTCTCGGTGGGACAGGCGAGCACGAACTCGTCGACGATGAGCTTGACGATGTTGGCACCGCCGATCTGCATATACATAGTGTTGCGGCCTGGGCGCGTGTTGATCTCGAAGAAGCGGTAGGAGTTGTCGCGCGGGTCGTACTTCACGTCGAAGTTGGAGAAACCGCGATAGCCCACATGCTTGAGGAACTTCGCGGCCTGGGAGGCAATCTCGTCGTTGCGGTCGAGCATGATGCACACGGGGTTGCCGATGGCGGTGGGCACATGGTCCTCAAGCAGCACACGGCCCGTCGACCACACGCGGACGTCGCCGTCTTTGTCGGAGAAGCATGTGATGGTGCGCAGGCCGTCGTCGGCGCCGGGGATGAGGTCCTGCACGATGAGCTCCTTGTCATAGGGGCTCGCCTGCAGGTCGTTGAAGAGCTTCGTGAGCTCCTCGGGGCGCTCGATGGTGTAGATCTTCTTCTGGTTGGGGATGTTGGCGTAGTGGTAGCGCGCCGAGTTCGACGGCTTGGCGATGAGCGGGTAGCGGAACTGCTTCACCGGGATCTTCGCCTTGGTGTCGGAGCAGTCGTACACCCACGTCTTGGGGTACGGCACGCCGATCTCCTCGCAGATGGCGTAGAAGCGCTCCTTCTGCGTGATCTCGTCGAGCAGGGGGAAATCGATGTAGGGCACCACATACCACTGCTCGAGCTCGGCCTTGTGCTGCGAGAGGGTGCGCACGTACCAGTCGGACGCGCAGGAGAGCACAAGGCCCACCTTGCCCTGGGCGGCAATCTTGGCGCCCTGCTCGCGCAAGGCCTGCATGAGGTTGTCGCCCTGGTCGATGTCGGGCACAATCACGTTGGAGCACAGGCGGCTCGTCGAGATCTGCTTGATCTCGAGGCCCGTGAGCACGATGGGCTCGATGCCGTAGGTCTCATGGAAGCAGCGCACCCAAGTGTAGGCGAGCAGGTCACCGCCGATAACGACGGGCTGCAGGTAGGACTTGAGGTCGGCTTCGCTTTTGATGGCATCGAGGTTCTGAGGCATGGGTGCGGCCTTTCGGTTTCGTTACATAATCTGGAATAGACCGAGCTTTGGGAGCAGGTGAGAAGCGCGGGGCGGCGCAGGCACCAGTGATACCCACGTCGCCCCGCTGCGTCTCGCTATTCGCCGATGACGTCGACGAGCTTGCCGTCGAGGATGTTGTTCATGTTCTTGACGGCGCAGAAGTTGCCGCACATCGAGCAGGTGTCCTCGGCCTCGGGCGCGGCCTCGGCGCGGTAGCGGCGGGCCTTCTCGGGGTCGATGGCCAGGTCGAACATGGCCTCCCAGTCAAGCGCCTTGCGGGCGTGGGCCATCTTGTCGTCCCAGTCGCGCGCACCCGGCAGGCCCTTGGCGATGTCGGCGGCATGCGCGGCGATCTTGAAGGCGACGATGCCCTCGCGCACGTCGTTGGCATCGGGCAGGCGCAGGTGCTCGGCGGGCGTCACATAGCACAGGAAGCTTGCGCCCTTGCTGGCGGCAAGCGTGCCGCCGATGGCGGCCGTGATGTGGTCGTAGCCGGGGGCAACGTCGGTCACGAGCGGGCCGAGCACGTAGTAGGGAGCCTTATGGCAGATGGTCTGCTGCATCTTCATCTGGGCCTCCACCTGGTCGAGCGCCACGTGGCCCGGGCCCTCGATGATGACCTGCACGCCCTTGTCCCAGGCGCGCAGAGCCAGCTCGCCCAGGTTCACGAGCTCGTCGATCTGCACGGCATCGCCGGCGTCAGCCAAGCAGCCCGGGCGGCAGGAGTCGCCCAGCGAGATGGTGACGTCGTGGGCGCGGCAGATCTCGAGCACCTCGTCGAAGTGCTCGTAGAAGGGGTTCTCCTGGCCCGTCATCTCCATCCAGGCAAACATGAGGGCGCCGCCGCGCGACACGATATTCATCTCGCGGTGGTTCACCTTGAGGCGCTGCACGATGGCGCGGGTGAGGCCGCAGTGAAGCGTAACGAAATCAACGCCGTCCTCGGCATGCATGCGCACGACGTCGAGCCACTCCTGGGCCGTGATGTCCTTGAGGGCCTTGCCATAGTAAACGACGGCGTCGTAGATGGGCACCGTGCCGATGATGGCGGGGCACTCGGAAGTGAGCTTGCGGCGGAAGGCGCGCGTGTCACCGTAGGTGGACAGGTCCATGATGGACTCGGCGCCCAAGCGCACGGCGTCCGTGACCTTCTCCATCTCCATGTCCAGGTCGCTCCAGTCGCGGCTGGTGCCCAGGTTCACGTTGATCTTGGTGCGCAGGGCAAAGCCGATGCCAAAAGGCGTGAGGCACGTGTGGTGCACGTTGGCCGGAATGGCAACCTCGCCCTTGGCCACGAGCTCGCGCAGGTGCTCGGGGTCCATGTGCTCCTCTTGGGCGACATGGGCCATCTGCGGGGTCACAATGCCCTGATGGGCGGCTTCAAGCTGAGTGGCATACGACGGCATAAAGGCCTCCTTCGGCGTGCGTGCGTTGATCAAACACTGGATTATCTCACGCCTGCCCCACAGGAACCACCGGGCGAAAAGAAACCACGGAGCAGGTAACCGACTCAGGTAATCGACTTCACGATTCAGGAGCGCACGCGGTATCTGGACATCGAGCGTACACCGTTCGTCGACAATTTGACCACATTTCGCTTGAATGAAACCTGAAGATGCTTATGCTATGTCCTGTCTGCACGGCGGCTTTCAATTGGAGATGTGCCATGAACACCCCCCCCCTCATTTTTTGATTTAGGCAGCAACGCTCACCCCATAGCGCATCAGTTTGCAACCGGTCTTCTGGCGGACACCTTATTCCGCAGGCGCGACCCACGACCCCCGCCATCTCCACCGCGCCTAACGCTTCTACACTCTCGCTTGCCTGAGCGGAGACAGAAACGGGCTCAATGATAGGGACCGGCACGATTGCCGTCCCAACGGTCAGCAGAACAGCATCAGATACAACTTCATACCGAAGGGCAACGTCTCCCATCTGCTCGTCCCGCTCGGATGCATAAAACTGCAGCAACCAAACCCCACATATCACGTTCCACACCCATTTCTGAAAGAAGAAAAATGTCTAGCAGTTCCGTAGGAGGCTATTGCGGCCTCATTTGTGTCGCGGCATTAATTCTCATGATGCTGGGCTCGTGCAGCAATGCTTGTTCGGGAGGCAGCCACAGTTCATCGCGTTCATCGCACTCATCGTCTTCCTACAGCTCCGGCGCACCCAGCGCGTCTTACACCGACAGCAAGGGCGGCACCGCCTATAGCTACTCTGACGGTTCCACCGAATACACCGACGGTTACGGCCACGTGGTGCGCGACTCCAACGGCGACGGTAAAAACGACTATTACTCATCGGACGGAGGAAACAGCTGGTCAAGAATCTAAGCAAAGTCTCAGCCGCCCACAGAAAGGAGTTTTGCCATGACGTCCGGCTTACACCTAACCGCAAAAGTTTTCTTGCTCTTTGTGCTGGCAGCCGTTGGACTTAGCCTTGGATGCACTTCAGTGGGCAACACCGCCGAAAACGCACCTCGAATAACTGGCATGGAGCAGAAAACGACGTCGCAAGAAAACATGGCATCAGACTCCATCTGCAGCATGAATGCTGGCACATTCGCTTGTTCCGCAACCGAATTCGCAAACAGAATGGACGCGGCACTCACCTCGATACTCGGGAATCTCAACACTTATTCCTTTGACCTTGACGAGCGCGACGAGAGCCTCAACACGGAAATCCTCAGCGGCGGAAACACCGTCGGGCTCCTCGGCTTCTTTGCACATGGGAACCCCATACCTTACGAGCAACGCGCAACTGGCGGCACAGCCGACCAGATAAAGCTCTTTGAGCACAACTCGTACCCCAACCGGGACAAGAGCGAGCTTCACTTCGCAACGCTTTCGTATGCGGCAATTATGGCCGCAGACCCGTCGCTAGACTTTGGCGGGGCAGGTGACGTCTTCGACGAACTGCTCGACCAGCTCAAGACCAATCCAGATACCGACGCGGCCACTCTGACCAAAAACGGAATCTCTTACGAACTCCACACAACGATTGGGGTGATGTTTGTCCTGTGTATCAGCCCCGCGCAGTAGATGCGCAACTCCTCAACAGGCCCACCTGAAGTCCGCACGGAACAGTTGCTATCATCTTGAAAGGTGTCTAACCATGAACTTGTCGTCACGCACTGTCACCAAAATCGCCTTGCCGCTCGTTATCGCAGCAGGTTTAGGCTTTGCGTACGCCCCCGTCTCTCAGATTGCAGATAACCCGTTCACCCCAAGCCGAGCCTTTGCCGCGGCATCGACCCAGAAAACTGCAACAGCGTCCGACTGTATCAAAGTTTCCGTGGGGTCCTTTTCGGTCACGTTCCCCGAGGAATTCGAGGCGTCGAGTTCGAACGATGTCAGGAAGGACGCCGTCCTCGGACTGTACTCAAAACTCGATGAAGAAAACAACACAGGCACGTTGGCAGCCATTTTCACAGCCTCTGACATGAAGGGAACCATCACTGATCCCATCATGGCGGAGTCAACCCTCGCCGCCATCCCAATGCTCTTCAAAGTTGCTGGCAGCGACTGTACGTTGGTCTCGGACATCTATGAAACGCGTACCGACTCGGGCGACTACCTTTACTTCTCATTTGCCCAGGACAGCAAGGGCAAGGGAGGGTGCGTTTTCCTTGCAGTTGACGACGAGGGCACTCCATTTATGATGTTTATGAACGGCGTGACGGACACGGATGAAGCCACTGCCGATTACATCACGCAGCTTGTAGCGGTCGCAAGGTCCGTCACCGGCGGCGTACAGATGAAGGGACTCGCAGACGACCAGCTCGACATCGCGCTGCTTACTAAAAAGGAAAACTCATCACAAGACAGCGCAAAGGAGGACATTTCCAAGATTCTAAGCGAACTGCTCGACTAGGCATTTACATTGCATCCCGTTTTACTCAATGCCAAAAACCAGGTTGCTAGTGATTGGAGAGCGCATGATATCCATGCAAAACGTTGCTAGATTTGCGATTCCCCTGGCAGTTGTCGCCGGCTTGGGTTTTTCCTGCGGTCCAACAGCAGCCGACATCATCGACATCCTATCCCCATCACCTGCTCTTGCGGCAACAGCAACCCGATACGCTGATGGCGAGTACTTCGCCGAGGGCAAGGGAATCGGCGGCAAGGTGCCCGTGACCGTGACGATTGACGGCGGCGCCATCGTCGACGTGGAGGTCGGCAAGAACTCGGAGACGCAGGGCATCGGCTCCAAGGCCATCGAGCAGCTGCCCGGGGCCATCGTGGCCGCCAACGGCACCGACGGGGTCGACGCCGTCTCCGGTGCCACCGTCACCTCCAAGGCCATCTTCACCGCCGTGGACGACTGCCTCGAGCAGGCAAGCCACACAGATAAGAGCGACGAACCCAAGAGCGATACCACCTCATCGTCAAAAGATGTGTACTACAACAATGGCGAGTACTTCGCCGAGGGCAAGGGAATCGGCGGCAAGGTGCCCGTCACCGTGACGATTGACGGCGGCGCCATCGTCGACGTGGAGGTCGGCAAGAACTCGGAGACGCAGGGCATCGGCTCCAAGGCCATCGAGCAGCTGCCTGGGGAGATCGTCAAGGTCAACGGCACCGAGGGCGTCGACGCCGTCTCCGGCGCCACCGTCACCTCCAAGGCGATTTTCACGGCCGTGGACGACTGCCTCGAGCAGGCGGGAACCACTAGCGTGAAACCTGAGGCGACGACGCCAAATGCAGGCTTGAGCGTTACGCAGGACAGCAAAGACTCGGCGAAATCTAGCGGCGACACCACGTCGTCCCCAAGCTCCACCGACTCTTTAGGCATTCAAAAGGGCAACACTTTGCTGTTCGGCGACCTCGCGGTCGAGCTTCCGGACGACTATGTCGGGGAGCTCAAGAAAAGCGAACGCGGCACACAGTCAGTTGGAGTCTTCTCCTCCGAGGCAATGCATGTGTTTTGCATAGTGTGTTACACCACCGAGCTGGCCGAATATACGACTACGGGAGCAGAGCAGACGGCAATCCTCGCAGTTGCCGAAACCCTTGGCAACCTTGAAAATCTCGAACCGATATCTGACGACAGCAGCGAACCCCTGTCCAAGCTGGGAACAAACAGCGCAGGCACGAAGGTGTACCTTGGCAGTTGCAAAGGCACAAGCAAATCCATCGATAAAGAAGTGCCCGCACTAATCACTGCAACAGTCGACACGGACGGGAACCTTCTGGTGGTTCTTTGCATCATTACGGACAGCGAGGGCGCAGACGAAGCAGTTCCCATCTCCCGGTCCCTGCTCGCAAGCGCCCTGCCCGAAGCCTTCGACTCAAACGCTCCTTCCAGCCCAACCTCGACCTCGTCCTCGGCCAATCAAGGTTCCAGCCGCTCTTCCTACACTCCCACGCGTGGCGAGCAGAACGCGCTCAGCACCGCCCATGACTACCTCGACACCATGGCCTTCTCGCGCTCGGGCCTCATCGACCAGCTTAAGTATGAAGGCTACACGAACTCCGAGGCTGAGTATGCAGTAGATAACTGTGGAGCCGACTGGGATTATCAAGCCGTCCTCATGGCCGAGGAATACCTCAACGCAATGCCCTTCTCGCGCAGCGGGCTTATCGAGCAGCTCGAATATGAAGGTTTCTCGTACAGCCAGGCCTCCGCAGCGACAACGGCCGCGGGATTGTAGGCCCCGAAGGCAGTCTCTACTGTTGATAACGCACGCGTGCTGCCTGGCCTGCTGAGCCTCACGGCGACAAACTGAAAGCCAGCAAGCGATTCAACGCTGCAAGTGACATCTCGCCACCCACTACCAAAAAGAAGGGGACAGACAATGACCAACGATTCCATTTCCAGGCGTAACGCAATCGTGGGCGGGGCATGCCTCGCGACAATTGCAGGCGTTGCAGGAGCAGCCATGCCCAGGGAGGCAAAAGCAGACAGCGCGCCTGACTTTCAGGGTATCGTTGACGGCCTGGAAGATGACGAGCAGAAGTGCTGCACTGTCTATGAAGACGGCTCGGGCATGCTTATCGACACAAACCCCGACAACACAGACGGCGGCAGCTTTCTGTACTCCATAGCCGGCGACAGTGCCATCGACAAGGTCTTTGAGCAGCTCGGTCTGCCCCAAATCCTGACCGGCATGTTCGGCCAGTGCTCCGCTAGCGACGGCTGGCAGACGCGCACACGCGGCAACTACGAGGTTTCCTGGAAGTACCATCCCGACGCAGGCCTTCGTGTCTTCATCGAATGGCTCGGGTAACAGCACGAGCCCTCTATTCCGCGGGCCTTCAGACAGAACGTCCGGAGGCCCGCTTCTCTCGTTATGAAACGTGCTTGATCGATGCAAAGGAAGGAAGCGCGCCAATGAATGGCAGTCTCGTTACAAGGCGTAGTTTTGTCACCGCAGCGGGTGTTGCAATGGGATCTGCGGCCCTCTCTGGAATTCTCAATCCCACAAAAAAAGCTTGGGCGCAAACTCAGGTAGCACTCGAACTGGGACAGGAGGTGGTGCAGCCAAACTACACCTTTGTCATAGAACAATACGGATGGTCAACACAGCTCCAAACGCAACCGGACTCAACCGGCGCATACAGGTACTACGAAGGCGAAGATGGCAAGCATTATTTCATCTTCAGCGGAACAATGAAGAACACCAGCGGCAACGAGATATCACCGCACAGCTCGGCCACCGCGTCTTTCAAATTCAACGGTATGTACAACTATGAAGGCAGCGTCTCCGTCGCCGCTTCAGGAGAGTTCAAGACGCCGGGCATCGAGGGCATCGACCCACTTGAAACAGTCGAGCTTTACGTGTATGCCCTTGTTCCCGACGAGATTCTGGAAACCTTCGACACAGTCGATCTGACCTTGAGTTTTAGCCTTTCCGAAAGCACAGTCTACACGCTTTCTTATTCGCAGGCGCAAGCCGACGCAAAAGCTGAAAATGAGCAGAGGGCGGCTGAGGGCGTACCCCTTGACGCGCTCGTGCTCGACGGCATCCGCATTGACTTGGCTGATGACTTGTATGCCTTTCAGCTCGAAGGCCACCAAGGCTACGCCTGGACGGCAGACGGCAGCTGCATGGTCGCCATCGAAAAAGGTCAGGGCGATGAGGTTCCCGAGTCTGCCGCAGACCGGCAGACCTTCTTCGCTCAACGCATCTCCGACTATGCCGCAGGTCTAGGCTGGGCCGTCACGCGCAGCGAGCCAGTTGATCTTGCCGACAAACTTGAGGGCTACCTCAACTGCGCCGATCATGGTGATGGCAGCAGCACCACCTATGTCAACATCCCGCTGAACAGCTCGGATTTTATCCAGATTTACGTCATCCACCCCAGCGATGCCACGGGGCAGGACAGCCTACCCGAACGTGTGGTGGCCGCCATCAGGCAACAATCCGACAACGACCCCGTAGCCATAGCATCGAATGCGACCACCACCCTGGAAGCGGCGGGCATCACGTTCGAAAGCCCCGTGAGCAACAGCCAAAGCCTCTCGTACAACGCCCTTTATGCATACGACTACGACCGCACCTTGCAAATCATGGTGGAGCCCTTCAACGGCGTGGATTTCGTGGGACACATGGTAAACACCACCGAGGACGCCATGAGCAGCGAGCCCGCCTCGCCCGAATACTTTGATACCTATTGCCAGCAGTTCGCCTCAGCGCGAGGTGGCTGGATTATGTCCAAGTTTTCCACCGAGGGAAGCGGATGCACCGTATCCATATGTGTTATACGTGCCGAACAGGAGACGGGCAGCGTCATATATACCCTCGCCTCGACCCCGGCCACCATGGAAGGCACGACCTATCAGCTGGCCGTAATCATAGCGCGCTGTAAGCTATCAAACGGCCGCAAATGGAGCCCCTCAATCGACGCCATGATTGCAAGCATCGCCTCAACAGGTGCCGGTAAGCTAACCGACTACAACTTCAAGAGTCAACGGGGATGGCAAATAACGTTGCCTGACTATTATGAAAGTGAAATCTCTGACCATGACTCAATCCTGTGGCTGGATATGTATGTAACCGATAACAATCCGTCCTTAATGCTTCTCTCGCTAAGTACTATGATTGCAGGCTATGGATACTATTATGAGTTTAGTGTGACAGGAGACACCCAGTTAAAGGATGTCCAGGTGCTAAGTGAGGAGACGCGCGACACAGCCGGAGCAAGCGTTCTGGTCAGAAAAGGATCAGAAGATTCAAACGGTAGTCGAGACATTGTTGCCGACATCCATTCGCCTACAAACAATGCATTGGGGCTCTCCTTCTCATATGACCCCGAAGATGAGGAGTTCCTCATGCCTTCGATCAATCAAGTAATAGACAGCATTATCGTCGGATAGAAAGAGCGACGGGAATTACCCCCTGCATATACGAGAGGCACATCCAGCGTGAGGAGCCGCAGTTCACATCGACCTGCGGCTCCTTTGTTTCGATAAAGCACGTCAGAGCATATCCGTCACAGGTATCGTTGTGCTCCATGCTGTCAGATTCGAAAAAATAGAAGGCCCAACTCCTCCATTGAACCGCTGGACCCCATGAACGATGGCATGAAACCAAACAAATCTATAACCTCCCTAAATTTCGTTCAGCCACCCGCAACACCTCGGGAGTAGACCCATGGCATGTTACTGCGTATCTTTGACATCGCTCGATTTCTGAGTCCTGCGCCCGTACAATAGGCTCAGTTATGCCTGGTGAGCAAAGGAGGCCCGTATGGTCGATGAGGTCCTTTTCATGCAAATGCGACTGTTCCGCATGTATAGGGAACAAACAGGGCTTTCTCCCCATGCCTGTAACGAGCTCTTCAAAGAGCAAGGCATCTGGGATTTCATCGCCAACTGCTACGACTACCTGCACCTCGAAAGCGACGAGGCCGTGCTATCCGACATCGAGGCAAAGCTCTCGAACCAAGGAGCCGCCGCATGACGCTCCAAGACGGAACCTTGCTATATCATGGCAGCTACACGGCAATAGACAAGATTGACCTGAGTAGATGCGCCACGGGAAAAGACTTCGGCAAGGGGTTCTACCTCACTGCGGACAAAGAGCAGGCCAAACGTTTCATCCAGACATCGCTGCGCAAAGCAAAAAGCATTGGCGCGGCACCACAGAACCAAACACACGGATTTGTCTCGGCTTTTGCCTTTCACACACCGTCAACCCCTCTCAGCCTATTCGAGTTTGACGATGCAACGAAAGAATGGCTCTGGTTTGTCTCTCTCAACAGGCGGGCAAGCCTCGCAAAAGACCTTGTCCCTCTCATCGATAAACGTCTGCTCGACTCCGACGTCATCATCGGCAAAATCGCCAATGATACGACAAACCCCGTGATCACGACGTACCTAAACGGCCTCTACGGACCCATCAACCAGGAAGTGTCTGCCACAACGGCAATCAACATGCTTCTTCCGAACAGGCTGAAGTTGCAATACTGCTTCTTAACTGAGAAGGCCATTGCATGCCTGAAGCTCGCGGAGGTTGTTCGCTATGACACCTGAAATTATGCAGCAATGTGCCGACATGATTGCAACGGATGCGATTCAGGACCTTGCAGAACGGCTTGGAAAACCCCAAAGTGAGATTCGAGCTCTCGTCGTGGAATCCCCGGCATATGCAGCGCTCTATGACTTTGAGACCGGCATGTGGCAAGAAGGGCCAGACTACTTTGCGGCGCTCGTCATGGGGAGCAAAGACATCTAGGCAGCCTCCGGCTGTGCGAGCTTTGATCCGCTCATCATTGGCATGCAAAAGGCCTGGTGTCGCTCGTAAGTGAGCGACACCAGGCCTTGGCGGTTCTATGGGCGAGCGCTCCCCTGGCGCACGGCTTAGCCGACGACATGGGTGGGCGAAGCGCTTCGATACCGGTGTACCCCCGGTACGTGGCTTAGCCGCGCTTGAAGTACTCGACGATCTTGTCGCCCATGCCGGACGTGCCGAGCTTGTGGTCGGCCGCGGTGGAGGCGTCGGCGATGTCGCCGGTGCGCCAACCGTCGTCGAGCACGTCCTTCACGGCCTTGGCCAGGCGGTCGGCGGCCTCGTCCATCTTGAAGCTGTAGCGCAGCATGAGCTCCACGGAGAGAATCTGGGCGATGGGGTTGGCGATGCCCTTGCCCGCAATGTCGGGAGCCGAGCCGTGGCTGGGCTCGTAGAGCGCGGTGCCGTCGCCCAGGCTTGCGCTGGCGAGCATGCCAAGCGAGCCCGTGAGCATGGAGGCCTCGTCGGAGAGGATGTCGCCGAAGGTGTTCTCGGTCACGAGGACGTCGAACTGGCCGGGGTTGTACACAAGCTGCATGGCGCAGTTGTCCACAAGCATGTCAGAGGCCTCTACCTGGGGATACTCAGCGGCGATACGATGAGCCGTCTCGCGCCACAGGCGGCTGGTCTCAAGGACGTTGGCCTTGTCGACGGAAATGACGCGATGGCGGGGCCTGCGGCTGGCGGCATCGAAGGCCCAACGCACGACGCGCTCGATCTCGTACTCGTTGTAGTCCATGAGGTCGCGGCAGAACGTGCCCTTCGCGCCGTTCATGCCCGCGCCCTCGACGTTCTCGGTGCGCTCGTGGGCACCGAAGTAGATGCCGCCCGTGAGCTCGCGCACAATGAGGATGTCCACCCCTTCGAGCTTCTCGGGACGAAGCGGGCTCGCGTCGCGCAGGGCGTCGTAGATGCGCACGGGACGCAGGTTGAGGTAAAGGCCCAGGTTCTTGCGGATGGCGAGCAGGCCCTGTTCGGGGCGGGCCTCACCGGGGGCGGCACCGTCCCACTTGGGGCCGCCCACAGCCGCAAGCAGTACCGCGTCGGAGGCCTTGGCGGCCTCAAGCGTCTCGTCGGGCAGCGCGGTGGGATTTGCGCCGGCGGCGCGGGTGGCGTCGATGGCGCAGCCGCCGATGAGATGCTCCTCGCAGTCGAACGTGCAGCCGTACTCCTGTCCGATGGCGTCGAGGACCTTCACGGCCTCGGCGATGATCTCGGGGCCGATGCCGTCGCCGGGCAGCAGGCAGATCTTGTACGTGGTGTCAGCCATGCTTTGAATACTCCTTGAGACGAGAGGCCGACGGGCCCAAACCCGCCGACCGTAGCGAAAAGGCAAGAACTCGCTGGCAGACAGAAAGCGTTACGATTTCTTTTCGACCAGGATGTGCCTGGTGCGATTCACCAGGCCACCCTCGGCCACAATCTGCGCGATGAAGGGCGGGAAAGGCTCCACCTGGAAGGACTCGCCGGTGGTGAGGTCGGTGATGACGCCCTTGTCGGCGTCGACGGCCACCTCGTCGCCCGCCTTGATGGCGTCGACGGCAGCGGGGCACTCCATGATGGGCAGGCCGATGTTGATCGAGTTGCGGTAGAAGATGCGCGCGAAGCTCTTGGCGATGACGCATGCCACGCCTGCGGCCTTGATGCACACGGGGGCGTGCTCGCGGCTGGAACCGCAGCCGAAGTTCTCCTCGGCCACAAGGATGTCACCGGGCGTCACCTTGTTGACGAAGTCCACGTCGAGATCCTCGAGGCAATGCTTGGCAAGCTCGGCAGGGTCGGAGGTGTTGAGGTAGCGCGCGGGAATGATGACGTCGGTGTCGATGTCGCGCCCGTAGCGGTGGGCGGTACCCTGAAACTGCATGTGTTCTCCCCCTTAGTCGAGGTCGGAAGGCTGGGCGATGTGGCCGGCCACGGCGCTGGCGGCGGCAACGGCGGGGCTGGCCAGGTAGACCTCGGAAGTCGGGTCGCCCATGCGGCCCACGAAGTTGCGGTTCGTGGTGGCGATGGCACGCTCCCCTGCCGCAAGGATGCCCATGTAGCCGCCCAGGCACGGGCCGCACGTAGGCGTGCTCACGACGCAGTTGGCGTCGATGAAAACGTCCATGAGGCCCTCGGCGATGCACTGCTTGTACACGGCCTGCGTGGCGGGAATCACGATGCAGCGCACAGTGGAGGCAATCTTGCGGCCGCGCAGCACCTCGGCGGCGGCGCGCATGTCCTCGATGCGGCCGTTGGTGCACGAGCCGATGACCGCCTGGTCGATGGCGATGTGGGTGGACTCGCTCACCGGGTGCGTGTTGGAGGGCAGGTGCGGCCAGCTCACCGTGGGCTGGATGGTGGAGGCGTCAATCTTGTAGACCTTCGCGTACTCGGCGTCGGGATCGGAGTGGTACTCGACATAGGGGCGCTCGCAACGGTCCTTGAGCCAGGCGCGGGCCAGGTCGTCGACCTCGATGAGGCCGGCCTTGCCGCCTGCCTCGATGGCCATGTTGGACATGGTGAGGCGACCCTCCATGCTCATGGAGCGGATGGCGCTGCCCGTGAACTCCATGGCCGAATACAGCGCGCCGTCGACGCCGATTATGCCGATGATGTGCAGGATGACGTCCTTGCCCGACACGCCCGGGGCAAGCTCGCCGTCGATCTCGAACTTGAGGGTGGGCGGCACCTTGAACCAGGCGCGACCGGTGGCCAGGCCCACGCCGGCGTCGGTGGAGCCCACGCCCGTGGAGAAGGCGCCCAGGGCGCCATAGGTGCAGGTGTGCGAATCGGCGCCGATGATGAGGTCGCCGGGCACGACGACGCCCTTCTCGGGCAGCAGCGCGTGTTCGATGCCCATGCATCCCACCTCGTAGTAGTGGGTAACGCCCTGGGCGCGCGCAAAATCACGCACGATCTTTGCCTGCTCGGCGCTCTTGATGTCCTTGTTGGGCGTGTAGTGGTCGGGCACCAGGCACACGCGGGTGGGGTCGAAAACCTTCTCGGCCTCAAGGTCGTTGAAGACCTTGATGGCGATGGGGGCCGTGATGTCGTTGGCCAAGACGATGTCCAAGTCGCACTCGACGAGCTGGCCGGGGCGCACCTCGTCCAGACCGGCGTGCGCCGCCAGAATCTTCTCTGCCATGGTCATGGGACGTGCCATGTGGGGATTCCTTCCTCTCTCAATACAAAAGACGGCGCGCCCGCAGAGACATTGCGTCGGGCGGGCGCGCCAGAGCGGCTACTCAGCCTCGAGCGGGGTCTTCGTGACGCGCTCGGAAGCAAGCAGCCTGTTCAGGGCGTTGACATAAGCTTTGGTGGAAGACACGACGATGTCGTTGTCGGAGCCGCGGCCGATGAAGGTGTCGCCCGAGGGGTTCGTGATGTGGACGCACACCTCGCCCAGGGCGTCGATGCCCTTGGTCACGGCGGTCACCGAGAACTCGTTCAGGACGTTGGTGACGGCAATGATCTTGTCGACGGCCTTGAAGGCGGCGTCGACGGGGCCGGTGCCATAGGCGCATTCAGTGGTCTGCGTGCCGTGCTCGTCGGTGATGGTGACCGTGGCAGTGGGAATGAGGCCCGAGCCGCAGGAGACCTGCACGGCGTCGAGCGTGTAGATGGCGCTCACATCGCGGCGGTACTGGCAGACGATGGACTCCAAGTCCTCGTCGTAGACCTCCTTCTTGCGGTCGGCCACCTCCAGGAACGACTGGTAGACGCGCTCGAACTCCTCCTCGCCGAACGTGTAGCCCAGCTCACCGAGGCGATGGCGCAGGGCGGCGTGGCCCGAGCGAGCAGACAGCAGGATCTGGCTGCCGGAAGCGCCAACCTCCTCGGGGTTGATGATTTCGTAGGTGGTGCGGGCTTTGAGCACGCCGTCCTGGTGGATACCGGAGGAGTGGGCGAAGGCGTTGGCGCCGACAATGGCCTTGTTGGGCTGCACGTTGATGCCCGTGATGGAGCTCACGAGACGGCTGGCGCGCGTGAGCTCGCGGGTGTTGACGTCGGTGTGGGCGTCGAGCTCCTCACCGTGCATCTTGATGGCCATGACGACCTCTTCGAGCGCGGTGTTGCCGGCACGCTCGCCCAGGCCGTTGATGGTGCACTCGATCTGCGAGGCGCCGTTGCGCACGGCGGCCAGGGCAAGAGCGGTGGCCATGCCCAGGTCGTTGTGGGTATGGCAGGCCACGGTGACGTTCTCGATGCCACGGACGTTCTCCATGAGGCCATGGATGCGCGCGCCAAAATGCTCGGGCAGCGAGTAACCGGTGGTGTCGGGGATGTTGATGACCGTGGCGCCGGCCTCTACGACGGCCTGGACGATGCGCTCAAGGAACTTCTGCTCGGCGCGTCCGGCGTCCTCGCAGTAGAACTCGACGTCGTCGACGTACTTCTTGGCATAGCGCACCGCATGGACCGCGCGCTCGACGGCCTGGTCCTCGGTGATGCGCAGCTTATCGTGCAGGTGCGAGGGGCTCACGCCCAGGCCGGTGTGGATGCGGGGACGACGGGCACACTTGAGGGCCTCGGCGGCCGAGTCGATGTCCTTCTCGACCGCGCGGGTGAGGCCGCACACCACGGCGTCGTCACCGGCAAGCTTGCCGATCTCCTGCACGGAGATGAAGTCGCCGGGGCTGGAAATGGGGAAGCCCGCCTCGATGACGTCGACCTTGAGGCGCAGCAGCTCCTGTGCGACGAGCAGCTTCTCCTCGGTGTTCATGGATGCGCCGGGCGACTGCTCGCCGTCGCGCAGGGTAGTGTCGAAAATAGCAATCTTGCGGGTCATGATTTCCTCCAAACCAGGCTGCGCACATAGCGGCGCACAACCCCTGTAATAGGTACAAGACAGCCCAACACATCGCCTGGTATCGACTGGCATCTACCAGAGCAATGGGCTCAAACGGGCATATAACGTTGTGGGAGAAAAACAGGAAAGCCCAAAGGCTGCGTGGAAAGGGCGCCGGGGCCCTATGTCATGCGCGCCGAGGGGACCTCGCCCTTGTGGGCGGCCCCTGCTCTAGCGCGCGCAGGTAAGTCGCGGACCAGGAAGGCCTAGAAGAAGCTGCATAGAGGCATTCTGATCGATGCGCACCTGGGCGCCCGCCATTTCCCTCTTCATCGCAGCCTTGAACGACATTGCCCTGCATCCTTTCGCAACAATCGCACACCCCTTTGGCGTGCGTGCGAGGCATGCTACGCCTTATACTATGTAGAATCAACCGTTGACCGTTAAGTTAACTCAGTTTAAATATAAAGATTAAGACACGAACAGGAGCAAGCATGGAAGAGCAAGTGAAGCAAGGCGCGCCCATCGCGACCCACAAAGGCGTGCTTGCCGGGTTGAGCGAGGAAGAGCGCGCCCAGAAGATCGAGGCGGCAATCAGGCACGAGTACGTCGAGGGCCAAGGCGACGCAAAGGTGTCCTCGCTTGCCGATCAGGCTCAGGACGGCCCCGTCGTCACCACCCTCGCCGAACAGCTCGAGGCCTTCACGCGCGACAAGCTCGTGGAGATGGCCAAGGATTACGACCTCAAGGGATACTCCAAGCTCAAGAAGCCCGAACTCGCCCAGGCCGTTGCCCAGGCATGCGGCGAGCAGGACGAAGACGCCGTCTTCACGCTCATCTTCGCCTCCCCCGCCGAGTTTGAAACGGCGCGCAAGGCAACTGAGGCCGGCGGCATCCTCACGTTGAGCGACGAAGAGGTGTCCCAGGGCAGCTTCCTGGAGGCCATGCCACCTTACGTGTACGTCTTCAGGGGCGAGGGCGAGTTCACGGTCCTGGTGCCCGAGGAGCTGCGCGCAAGCCTGCAGCGCCTGGACTGGGCATCCGTCGAGGCGCGCCGCGCCGGGGTGGAGCATGCACAGCACACCGCCGAGGTTCTCACCGACTTCTGCGGCATCGTGAGCCTGTCCGACGCCTGGAAGCAGTACCGCGCCTGGTACGGCGAGGACCAGGGCCAGGAGAGCTTCGAGCGCGACGTGCTGAGCGGCGTGAGCATGGGCGACCTCAACTACGGCGTGTGGTTCCTGGGCGACGAATGCTACCTCGTGCACTACCAGCTCGACGAGGCCCAGGTGAGCCCGGAGGACGAGCACGGTGCCGAGGAGCTCGAAGGCTTCAAGAAGTACCTCATCGGCCAGCATGAGAAGCACGAGATGCCGGTCCTTGCCGACGAGCTGCGCCAGATCGATGCCATCGACTACACCCTGGGCCAGCCCAGCGCACGCGCGCTGCGCAACTTCTTCGACGCGCACGTGCCCGACGACGACTCCGACCTGTACTACGCCGACCGCCTCATGGAGAGCATCGCCGACCTCAACGGCAACCTCGTGAGCTTCGACGAGACGGTGCGCGACCTCGACGAGGCCAACCTGGGCCTCACCGCCCAGGAGCGTGCCGAGATGCTGCCGCTTCTGCGCGCGATGCTCGAGGACCTGCCCTACTGGGAGAACAACGGCTGGTCGAACAACCAGATCCGCGCAAGCCAGGGCACCCACGCGTTCTACGACGAGAACGGCGATCCGCTCAAGGTGGGCAGGAACGATCCGTGTCCGTGCGGCTCCGGCAAGAAGTATAAAAAGTGCTGTGGCAAGTAAAATGAAGCAGAACCTGGCCTGCTGCGTTCTCGGGAGGCTCACGTACATCTAGTACGCATCGCCTCCCGACGCCTTGCAGGCCAGAACCTGCGTTTTGGTGGGATGCGGAACCTGATGCGCTGCGTTCTCCACGGGACTCTTCGCAAAGGACGCTCCGTGCGCGAAGCCTTACGCGCGGTGCGCACCTTTGGTGTACATCCAGTACGCTGCGTCAAGCATGAAAAAGGGGCTGTAACAAAAGCCCCGCCAACCATTTTTGGAGGCACCCGTCCGATTAT
>CABQHM010000031.1 GCA_902464015.1 uncultured Coriobacteriales bacterium | reverse complement strand
CCCAAAACTCTGCCCCAAGGGCAGTGGAAATTGGCGTGCATCGTGTGGCTGAAGGTAGTTTCAGAAAGCATTGTGCGTTCGATAATCCTTCTTGTCCGGTAAAGGCTTGCTGGTTTCGCTACGCAGAAACCACCGGGCCAACGCCATACGAGAGGGGAGAACGTCATGATCGCTACTCATCGGTTGCATGTGGTGACCGCCGCTTGTGCGACAACGCTGCTGGCAGGTGCCCTTGCCGCAGTTGCTTTCGGAGCCGGTTCGGCATCGGCGGAAAGTGCGGACACCTCGGCCTACACTGGCTCTGACGGCACCACCTACAGCGTGCTTGACGTGCCGAGCGCCCAGTCGGGCGTCGCGCTCAAAGACAAGGCCTACAGCAAGGACGGCCCCATTGTGACCGAGCTTGCCGACGGCCGATTCGCGCAGCGTACGCCCGGCGAGAACATCTCGGCCGACTACGACGCCGAGGGCGCCTACTCGCACCCGGCCAAGAACGCGCTGTACAACTGCGCCTACCTCAAGGCCGACGAGCGCGGGTGCAACGCATGCCACGACGACCTGGGCGCCCTGCTCAACTCGTGCAGCTATGGTCATACTGACCTCACCAACAACATCGGCATCGACATCGACGTCCAGATGTGCATCGACTGCCATACCGTGGGCGAGGGATACCAGACCACGTTCTACGATTTCGGCACGCTCATCCACGGCATCCACCAGGATGTCGAGGGCGCAACGTGCGAGAGCTGCCACAACATGACGGAGGACGGCGAGGGCTTCACGATGTGGGACGTCTCGAAGCATTCGCTGCTGCGCGGCATCACGGCCGTCGAGGATGTCGAGGGCGATTTCTCCTGGAACCAAACGGACGTCATCCCTCAGGAAGACCTCTTCAACTACAGCTGGTACTACCGTGGCAGTGATTACCTGCGCAATTGGCGCGAGGCAAACGGCGGCGAGGCTGACACCTCGATTTACGACCAGTGGAACATCTCGCTCACGGGCCTGGTCAACAACGAGGTCAACTACACGCTTGCCGACCTTATCAAGGAAGCCCCGAGCGTTACCAAGGCCGTCACCATGCAGTGCACGCTCAACCCCACGGGCGGCCCCTACCTGGGCAACTGCGTCGTGACCGGCATCGACCTCAACTGGCTCATCGAGCAGGCCGGCGGCTTTACCGATGACGCCTACGCCATCTACTCCTCCTCTGCCGACGGCAACGCCAACTCGATGCTCATCAGCAGCCTCGAGGGCAAGGACGCGCTGCTCGTGTACGAGATCAACGGCGAGCCGCTTGAGTGGGACCAAGGCTTCCCCTGCATGCTGTGGGTGGGCGGCACCGGTGCCCCCATCTGCTGCAAGGAGCTCAGCGACATCATCGCCGTGGACGAGAACGACCCCTATGTGTGGGAATACGACGGTTGGACCACTGAAGACGGCACGGGGTACTACAACAAGCCCAATGTCGGCATCTGGGGCACCCCTGAGGGTCTGTGCGTGCAGGCCGGTGAGCCGTACACCTTCAAGGGCTACGCCGCCTCATGGGATCAGCCCACGGTTGCGCTGGAGTTCTCGATGGACGGCGGCAACACGTGGACGCATTGCGACACACCCGACTCCACGGTGAACAACTGGGTGAGCTGGCAGTTTACCTGGACGCCTCCCGAGGGCGTCGACAGCGCCTACGTGCTCATGGTGCGCGCGGTCACTGAGGACGGAGAGACGACGCCCGAGCCCGTCGAGGTCATGGTCAACGCCAAGTCCGACCTCGACGCCTTCGCCGAGCAGGTGCGTTCGCTTGAGGGCACGCAGGCCGACCTCGGCCTGGCCGACAACCAGGCAGTCATCGACGGCAGTACCGGCCCTGAGGACGACGTCTCCGACCGGGCAATCTCTAACCCGCAGGGCTATGCGGCTTCCATCGCGCAATCCGAGGACAGCGGCTACACCCCCAATTTCGACCTGTGGGTGGGTGCCGATGGCGCGGCTGCAGATGCGGGCGACGCTGAGCCTGCCACTGCTGAGACCGCCGAGCAGCCTGCCGATACGTCCGCGGAAACCAAATAACGCAAGGGGAGTGAGCAGCGATGGAGAAGAGCATCCGTAAAGAGCAGGGATTGACGAGCGTGCCCGTGTTTGCCATGGCGACTGTTGCCGCCCTCGGCGCGACGATGGCCGGTGCCGGTGTGGCCTTGGCGCAGCAGGGCGAAGCGTCGCTCGCAGGTTCGGGAGTGGCCGTCGGCGCCAGTGAGCAGGCGGTGTCGGCGCAGGTCAAGTCGGCAAGCGTGGAGGGAACGTTCTCCTTTACCCAGGGGCAGATTACGCCGACGGCGCAGATTGCGCATGATTTGGGTGGCGCAAACAAGGTGCTGTGCGGGGCCTCAACAGAGGCGCTTCCCTCGAACCAGCAGGTAGTAAGCGATGCAGCGGACTGGCAGATCACCGTGGACGGCGACGGCGTCCAGACGAGCCTGACCGCCACCATCGGCGATCTTGCCCAGACCGGCACGCAGAGTACCGTCATGGGCTGCTCGTGCGCGGGCAACCCTGCCGATGGTCGCGCTACGGCCAACGCTGCAGTGACGGGCGTGTCGGTGTACCAGCTCCTCGAGACGGCTGGCGGCGTGACCAATGAGGCCAATGCAATCACCTTCGTTTCCTCGGACGGCTACGAGGTGACCTTGCCGCTGTCGTACGTGCTCCAGCGCACGTCGATGATCGTCTACCAGCTCAACGGCGAGCCTCTGTCTGCCAGCGTGGGCGGCACCAACCAGCTGTGGCTTGGCTCGACCTCTGCGCGCTACTTTGCCAGCGACGTCGTGGAGGTGCGCGTGACCTGCGAAGACGAGGTTCCGGCCATCCCGGGCAGCCCCGCCTCCGGCGACCACGCCTCCAACGTTCCCAATGTCGGTGTGACGGCTGGTGCTACGGCGTAGGGATTGCGTCGAGCGAGTAACGAGGGTGGCGTGAACGTGAACGGCCCGCGTTGGGCCCGCATGCAGCCTGAGTCATGCGGTTGGTAGTGTGGGTGGCTCACGCGAGGCAGCGCATCATGGGCGGGCTCATGCGTCGTTCATAGTGGTGAGCGGAGGCCGTCGGCCTGGGTTGGCTTGCGACTCATAGTGAGAAGAGGGGATTGCCCGGCAGCCCAAATTGCGGCCGAGGCAATCCCCTCTTTTTGGGCAAGCTTTTGCCGCCTGCGACCCTTAGCGGCCTTTCGCGTTGCCCTCATGGAAGAGGCTCGCCTGGTCGGCCGCAGTGTCTCGCAGGCCGCGCCAGCTGCCCATGACGTCGCGCTGCACGGGCATCTGCCAGGTCGGTTGATCCTTGAGGCGCACGGGCAGGCACATCTTGAAGAGCATCTCGCGCCCCTCGTACAAAAACGCCGGGCTGTCGGCGATGATCTCGCCACGGTAGTCGCCTGCCGGCTCCATGCCGCGCTTCTCGCATTCCTCCAGCATATGGGCGAGTTCCACCGTCTCGCGCTCTCGGCCGTCGTTGGTGAAGACGCCGTCGATGTACTCGCACAGGCATGTTTGCGCTGGTATGCGCTTCGCTTCGTGAAAGGCGTCCTCTCCGAACGCCGGAGTCACGAACACGAAGGCACGGTCGTATCTGATGCACCCGGCAAGCAGGTCGTTGCGGGCGATGATGCAGCCCACGTTGCGGAAGAGCGACAAAGGAAGCTCGCGCTCCACAATCTCGTGCTTCACGAACCTCAGGTTCAGCTCCCACGCCCCCATGGCGTGTGCCCCGTCGCCCTCTGGCTCGGAGGTCTCGACGCGCGAAAGGGGGAACTCCAACACGCGCCTTTCAGGCATGGATTCGAGCATGAGCTGGTTGCACGGCGGTTTGTCCAGGTAGACCTCACAGGAGCGGAGCAAGTCGCCGCCCACCTGGTGTGCTTGGGCAAGCTCGTGCATTTGGGTCTCAATCTGCTGCACATGGTCGCGCACGCGGTCGCGCAGCGTCGCGACGTCGCTGTCCTTGAGCGTTTCGGCAATCTCCTCGAGCGAGAACCCCACGCAGCGCAGCTGGCAAATCATGTCGAGCGTGGCGCATTGGCCGAGCGTGTAGTACCGGTATCCGCTCGCCTCGTCGGTGTAGGCGGGCTCCAAGATGCCCTTTGCCTGATACAGGCGCAGGGCCTTTTCGCTCACCGCGTTGAGGCGGGCCATCTGGCCAATGCTGAGAAGGGTCTCGTTGCCGCCACCGATTTGCGCATCGCCCTCAAAGTGCCTGGTCAGCTTGTTGAGTTGGTTTGCCACGAAAGCCCCTTTCCTGCGCTTGCGGTCGTACCTCTTGCGGCTGCGCATTCGGTTGACGCCTGTGAAAGCCAGGCACCGATTGTTGCTGTGCCGTTTCAAAACGCATGCATGTCCCGCTCAACCGAGGAACACCCTTGAGTTTGCCCCACGGTCAAGGTTTAGCATCTGCTCGTGCGCGACGCAACGTCGCATTATGACCGCGGGTGGGGACCGAGGCAAGAAGGGGGCGGAACATGAGGGAGCTCGACGTACGTGTGGATGTCCGCATCAGGGTTGCCGCGCGGGCCTCGCAGGTCGCGTGCGACATGCTCGTCTCTATGGCGCGCACGTGCGACACGGCATGCCTGCAGTCGGTTGCCTGTGAGTTTGAGCGGCATCCCAACACCGTTGCCCGCATGGTGCGCGACGCCACGGGGTTGACGTTTGGCGAGGTACTGCTTGAGATGCGCATGCAAAGGGCAAAAGCCCTGGAAAAGGCCGGCGTCGATGTGGCGAAGGCTTCACGGGCGTGCGGGTACGAGAAGCCTGCGCGCTTTCGCGAGGCATACGAACACTACTTGGGAACGCGCACGGGGCGGCATGAGGAAGGTGGCACGCAGCTCTCGGTTTCATACGGTTGCGTGGTTGACAGCGAGAAACAGGCGGCTCCTTGCGGGGGAGTTTCTGGCACTGAGAAACAGGAGCCATCATGTGGGGGAGTTTCTGGCAGCGAGGTACGAGTGATATCTGGGTCCCGCACGCTTTGTGTGACGGACACGGTGCACGTCATGGTGCCCGACAGCGTTGACCTGGCCGTCCAAATCCGCTCCTTCATGCGCGCGAATTGCGCCGATGTCACGCTGGCCCAAGTGGCGGAGCACTTCTGCCTGCACCCCAACACGGTCTCTTCCATTTTGAAGCGTGCGACAGGGGCGACGTTTTCTCGCGTGCTGCTCGAGATGCGTATGGCTTGTGCGCAGGAGATGCTGCGCGACGCAGACGTTTCGGTGGAAAAAGTGGCATGTGCCTGCGGTTATGAGAACCCGGCAAGCTTTTATCGTGCCTATCGCCGCGCCTACGGGCATGCTCCGCGCTCAGACCAAGCCCAGCAGGGCCGCGCCGACGTGGCATAAACGGGGCACCGCATGGTTGCATGTGATGCCCCGTTGGCTCATTAGCGAGGAGTTCTTAAGAAACAGCTTCGATTGCAGCGTTGGGCAGGTTGGTGCTCGTGTTGTCGTAACCTTCGGTAAAGGGAGCCGGGGGAGGGGTTTGTCTGGTCTGAAAATCAATGGCCACAACATCGCGGGCAAAGTTGTTGGCTGGCGTTGAGCCCAACCAAAGCTGGTTGGCACAACCAAGCACCTCGGAGAAGGACTCTTCATTGATTTGATAGGCAACGACGCTGAAGCGATACTTGACATACGAGAGGGGCAGTGCCACCTCGTATCCATCGCTTGAGGTAAAGACTACCGTGTTGGCGCTATCGGCCACGCCGGCCTTTTCCATGAGATACGATAACGAGATTCCTTCAACGCCGGCATTGATCGACGCACGTCCATCTGCCGGGTTGCCCAGGCATGTGCAGCCCATGATGGTGTGAATGCTGCCTCCTTCGGAGGCCATTTCAGAGATGGTTGCCTCAAACGGCGTCTGCACGTCGCCGCTTACGCTCAGGGTCCAATCAAGCGGATTGGATAGCTCGCCCTGTGCTATGGCGCTTGAATACTGGGATCCGCACAAATACTTCGAGGCGTCGGCAAACGCAGTCTTTATCTGGGCATTCGGTGTTACTGTATCCTGGCTGTAGGCGAACGTGCCTGTAACGTGGTGAACTTGATTGCTTTGAATGGTGTGGCCGGTTGATGCGGACTGTTCTGCCGCGCCGGGGAGGTCTTGTTCCGGAAGAGCAGCTTGCGCGCTTGCCAGGGCCGCTGTTCCAGTTGACGCCATCGCCAGGCCTGCTGCTACGACAACGCCCATCTTTCCAAGTTCGAGCCTGTTTGTAACTGCCATTGAAATCCAGCCTCCTTGCACGTCTACTGTGCATCCTCGTCGATTGAACCGTACTGGGCCATAAGATCGTCGTAGTCGGAGCGTGCAATGAACATCTTCTCCTCGTTGCGCTCGGCCACGGTGCCTTCGGCGGTTATGGTGCGAATTTGAATCGTGTAAGCCCCGTCTTCCGTCGGAGTAAAGTCGTATTCCCAAGTCACAAGTTGCTGGACATCGGCATCATCGATGTCGAAATGGTTCCATGTCTCGCCCTGATCCATCGAGATTTCGAATCCAGTGACCTGCTCGTTGTAGCCGTCAGCGTAACCAGTGATGTGCACGGTTTCGCCAGTTTTGAAGACCTGGCCTTCACGCAAACCGGTAAAGCCGGCAAGCGGTTTGTTGTATAGGGCGGAATAGCTATCGTTGGGCCAGCCAGTCATATCGTAGATGTGATTGGTGTCAGCCGCGACCGAGCTGGGCCAGCCCGGGATGTCGTAGAGGTCCTCAGTTGCCGTTGTGTAGTTGATGTTGGACAGTTCCTTGATATAAGAGCCGCAAGAGGTGCCTCCCAACACACAGATGCAAGGATATCCATTCTCCCAGCTGATGGGCTCTCCGTTAATCTGATACACGATGAGCGAGTCGTTGCCCTCCAACAAGCTCAGATCGACTCCGCCCGGATCCATGAAGCCATCTGCGGCTGAGGGCATGATTGCCTTTGCCGTGTCTTTGAGACCCACTTGTTCGTTGATCCACCACAGAGGAATGCCTGTAACCTCAACTTGCTGGGCGCCGGCTCCGCCTTGCGGGTTAATCATGCAGACCCATTTCATCAAGTGGGTTTCCTTGGGCACGGAAGGATCCTCTATGAGCTCCTTGAGATTGAAGGTCGTAGGATTCTCCACCTCGCCCTCTACGGTAATCGTCCATTCATCGAACATTTCCTGATCGAGAGGAACGTTGTTTTCCGCATTCTCCATGCGCTTGTAGTCCCAATCGTAATACTGCTCGTTGAGACTGTAGAGGCCATCCTGACTGTCGACGGAGTCCTGATTCCAGCTAAAGCTACCCGTTTGATCCTCGGCCGCGATTCGCGCAATGCCACGCAGCTTTGAATGCGACAGGTTTTCCCACAGATACATCGTGGGCGCGCTCGAGTCGCTGGTTGTCTCGGTATCATGGCAGTTCATGCAGTCGGCGATACCGGTGTGCAGGCCGTGAATCATCGTGGCAAAGCCTTCGGGTTCAGAGAAATAGCCGTTTGTGCCTGCACTGTGGCAATCCACGCAGGTCTGGATTGTCATTTCGGTATTGGCGCCATTGAGAGAGGGATGCTCGTAGCCAGAGTTCTTAAGCAGCTCACGCAGGTCGTCATGGCAGGATTTGCATCCGCGCTCATTGGCGTTAGCGTAGTAAGTGTTCCAAGGCATTGTGCGACGCTGCTTAAAGTAAGAGATGTCGTCAACATCGTCGAACGGTGCGATTTGGATCAGATTGCCCTCGCCGTCCATGTAGACCCTGGGCTCGGGCGCTGAGCTCTGTGCTTGCTGGGCGGGTGCTTCTTCGGCCTGCGCGTATGCAGCTGCCTGGATTCCACTGGCGGCCAGAAGCGGTATCGTTGCAATTGACAACGAACCGATAACCAGCGCTCGATGCAAGCTCATTCTCTTTTCGCTCATGTTTAACCACGTCCCCTTTGTACGCTTCCTACGAGCGCGCCTTGGTGAGGCGTGCCCCTTATCCGTTGGCCTGCCAGGCATTGCGGCTGCGCCTCATGCTAACGGTGGCCCCTCGGGCCAGCTCAAGACCCTTTTTCAGGTTCTTTGCAATATGTGATGTATTCGGCTCGCCTATCTTTCCTAAAATGCGACCGCATCGCATACAGGCAGGTAAATGCCTAAGCATCACTGTGGTTTCGTTTGAAAATGCCTTAAAGAGCGAGCTGAAGGTTCGCGAACTTCAACAACCTGAATTGTTTCACCGGGGCCAATGGGCGGTCGGATGCCGGTTCCTACGGCTCAAATAGGCCGCATCCAATTGTTACGTAAGGGCCGGGTTTTGCGCCGTGGCTGGTCATTCGTGGTCGAACTGAATAAAATACGGCATGCAAGACGGGGGCGTGCGAAAGGGTCATGGGGTGCACCGTGGAAAACAAAGAGAGGCTGACAACCGGCAAGTTTGCTGAGATCAATGGCATTTCGCGCAAAACCTTGCGCCTCTGGCGTGATATGGGCGTCCTTGAACCGGCTGTCGTAGATGAAGAGAACGGCTACGCCTACTATTTGTTTGATCAGTGTGGCGCCGTTGATGCCGTGCTCCAGCTCCAAAAATGCGGCCTGTCTCTCCTGCAGATTAAAGATTTGGCCAAGAATAACTATGCGGGAATCAAGGGCTCACTTACTGAGCGCCGTCAGGCTATTGACAGGGAGTTGTTAGAGTTAACTGCCACGCGACGCACCATTGATGACCTACTCGAGAGCTTTCGTTGGTGGCATGCCAATCCCATCTTTGATGAGCCGATAGTTGAACGGTTGCCTGAACAGCCGATCATTGCTTATCCGATTCTGTATCCACCGGCGGCTCGCATGTCCCATCAGATAGGGTCGTTTCTTGACGACGCCGAAGTTAACTTGCGCCTGCTTAAAAAGCACGTACTGCAGCAGGGCGTCCCTCTCTCACTGTTTTGCAATGTGGGAGATCAGATAACGCAAGAGAATGTATTGGCCGGCAGATATGACATCGAGCGCTCGATACTGTTTGTCAAAGACGCGCTTATCGCCGATGCCTTTGCCAATGACACCTTGCCTGCGGGCACCTATCTCACGATGTATCGTAGGAGCATCGACGTTGAGGGGGAAAATGTCGAGGTCAAGGGCATAGAGGAGCTTTTGGCCTACGCACGGACTCATCGAATGCGTATTTGCGGTGACTATTACGGTCAGGTCATCGGCGAAACGCCCCTGTATCATTTCAACGGTCGCGGTATGGCCGTAAAGTTGCTTCTGCCGGTATGTGCCGACTTGCAAGGTTCTGATTTTGAGCATATGCAGGGTGCGGAAGAGACTCCGATTTTTGAGTGAGGGCCGCCCGTGTGATGTAACGGGCGGCCGGCTCTCTCCTTCTAATCCACGTGGATGTGCACGTAGGCGTTCTCGGGGCTGTGGTCGCCGGAGTCGTTGACGGAGCGCACGAGCAGGGTGTACTCGCCGGGCTCTTTGGGCTCCCAGTCGAACGTCCAGGTGAGGTTCTGGTAATCGTTGGTGCCGGGCGTCTCGTAGCGCGTCCAGTTCTGGCCGTCGTCGAGGGAAAACTCAATTGCCGAGATGGAATGGCCGAAGTCGTAGGCTGTGCCCGTAAGCGAGACGGTCTTGCCAACGCTGGTGTAGATGGGTGCGATCATGAGGCCCTCCTTGGGTCGTGCGTGTGTTGTGCTGCGTATCTTACCAGGCGCGGGACAGCTCCTCGACGGTGTTCGCACGAGCAATTTTGCCGAAGTCGGCGCTTGTGCCCAGGCGGTCTTCGAGCAGCACTGCCGCTTCCATCATCGCATACGAGCTCATGGCAAGGTCGAACCTGAGGCGAGCGGTGGGAGGGGGCGGTTCGGGCAGGTCAAGAACCTGCTGCAAGACTTGCTGGGTGGCGATCAGGGCCTCATCTGCGGTCATGCCTGCCTCCTGAGGAGTTTTCCGGCGGGGCTGAGGGGCAGCGGCTCGCATGACACCTCAACGTGTTCGATCCGTGCGCCGTCGGGCGTTTGCACCGAGTGGGCGAAGTCAATGGCAGCACGCTCGGCCGCGTCGTCCGTGCCTTCCCGCAGGACAAGCTTGCATGCGAGCACAACTTGACCGCTCCGCTTGTCGGGCATGCCGTACACGAGCGCCTGTGCGATTGCGGGGTGGGCCCCAAGGGCGCGCTCGAGGACCTCGGGGGCAACCATTGTGCCGTCTGCCAGCACGATCACGTCGTCGAGGCGGCCGTCCACATAGAGGAACCCGTCCTTGTCGATATGACCCACATCGCCCGTGTGCAGCCAGCCGTCGCCGTCGATGCGCGCTGCCGTGAGTTCGGGCCTTCCCAGATAGCCCGCCATGACGTTCGCCCCGCGCACGAGGACTTCGCCGCTCTCGCCCACCCGCACTTCGTTGCACCTCAGCGCAACGCCGCAGCTGCCGTCTTTGTGCCAGCTGTCGCGGTTGACGCTGACGCAGGGCGAGCATTCGGTGAGCCCGTAGCAGCCAAACGCCTCGATGCCATGGACACGCATGCGCTGTGTCACGCTCGCCGCAAGCCCGGCGCCTCCGCAGAGGATCTTGCGCAGGCTGGGGAGCTTGTATGTGCCCGCATCAAGCAGGTCCGCAAGTATCGCTGCGGCGCGAGGGGGCAGGTTGAGCGCCGTGGGCGCCATGTGGGGCAACTCGGCGACAAAGGTCGCGCTTGCATGGGGCACGGCGATGGCGCCGCCCGTGACAAGCGGCGCAAGCAGGTCGCAGACCAGGCCGAACGCATGGGTGTAGGGGAGAAGCTTCGCGTAGCGCCCGCCCCGGGCAAACTCATAGAGCTCCAGGCCCGCCCGCAAGTCGGCGAGCAGCCCAGCCTCGGTGAGCATGACCACCTTGGGGTCGCCCGACGTGCCCGAGCTTGCCGCGAGCGTGCAGACGCCCTCGGGCACACTCGCAAGCTGGGCCTTTTGCTCCTCGACCAACCTACAGAGCACCGCGCAGCGCCCCGACGAGACGACGGCCAGGTAGCGGGCGGCGAATTGCACGGGGTCGGCGTCCGAGACGCCTACGAAGCGGCCCTCTCCGGCCTCGTCCATCTCCATGCGTTCGCGCGCAATGCGCTCGACAAGCTCATGGTAAGAAACTGCCTGCTCATCTGCGGTTTCGAATGCAACGGAGTCGCCCCACGTCTCTCCAATGTATGCAACAAGCTCGGCAAACGATGCAAAGCGCGGGGCGTCGTAGAGGGGATACGGCCCTCCGAACACCTCTTGCTCGACACTGTCTGGGCACGCATGCGCAGGGCAGCAATCGGCAACAGCCTCGACCTCACCGCCCTCGCCGCCCCCGATTGCCGCCTCGCCTGCACCCGCCTCGAGCGCTTCCCCGTCGCTCATTGCGCCTCTCCTCCGCGGTTTTGCAATCCCAGCAGCTTGCCCAGACCCTCCTCATAGGCCTGCTTGGTCAGCGCCAGAATGTGGCAGTCGTGCCAGGCGCCCCCCAGGTAGCGGTACTCGCGCATCACGCCCTCTTCCACAAAGCCGGCCGCGAGGTTGCTGCGCAGGCTTTCCTCGTTGTAGCCGTATACCAGGGCGTATATCTTGCGCAGGGGATAGGCGCTAAACAGGTCGCCCATGAAGCGCGCGCCCATGAGGCCGGCCGCCCCGCTGCCGCGCCACTCGGGGCGCATGTACACGCACACCTTGCAGTGCAGGTCGAACGGGTGGTAGTCGTAGGCAAAGGTGAAGCCGGCCAGCTCTCGCGTCTCTTCGTCGGCAATCACACGAAACTCGTGGTAGTTGCCGCGCATGTTGCCGTCGAGCCACTCGCTGAATTCAACCAGCGTGGTGATGGGCACGCGCTGGGCGAACAAAGCCTGCTCGTACGGGTCGCGGTACAGCTCGAACATGAGTGCCGCGTCCTGCTCTGGGTCGAAGGCGCGAAAGCTGAGGCCGGCCATGGAATGCTACTTTCTCTTGTACGAACGTGCCCTGTTGGATGCGTCGTCGCGGGTGGGCGAGCGCAGCCAGGCGCTGGGGTTGTCGGCCTTGCGTGCGCCGCTTCCGGCACCGCCCGTTGCGACTATTCCCGATCCCTTGGGACGGGCCGCCGAGGACGACTTGTGTTTCGATGACTCGCTGACGCTATATTTGCTGGCTTCTTCGTCGCTCATGGTTGCCTCCTGTTACTTGCGCTTGTCCTGGTACTTCACCGACTCGGGGCGCAGGAGTGTGAAGTCGATGAGGGTGTAGTCGGCGCGCCAAGTGGCGTACGTGTCCTTGTCGGCGCTGCTGCCGTACTCGATAAGGTTGATTGCCTGATCGCCCTCGTAGTACCACATGCCGCCCACGTTGTACACGAGTTCCGGGTTCCAGCCCAGGTAGAGCAGCAGCTGCTTGGTGAAGCTTGCGTATCCGGCGCCGCCGCAGCACAGGAAAATCGGCTTGTCCTTGGGGAACAGCTCGCGCAGGATGTTCAGCGACTCCTTGTAGTTGGACTTCACGCTGAGAAGCTCGCCCTCTTCGCTCCACTCGCAGCCGAAGAGCGTCTCATCCTCGTAGTATTCCGTTACGGGAATGGGCGCCATGGTGGCGAGGTAGGGGTAAGGAACCATCTTGAAGCCGGGCAGCACCGTCGAGGCATAGGGGTCCTCGTCGATGTCTTCCCAACGAGCAGGGTCAAAAATGAGGCGCATGTCGCGATAGACCACGTCGGGGCGTCCCAGCCACTCGTCGATGGTGGTCATGTTGATGTTCTTGTCCACGCCGAACTGGTCGTTCGGGTCGGGCTCTGCGGGGGGAAGCGGCGGCAGGTCGTCCGGGCAGGCCGAATCCTCTTCAGCGGTATCTGCCACGGCCGTCATTGCCTGCGTGCCGAATGTTCCCATCCACGCACAGGCGCCCGCAGCGAGTGCCATGCCGACAAACGCCCTGCGTGAAAGCGCGTTTTCCTTCATTTGAACCGAACGATTCATCAGGTCCCCCTCATCCGAATCTTGCCGGACACTACATGAGCGCATAGTAAACCGTACCCCTGGGTGAGGGTCAACGGCCATTCCAATTTGATTGCGGGATGAGAGACTGTGGGTTGCGAGGGGCGGTTGGTTGCGCGTGCCTTGTTTTGTTTGCGCTCACGTGCGCACAGGCCCGTTTGCGCTCCCGCCGGCAGGCACGCCCTCGTTTTACCCCAGCATCTCCCTCAGTCGTTTGCACTGCTCGGGGGTGAGCTTCAGGCCGCGGAGCACGTATGCCTCAAATGAGCCGTAGCGCTTGTCGGCTTCGTCGAAGAAGGCCTCGAGGTAGCTTTCACGTGCTTCGAGGAACGACATGAGGATGGCGTGCTCCTCAGCCGTCATGCCCTGCGAAAGCTCGGCCGCTTCCCGCGCAATGGCCTGGGCGTTGATTACGTTCGTTGTGAGGTAGTCGGCCACGATGTAGTCGTGCGAGTAGCCCGCGATGCGCAGGGCGCAGGCGCACAGTACGCCCGTGCGGTCCTTGCCGTTCTTGCAGTGCACGAGCGCGGGGCCTCCTTGCGCGGCGATGGAGCGCAGCACCGTGCCGATGAGAGGGTAGTCGCTTGCATAGCGGCGGTAGTTGTCGCACATACGCTGCTCAGGTGCGCCGTACTCGCCGATGACGCCATGCACGAGACGCGAGTGGGCGTCGCGCTTTTTGCGCCCGTCGCGCGGCTCCACCGCCAACATGCGCACGCCGGGAAGGGCGGGCTCGGGGTTTGCCGCGACCTCGCGCGCCCCGCGGATGTCGTAGACCGACTGAATATCCAGCACGTTTACCAGCGTAACTGCCTCTTGGGGCGTGATGTCGGCCAGCTCGCGCGAGCGGAAAAGCACGGCGTCTTCCAAGCTGTGGCTGCCCACCGGCCGCAGGGCCATGCTGCCCCACACGGCGGCGCTGCCTTGAGCGCGTGCGGGCAGCACGTCGAAGGTGAACGACTCCACGGTCATGGCAGGCTCGGCCACGCGCGACAGGGCTCGTGCGCGCAGCTGGTAGCGGCCGGGAGCCTGGGGCGTGTAGGTAAAGTTCCAGCTCAGGCCCAGCTCGGTGCGCGCGCCGTTGCACGGGAAGTCCGTCCAGGTGGTCCCCATGTCAAGCGAGAGCTGCACTGCGGCCACGCCGTGCTCGAAGTCATCCACATAGCCCTCGAAGCGAATGGGCTCGCCCACGTAGTTGAACCGAGCGGGTGAGGTGTTTGAGCTGGTTGTTTGCGTGGTCATGGCTGGCTTGCTTTCTTGTGTGTGGCGGGCAGCATGATGCGAGGACCGCGGCGGCGCTTCTTGGCCCCGGCATGTCCGCGGGCCATTCTAGCATGAAGGCGTTTGTGATTATCGAGGGCAAGGTCTTGCATACTGTGCCGCATGCTGTATATACTGTGCTTAGTGAGTATACACACTAGGTACGTCAAATCGTTGCCCCGGGACGCTGGGCGCGGCGGCGGGAGAGCTTATGGACATCATTATCTCGAACTCGAGCGACAAGCCCATATACGAGCAGATAACCACGCAGATAAAAGACTCCATCGTGTCCGGCGAGCTTGCGGCGGGCGACCAGCTGCCGTCGATCAGGGCGCTGGCGAACGACCTTGGCATCAGCGCCATCACCACCAAGCGCGCCTATGCCGACCTCGAGGCTGCGGGCTTTATCGAGACCGTGCAGGGCAAAGGCTGCTTCGTGGCGGGCGTGAACCGGGAGTTTCTCCGCGAGGAGCGCTTACGCCGCGTGGAGGACCTGCTTGTACAGGCTGCGCGCGAGGCTCGCGCGGCCGGCGTGAGCACCTCGGAGCTGCGCGAGATGTTCGACCTGGTTGTGGAAGGTGAAGAGCGATGACAGACACGGGATGTGCCCCGCTCCTTGAGGCGAGTGGGCTGACTAAAACGTACAGCGACTTCAAGCTCGACGGGGTGAACCTCGCAGTTGAGCCCGGCAGCGTCGTGGGCCTCGTGGGCACCAACGGCGCCGGCAAGACGACGCTCATCAAGTCGTTGCTGGGTCTGGTGCGCCCCGATGGGGGTCAGGCGAAGCTGTTCGGCCGCTCCATGTGGGAGGACGGCAGTCCGCGCGCTGCCGCTCAGGAAGCTGCCCAGGTCAAGGAGCGCGTCGGCGTGGTGTTTGACGGCGTGTCGTTTCCCGGCGAGCTGCGCGTACGCGACGTGGCTCGCGTCATGCCCGCTGCCTATCGCACGTGGGACACGGCCCTGTTCGGCTGCTACCTCGAGCGTTTCGGCCTCGACGGGCGCAAACGTGTGAAGGAGCTTTCGCGCGGCATGGGCATGAAGCTCATGTTGGCCTGTGCGCTCAGCCACGGCGCTGACCTGCTCATTCTTGACGAGGCCACGGCCGGCCTTGACCCCATGGCCCGCGAGGAGATACTCGGCATCCTGCGCGACTTCATGGCGGGCGCGGAGGGTCGGGGCATTCTTTTGGCCACCCACATCACAAGCGACCTAGAGCACATTGCCGACTACGTGGTGTGCCTCGACGCCGGCAAGCTGGCGTTCTCGCTGGAAAAGGACGCAATCAGCGACATGGCGGGTGTTGCGCGCTGCCGCACGTCCGAGTTCGAGCAGGTGCTCGATGCCGGTGGCTTCGAGGGGGCGCGATTCGCGCGCAACTCCCTGAACATCGACGTGCTCGTTCCCGATCGCCGAGCCTTCGCGCGAGCGTTTCCCCATATCGCGCTCGACAAGGCAGACATCGAAAGCTACATGTCCCTGACGCTCAAAGGCGAGCCGCTCGAGTCCGCCTGTGGCTCGACGCTTCACTAAGGAGACCGCAATGTTCTCAATGATCAAATGTGATTTTGCCTGCTTGCGCGGGGTGGCCAGAAACCTTGCTGGAACCGCGCTGTTCGTTGCGGCGATTTTTGCCTTGGCGATGGGTGCCTCCGGCGTGCTCTGCGCCGCAACCATCGTTATCGCGCTTTCGGTTGTTAACAGGCTCATGGCCTACGACGAGCAGAACAACTGGCAGGCGTTTCGCCAAACGCTGCCGCTTTCGCGCGCCCAGGTGGTGTGCGGCCGGTATGTGACCGTGGCCCTTTGCGTGCTTGCAAGCCTGCTTGTCGGCATTGCCGTTGGACTTGTGGTCGACCTCGGCATCTGGGCGGCAATCAACGCATATCCTGGTTTGCAGCTGAACTCATGGACCGAGCTGATTGATTTGTCTGCTCAGCCTTCTGACCTGCTTGAAATTTTTGCTGCTTGCGGTGCGGCCGGGGTCGCGGTCTCGTTTTTTGGCCTCGCCCTAACGCTGCCGTTCATGTTTCGCTTTGGGTATACAAAGGGCGTCCGACACATCCCGCTCGTGTTCGTCGCCTTGTCGCTGCTGGTGTTTTTGGCCATGGAGAACCTCTCGTCGAGCGGATTCGACCCTGCTAGCCTTGCGCCCCTTTTGGAAAATACCGGCACCATCGTGGGCATATCGCTCGTTGTAGTTCTCATCTCTCTGGTCGCTTACGGCCTGTCCTGCCTGATTTCCCTTCGTCTGTATAAGACGCGCGAGCTGTAATGCCGAGCGGTAGATAAAGCCCGCCGCGCAGGCGATTAATGTTGTCGGTGTCTTGCATTTAAACGTAGCCCCGAGTATCTTCTATGTGGAAGAAATTTCTTCTATTTGCTTTGCAAGGAGGGCTGACCATATGCCGCAGGTGGTTCCGGTAAGTGATTTTCGTTCCGATATCACAAGCGTTTCGAAGTATACCGACGCCGGTGGGGTCGTTGTTCTGACGCAGAACGGGCGGCCTCGGTGGGCCATGGTCGACTATGACGAGTGGAACACGGCGGCTCGGTTGCAGGAGCGTTCGTTTGCGCGGGCCATATTGGAGGCCGAGGCAAAGGAGCAGGCGGGCGAGCTTTCGTATCTCAGTGCCGACGAGTTTAAGGCCCATCGGCGCGAGCGGTTGGCAAGTTTGCGCGGTGGCGCCCTCTGATGTTTAGCTACATCGTAACGATGGACACCGCATGGGACCTTGACGACATCGACGAATATGTCCTTGCCTATAGCGACATTGATTTTGTCGAATCATTGGAACGGGAGTTTGAATCAACCTTTGATTCTCTCGCCGCGAATCCATATGCTTACCCAGAGTACCAGTTTGAACCCCCCGTCCGAACGCTTCATCGCTATTGCAGCGTAAACGTGTACAACTACGAGGTCTTTTACTATGTCGACGAAGCAAGGGGACTTGTCGTCATATCGCGCATATGCCACAAGCTTGCCGACTTTACCCGCAGGGGGATGTGGTAGCAGGGACTTCCGCCTTATTGAGACCGGCACGGTTGTGGGTGAGAACGCCTCAAGCATGGAGAGTTGAGCGTATTTCCGAACCGGCGGGGGCTGTCTGCGTGCTTCCGCCTAATCAGCTGCCTGCAAGTTGCAAAAACAACGGCTTGATTTTCGGTTAAGACCTATAGTCCTTCAGGCTTTCGAAATATGGGGGACATTGGTAGGAAATACGTATGAAATGTAACAAACAAAACGCGCCCTCTTTGGCTAGTGGGGCAACGGGCGGGTCGGGTGCGACTTTGGGCGCTGTGGCTTCCCGAGGTGCCGGCAAAGTCGGCATGCATACAGCCGTGATCATTGCGGCGGTCGTGCTGGTCGTCCTCTTTTTCGCGTCGTTCATGATCGGCCAATATCCTATTTCGCCGTCGGGTGTGCTCGACATTCTGGGTGCAAAGATTTTTGGCTATGAAAGCGCCGAGCCTGCCATGGCGCAGACCATCGTGTGGAAGGTGCGCCTGCCCCGCGTGGTCGCCGCCGTCCTTATCGGTGCCGCCTTGGCGGTTGCCGGTGCTGTCTACCAGGGACTTTTCAAGAACCCCATGGTCTCGCCCGACATTTTGGGCGCAAGCTCGGGCGCGGGCTTCGGCGCGGCGTTGGCACTGCTCTTCTCGCTTCCCTACGCCATGGTGCAGGGAAGCGCGTTTGTCTTCGGCATCCTGGCCGTCGCCATTGCCTACCTCATCTGCACCCGCGTCAGCCGTGGCAAGGACGCCGTGCTCATGCTTATCTTGGCAGGCATGGTGGTCTCCACGCTGTTCTCCTCCTTCATCACGCTCATCAAATACGTGGCTGACCCCGAGTCCAAGCTGCCCGAAATCACCTACTGGCTCATGGGCAGCCTCGCCACGGTCAACCAGCGCGACGTGCTGTTCCTCATCGTGCCGCTGCTGCTGGGCGTTGTGCCCACGTTCATCCTGCGCTGGCGCCTCAACGTCATGGTCTTCGGTGACGAGGAGGCCGCGTCGCTGGGCCTCAACGTCAAGCGCATCCGCGGCATCCTCATCGTGTGCGCCACGCTTCTCACCGCAACCGCCGTGGCTGTGGCGGGCATGATCGGCTGGATCGGCCTCATCATCCCGCACATGTGCCGCTTCATCGTGGGCCCCAACTACAAGGACCTCGTTCCCATGTCGTTGCTCACCGGCGGCGTGTTCCTGCTCGTGGTCGACTGCCTGGCACGCACGCTGTTCACCACTGAGATTCCCTTGGGCATCCTGACATCGCTCATCGGTGCGCCGTTCTTCGTCTACCTGCTCTTTAAGCGCAAGAAGGA
Source organism: uncultured Coriobacteriales bacterium (assembly GCA_902464015.1). Lineage (GTDB taxonomy): Bacteria > Actinomycetota > Coriobacteriia > Coriobacteriales > UMGS124 > UMGS124. Next base: position 21,796 of record CABQHM010000031.1, on the reverse strand, counting down.
GTCCGCATGATTCTCGAAGCGCGTGGAGTGGCGGCCGGCTACAACGGTCGCAACATCGTGAGCGACGTGAGCTTCTCGCTTGCAAGCGGCGAGGTGCTTTGCCTGCTCGGCCCCAACGGCGTGGGCAAGACGACGCTGTTCAAGGCGCTGTTGGGTTTCATCCCGTTTACCCACGGCGGTCTCTTCATGGATGGCGAGCGTGTCAATCACAGCGACCGCAGGCGCCTGGCCTCATACATCGGCTATGTGCCGCAAGTCCATGAGCCGCCGTTTCCCTTCAGTGTGCTCGACGTCGTGGTCATGGGGTCGGTCGTGCGCGAGAGCCTCTTTGGCGGCCCCTCTCGCAAGGCATACCGCGAAGCCGAGGCCACGCTCGAGCGCCTGGGTGTCAGCTACCTGCGCGACAAGGTGTATACCGAGGTGTCCGGTGGCGAGCGCCAGATGGTGCTCATCGCGCGTGCCCTCATGCAGAAGCCCGCCTTCCTCATGATGGACGAGCCCACCTCGAGCCTCGACTACGGCAACCAGATGCGCGTGCTCAGCCAGGTCAAGAGCCTCTCCGAGGAGGGCGTGGGTGTCATCATGACCTCGCATTTCCCCGATCATGCCTATCTTGCCTGTTCAAAGGCGGTTGTCATGTCGCGCACGGAGCCGTTCCACGTGGGTCCCGTCGACGAAATCGTGACCGAGTCGATTCTCGCGGCCGCCTATGGCATCAAGGTGAAAGTGGCCGACCTGGAGTTCGACGATGTCTCGGGCGGCAAGCTCACCACGTGCATTCCCGTGCTGCCCGGCGTGCACGCGCCTGGCATGGGCTGGGAGGGTCCGCGTCGTTGCGCGTGCCAGGGGAGCCAGGAAAAAGAAGACGGAGCGAGCTCAGCCACGGTGGCTTACGAAGCTGTGCAAGCAGCGAAAAGGGCGGTAGCCAATGAGTAGCGTGAATGTGACCGCGGGTTTTGGGACGGTTGATAACGTTGCGAGAGTTGCCGGGTCCGTTGTGCCCAACCTTGCCCGTCTGTCTCTTGGCCCTGAGGGCCTCATGGAGCGTGCGGCTCGGGCGTGCCCCGACGTTGCCTCTGGGATGCGCACGCCCAGCCTTGCCCGCTTGTCCCTTGGTCTTTCGGGTCTTATGGAGCGTGCGGCTCAGGCGTGCCCTGAGGCTGCTGCCAGCCCTGTTGCCGATTTCGCTTTTGGGGGCAAGTGGCTCGCCGCGCGCCTGAGGGATGGTTCGTGCGGCCGCGCGTTCACGTTTATCGGCGAGCACGAGGTGCACGGGCCTCTCAACATGGGTGCGTTCGAGCTTTTGCGCGAACTTGTAGGTCTACCTGCCGTGGAAGCGTTTGTCCAGGTAAGAGACGTAAACGGAAATGTACGCAGGGGCCTTGGCCGTCTGGCCGACATCGTGGCCGTCGCCCTGCTCAACGCGGTTTCCAGCGGATGCGAGTCGCACGCGGCTCTTGCGGCGCGCGGGTTTGTCTTCCTCGACGACCCCGTCTCAGCCCTCGTTCGCCCCACCGACCGCGTCTGCGTCGTGGGTGCGGGCTCATATCTCGCCGAGCTCGAGGCTTGCCCTGCTCAGGTGGATGTGTGCGACATGCGCCCGGCATACGACCTCATGGGCTTTCGGGTGGGGGAGCACGGCATCGAACGGCACCCGTCCCATATCGTGTTCCATGACGACCCGGCGCAGACGGCCGATCTTCTCTCGCAGGCCGATGTCGTCTTCCTCACGGGATCGATGCTGGTAAACGGCTCATTCTTCGGGCTTATGCCTGCATGTGCCCATGCCCGCGAAGTCATGCTGTTCGGCCCTTCGGCCGGAGCGCCTTTCGAGGCGCTGATGGAACTGGGCGTGACCTGCGTGACCGGCACTCACGTGCTTGACCCCGAGGCGTTCATGGACAGCGTCGCCCGCCGCCGCGAAGGCAGACCCAAGCCCGGCGAAGCCGTCAGCCCGCTCTGTGAGTCCTACGCGGTCACCTTCCCCCGCTCGTAGGGGGTGTGCGCTTGGCAGTTTGTGCTTGCTTCTTCACGTTTGCATGCTTCCGCTTGTAGGGGGCGGTGGGGTGTCGGCAAGGATGCACTCGGTGTTGTTGTTGTTCGTTCCCCGCTTGCAGGGGATGCCCTGGCTTGCTCGATATCCAATGGGGCCAGGCGCATTCTTCCTGCTCATGGGGGATGTGCATATATGTAGCGTGCCCGCCTCGACATTGCGTTGGGTAGGGCTTCGGTCTTCGTGCTTAGGGAAGCGCGAAGAATCATCGTGGAAAGGGAGTACCGCATCATGAGCAAGATCAACGAGTCTTCCATCTCTCGCCGTGGCCTCATTCAGGTTGCCGCTGGTGCCGCTGTTGCAGCCGCTGCGGCAGGTGTCGCTATCGAGACCGCCGCGCCCGAGCAGGCTCTTGCTGCCGGCAAGAAAAAGAAGGAAGTCAAGATTGCCGCTTCCGACGATCCTTCGTACGTGATTGACGCCACGGGCAAGCAGGTCGTGGTGCCCGAGAAGATTGAGCGCGTCGCCATCACCTGCCAGGGCGGCACCACCCACGAAGCTGTCATCTTCGGCGGCGCCGACAAGATCGTGGCCGAGCCTTCCATGAAGAGGTTCCCCCAGCTTCTCCGCATGTTCCCCGAGCTCAACGACGTGACCGACGGCGGCTCGTTCGACGACATCAACATCGAGACCATCGCCGCCACTGCACCCGACATCGCCCTGTGCGGCGTCAGCTCCGACAAGGGCAACGCCCAGATTGAGGAAATCGGCATTTCTGTGTACGTCATGCTCATCGGTTGGGCAGGCGTCGAGTCGCTCAAGCAGGAGTTCCTCAACGTTTCTCACCTGTTCGGCAACGACGCGCGCGGCCAGGAGCTCGTGGACTACTGGGACGAGAAACTGGGCCTCATCGCCGAGCGTGTGGCGGCGCTTCCCGAGGAGGAGCGCGCCAAGACGGTGTACTACATCAGCAAGCCCGACATCACGAAGGCTAACACCGGCGACTGGGGCCGTAGCTGGCTCGATGCTTGCGGCGTGACGTTTGCGGTGCCCGAGGAGGACCTCAACGGCGACATCACCGTCGAGAAGGCCATCGGCTGGGACCCCGACTACATCGTGATCCAGGGTGGCAACGGCGACGTCGCCGAGCTGCTCAACGAGCCCACCGTCCAGGACATGAAGGCCATCCAGTCCGGCGAGGTGCACATCTGCCCCATCGGCGGCTTCTGGTGGGACCGTCCTTCCGCTGAGGCCCCGCTCGCCTTCCTGTGGTTGGCACAGATCACGCACCCCGGCTACTTCGACGACATCGACCTCGAGCAGGAGACCGTCGACTTCTTCAAGCGCTTCTACAACTACGACCTCCCCCAGGAGGAGTACGAGTCCTTCTTCGCATAAGCCCCAAGCGGCCCGTTCCTCCCTCGACGGCCCCCTGCACCCCCCGCAGGGGGCCGTTTTTGATGAAGCATCTCCTGATTTTCACGCGCGAAGCATACAATTGCCGCCATGCAAGCGGATTTGGCCCCCATGGCCGTCGATGAGATGAGAAAGGACCGAGCAACTATGAACGCTGACGCCTATCTTGACCTGCTTCGTGCTCGCTATTCCGTGCGTGCATTTACCGATGAGCAGCTGACTGAGGAAGAACTCTCTGCCATTCTCGAGGCTGGCCGTCTCTCGCCCACGGCATGCAACAACCAGCCCGTTCGCATCTGCGTCGTGCAGAGCGCCGAAGGCCTTGCCAAGGTGGACGAGTGCTCGAAGTGCCGCTACGGCGCGCCCACCGCGCTCATTGTCGCATTTGACAAGAACGCTTCGGCTAAGGGCATGGGTTGCGAGTCGGGCGACTTTGGCACCATCGACGCCTCCATCGTGCTCACCAACATGGCAAACGCCGCTACAGCCCTTGGTCTGGGCAGCTGCTGGATTGGTGCCTACGATCCTCAGGCCGTGCGTGTACGTTTCAACGTTCCAGCCGACTATGAGCTGGTAGACATGCTCATGCTGGGCCATCCCACCCCCGAGTGCACTCCCGGTCCCCGTCACGCCGACCGTTTCCCCCTCGCTCAAACCGTGAGCCACGAGACCTTCTAGTCCACGGCCTGGTTGGTCTGAACGACCTACGGTGACGTGGCCCCCGAGTGCGACTCTGCATCCCTTTGCCCTTCGCCCCCCAACAGCCTGACCCGTCGCCGTAAACGCGCAGGGAACGAAAGGACCCTCCTGGCGCAGTTCCGCAGCCGCCGAAGGCGGCGAGGACTGTCTGAGCACAGGAGGGCCCTTTTCGTTCCTATGGGAGACTTACGAGCAACTCAACCCATGCTCGCACTCTTTTTATCACCGTTGAGGTTGCAACTTGCGGCTGTTAGTTGTGTTCGACGAAGTTTGGAGAGGATTAGCTCACGTCACAGCTCTTTATAGTTGGACCTTGCTCGATCTATATCTCAACAGTCTTTGGAACGGTATACTCATCCTAAGCCGCAATGGTCAGGAGGACGTTCATGCCAACTATCTGTATGTTTAGAGGCATCAAGATTTATATAAACTGGCGCGACCATCAGCCCCCTCATTTCCATGCTTCTTACGGTGGGGATTCCGTTATCGTCTCAATTCGCGACATTGAAGTCCTTGAAGGTGAAATGCCCAACAAGCAGCTCAAGATGCTTCTTGGTTGGGCGGCCCTCCATCAAGACGAGCTCCTTGAGAACTGGGCCCTCGCTGAGAAGAACCAGGAGCTCTTTCCCATTGATCCTCTTCGTTAGGTTTGGGGGTGTTTGTCATGCAGCATGACGTGACGTTTTATACCAAACGTGGATTCGACTATAAGACGGCGGAGTATTTTGCCTCGGGGCGTCGCAAGGCGACGGCGGTTAAGCCTTTGCCAGATAAATCGCTCCTCGTCACGTTTGATAACGGTGAGATGAGATTCTACGACATGACACCGCTGATATGTCCCGGCACGGTCTTTGCTTTTCTTGCAGACGAGGGCGCGTTCGAGCGTGCATACATTGATGAGAATCACGACATTGCCTGGGATATTGACCCTCAAGTCGACAGTGCGGTTGTTTGGAACAACAAAGTGGACATCAGTGCCGACACTTGCTATCTAGAAGGCAAAGTCGCGTAGCGCCCTAACAACTTGACCCGTCGCCGTAACCGCGCGGGGAACGAAAGGACCCTCCTGGCGCAGTTCCGAAGCCGCCAAAGGCGGCGAGGACTGTCTGAGCACAGGAGGGTCCTTTCGTTCCTATGGGAGACGTACGAGCTACCCAGCCTCTCTTTCCATGCCCTGCAGTTTTGCCACCGAAGAAGCTGTGACTTGCGGCCATGGGTTATACTCGACCATGTTCAGGGAGAGCAAAGTCCTTTGGAGGCAAGACATGGCTTATCCGTTCATGACGTTACCCGATGGGACGGAGATCACGCATTCAGAGGCGCATCCCGACGGCACATGCTACGTCTATGTGGAAAAGCCCGATAAAGAAGACTGCTTCCACAGCGGGAGATGTACTATCCCGGGGTATCGCTGGGACAATGTCGAAGGCTTTACGCTTCCCGAGCTTGAGCGCTATGAAGAGATAATCCGCTCCACTGCCCACTTGATTCTGGAATTCTCCCGCGAGGGAGGTTTTGCGCATGCCTCAGGTCTTTAAAGTTGGGCCTTACTGGATTTTCTTTTGGTCGAACGAGGGCAGCCCAGTCGAGCCTGTTCACTTCCATATTGCAGAAGGTGGCCCAACGGCAAATGCAACAAAGGTGTGGGTGACCTCGGCTGGCAAGTGCTTGCTTGCAAACAACAACTCAAACATTCCTGAACGCGCTTTGCGCAACGTCATCCGAGTTGCCGAGGCCCGTAGCGCCGAGATTGTCGCCCAATGGGAAGATCGATTCGGCCCGGCGAAGTTCTATCTCTAACGGATTTCTTGATTGATTGCCCCTGATAACTGCACTAGCATCTGTGCAGCGTGCTTCCGGACGCTTGGAGGGAATTTCCGAAGCGGGTGAGCAAAACAAAGCGCCGTTGCCTCTGCGGATTGAATCCGCCTGTGTCCAACAACATGACCCGTTGCCGTAACCGTGCAGGGAACGAAAGGACCCTCCTGGCGCAGTTCCGCAGCCGCCAAAGGCGGCGAGGACTGTCTGAGCACAGGAGGGTTTATCTGTCACCTATGGGAGACGCTCGGCCCTACTCAGCCTCTGCGTCGATGTCCTCGCTCATCCACATGCCAGCCAGGCGGCCGCAGTTGTAAGCGGTCATGAGCGAAGTGCCCTCGTAGTCGCAGTAGGGCGTGGAGATGGTGGAGCCGTTGTCGGCGCCGGCCACGAAGAGGTTGGGCACTGCGGCGCCCGTGCGGTCGATGGACTGCAGGCGGTCGTTGGTCTTCACGCCGCCCATGGAGGTCCAGCCAGAGGGCTGGAACTCGAGCGCATAGAACGGACCCTGCTCGATGGCGTTCATGAAGGAGGCGGGCTTGCCCATGAAGTTGTCGACGCCCTCGGCGCAGTCGGCGTTGTACTCCTCGATGGTCTTTACCAGGGCGGGGCAGGCGATGGCCTCGGTCAGCTCCTCGATGGAGTCGGCCTTGTAGCACCAGCCCTCCTCGCAGGCGGTGTCAAAGCCGGCCTGCACACCCTCGAGCGTCTTGCTGGAGAGCGTCATCTTGCCGGTGGGCCAGTTCTCCTCGTCGGAGCCGTTTACCGCGTAGGCGTTGGAGCCCTCAAGGGCATCGACGTAAGCCTGGTCGACGATGCAGTAGTAGGTGCCGCCTACCAGGGAGATGGCACCGCCGATGGCCAGCGGGAAGTTGGCGAACTTGGCCTCGTTGGCAAAGCGACGGCCGAAGTGGTTGACCATGAGGCCGCCGTAGATGCCGCAGCAGAAGGCAGGGTTCTTGCGGTCGTACACGGGGGTCACCTTGTCGGAGGAGCCGGTGAACTCATTGCCGCACAGGCCCCACTGGGTGCCGTACATGCCGCCTGCGGCCACGACGGAATTGATGCCCGTGCCGTCGGAGAGGGTGTTGCCCAGGGCGTTGACCTTCGTGCCGTAGCGCTCGATCATCATCTCCTCGTTGCCCAGGAAGCCGCCGGTGGCCACGAGGGTCTTCTTGCCACGCACGTCTACCTTGGTGCCGTCGCCGTAGACGCAGTGCATACCCATGACGGCACCGTCCTCAACGATGAGGCTCTCCAGGGCGCAGTCGAACACGAACTGGGCGCCGCGCTCCTCGCACCACTGCTCGAGGGGCAGCCAGCGGTCCTCGCCGCGCACGCCCTTCTCCTTCGTGCCGAAGCCGATGCGCACGGAGTCGAAGCCCGAGCCGTAGTTGTCGGGACGCATGTAAGTTTCGATGCCGAACTCGGTGGTGAACATGTCCACGGTCTCGCCGGAAAGCTCGAGGCACTTCTTCACAACAGGGGCGACGATCGACCAGTGCGACCAGTCCATGATGTGATTGAAGGCATGCTCGACGGTGATGTCGACGCCGGCCTCCTTCTGTGCCGTGGACTGGACCACGAACGGACCGCCGGCAAGGGCGCCGTTGGCCATGCCGATGGAAGAGCCCTTCTCGACGACGATGACGCTCTTGCCTGCACGGCAAGCCTCAACGGCGGCGAACATGCCAGCCGCGCCAGCGCCAGCGATGACGATGTCGGCCTCCAGGGTGTCGCCGGTGGCCTGCTCGGTCTCGGTGGGGGCGGTCTCGGCCAGAGCCACGGAGGAGCCCATGGCGGCGACCGTGGCGGCGCTTGCGGCGGTGACGAAGTTGCGGCGGGTCATGTCCATTTCGGAATCCCTTTCGGTTGCGGTGCTCGTGCACCAATTTGCAGGTTGCCTGGCATGCACGGCCATTGTGTCGACTGGTCGCGCCTCGCCAGGCGCTAAAGCCATCGTGCACTGTGTGAGCTCGTGGTGAAAGGCTGAACGCAGGGCGATGGCGGGCTACTTGAAGTAAAAATGAGTGTGACAGACCAATCACCCCTGAATCACCCTTTACCATGTAGCTGGTCTTTTGATATTGAACACTGTTCAAGCGCGGGCAATGTGCGTACACTTGCGCCGACAATGCGCATCGTGCAACAAAGGGAGCTCATCCGTGGCATATTCGACGAAACAGTCCCAAGACGCGCCGTCTGCGACCATGATTTCCCAGCCGCTCGAGGTGCTGGGCGATACAGAAGATGGCCAGCGGCGCGGCGCACCCCTCTTGCCGTGGTCGCTTCTCGGTGTGGGAGTGCTTGTCGCTTGGTTGTGCTGCACCCATTTGCCGGGCGTCTTTCTTCTTCCCGAGGGCATGGGTGCGGGCGCTGTCAAGATGACCGTCGACTACGGTATGCGCGTGGGCGATATCGGCTTCTTTTTGATGTACGCCGCCTTGCTCCGGCGGTTCGGGCCCATCTCGTCACACCCCCGGCTGTGCTGTGGACTTGTCGCGTTTACCTCGATGGGCACGTTTGTGGTCACGTTGTTTCTTGCGGCCTCGTCTCCTTCGAGCTTAATATTTCTAGCCGTGCTCAGCATGCTCACGGGTCTGGGCGGCGCGGTGCTCTTCCTGCTTTGGGCTGAGGTCTACGCCCAGCTCGGTAATACGCGCTGCCTTCTCTTTGGAGCCACGGGCTGCGTCTTTGCCGGTTGTATCTCTCTGGCCATCTCGCATCTCGATATCGCTGCCGCCAATGTTGCCATAGCGCTGCTTCCCACCGTTTCGGGAGTCATGGCCGCGCTTTCCCTCTCGCGTTTGCCAGGGGAGGCCTGTTTTGAGCGTGGCGAGGCGGGACGTGCGACCCGGATGTCCATGGACGTTTCCTACCCGGTGCCCTGGAAGCTGCTCGTTCTTATGGCACTTGCCGGGTTTGCTTCGGGTTTTGCGGGCTCGCTTCTTGTTGAAGCGGAAGGAGTGGGTGCCACGCATCGCATTTTGGCCACAGTCGTCTCGGGCACCGTGCTGCTGGCTGCCTTTTTTCTACGCAAGGGTAACGTTGACGTGCGCTTCTTCGCATGGGCCACGCTTCCGCTTGCGCTCGTCTTCTTTGCTGTCATCCCATTGCTCGGTTCCACGGCTGGCATGCTCGTGTCGTTCCTCGTTAAGCTCGCGTATGTGGCGTTTGCCCTTTTCGTGCTCTTTATGCTGGCGAATGTGTGCTATCGCCATGCCATCCCCTCGGCGCGCGTTTTCGCCTATGCACGCGCTTCGAGCGAAGCGGCTATGCTCGCGGGTATCCTGCTGCGTCGTTGGATGCGTTCGGCGGGAATTCTCGATGGTCAAGAGATGCTCTGGGTTATCAGCCTCATCGGTCTCGTCGCCACGGTAGGGTGCGTGCTGCTGTGGCATACCGAACGCTCGGTGACCTCGGACTGGGGCGTGTCCGGTGTTGATGCGGCAAGCGGTTTCAAGGTGAAGAGCCCTCGCGACGAGTTGCTCGAGCGTATGGACGCTCTAGCCCGGGAGAAGGGCCTCACGCCTCGTGAGCAGGAAATCCTTGCCCTTCTTGCCCAGGGCTATACGGCACCCGCCATCGAGGGAGAGCTCTTCATGTCGCACAACACGCTTAAGACGCATGTGCGCCACATTTACGGGAAGCTCGACGTTCATACGCGCGCTGAAGCCTTGGAGATGCTGGGCGTCTCGGCTGACGCTGGGCGTTAGCGCCTGCGGTTTTGCTATTCTCAGCAATTGTACGTTTTACCTCACGCGACTATCGGAGGCTCATCATGCTTGAAGTCATTCACACCGACAAGGGCCCTGCGGCCATCGGCCCCTACTCCCAGGCCATCAAGGCCGGCGGCTTCGTGTACGTGAGCGGCCAGCTGCCCTTCGTGCCTGAGACTGGCGAACTGCTTGAGGGCACGGTTGCGCAGAAGTGCGCCCAGGCCGCCAAGAACATCGCCGCCATCCTCGAAGCTGCGGGCAGCGGCATGGACAAGGTCGTCAAGACCACCGTCTTCCTCACCGACCTGGCCGACTTTGCCGAGGTCAACGCCGAGTACGCCAAGCACTTCGTCTCCAACCCCGCACGCGAGTGCGTGCAGGTGGCCGCCCTGCCCAAGGGCAGCGTCCTGGAGATCTCGGTCATCGCCGAGGCCTAAAGTTTTCTAGAACATCGCCGTGGCTTGGAGCGCCGCGAGGGTCCGTGCACTCTGGTGCACCTAGTCCTTGCGCCCCTCGCCACGGCGATTCTCATATCTCGAACCCCCGTTTTTCAAGGTGCCTCTTGGGGCCTGGTTTGGACAACGATGTCTGTAGATCTGTTCTCCTTGGCCATCATCGTGCTCGTGTCGGCGCTTGTGCCCATTGTGGCGCGCGCCGTTCCCGGCCGCATCGTGCCTGAGACGGTGTTCCTGTTGCTTGCAGGCGCACTTCTCGGCTCGCACATGGCAAACGTCATCGCTGTCGACCAGACCATCTCGTTCATTTCCGAACTGGGCCTGGCCTTCCTCTTCCTGCTTGCGGGTTTTGAGATCGACCCCAAATCCATCGTGGGCACCCAGGGCCGTCATGGCCTTGCCACCTGGCTTGTGTCATTTGGCCTGGCAGCCGCCTTCATTTACACGACGGGTATCGCCAAGCTCAACAGTATCGAGGGCGTTGCCATCGCCATCATCCTCACCACCACCGCTCTGGGCACGCTGCTGCCCATCATGGCCGAGCGCGGTCTCATGGGCACGCGCGTGGGCGACTCGATCCTTGCGTACGGCACCTGGGGCGAGCTGGGGCCCGTTGTCGCCATGGCGCTGCTGCTCACGACGCGCGCCAAGGTCGCCAGTGTGGCGATCCTCATTGGGCTTGTGCTCCTCTGCGTCCTCATCGCTGCGTTTGCCAAGGGTGTGCACCGCTTCAGCGGCAAAATCTACACCTGGATCACGGAGGGCGCCCAAACCACCTCGCAGACCTACGTGCGCTTTACCGTGCTGCTGCTCGTGGCCCTGCTCGCGTTTGCCGATATATTTGAGCTTGACCTCGTCCTGGGCGCCTTCGCCGCCGGTTTTGTCCTGCACTACCTCGTGCCCGAGGACAACGAGACGCTCGAGCCCAAGCTCACAGGCATGGCGCATGGCTTCTTCATCCCGTTGTTTTTCGTAGTCTCCGGAGCAAAGATCGACCTCACGGCCATCGCGCTGAGGCCTGCGCTGCTCGTGGGCTTCATTTTCATGCTGCTTGTCATCAGGGCGCTGCCCATCTTCATCTCGCTCTCGATGGCTAAGGGCACGCGCGACATGGCGGGCGGTAGCCGCGCCTCCGTGTCCATCTACTGCACCACGGCGCTGCCTATCATCGTTGCCGTCACGTCCGTTGCCGTTCAGGCGGGCGCCATGACCGAGGAGATCGCCTCTGTCCTTATGGCTGCTGGTGCCGTGACGGTGCTCGTGATGCCGCTCGTTGCCATGCTTTGCCAGCGTCTTGCCGACATGCACCTCGTTGATGCAGCCAAGGAGGCGGGCGCCACCCCGGCCGACGCGCGTCACATCCTGCATGACCATGTCGTTCTCGGCAAGCTCGTGCACGACATGGAGAAGGCCCAGGGCAGGGCTGCCATGGGCCACAACGTGGTGGAGGAGGCATATGCTTCGGCCGCTGCGGCTCGCGAGGAGTACCTTGCCGCGGCGCGCAAGGCCCATGCGGCCCATGCCGAGTGGGTGGCCGAGCGTGCCGGAGCCGAGCGCGAGCGCCTCATCCGCGACTATGCCAACGTACGCGCTGCCAGGCGTGACGCATACGCCGAGACGATCTCAAAGAAGTCCGACCGGGTCTCTGACCAGGCCTGCGATCAGGTTGCCGATCGGACTTCCGACCAGGACTAGCTTAGTCTTAGCGGCATTTCTTGCACGACGGGCACGCCGCCATGCCGCCCAAGGCCGTCTCGCGCAGCTCATAGGGAAGCGAACGACCCACCTTCGCCATGGCGTCGACGATTTCGTCGAACGGCGCGTCGCTGTGGATGCCGGCCAAGGCCATCTCGGCGCTGACCAGCGCGTTTGCGGCGCCGCTTGCGTTTCGCTTCTGGCAGGGGGCCTCCACGAGACCGCCGATGGGATCGCATACGAGGCCGAGCATGTTTGCCAGCGCGATGCCTGCGGCGTCCAGGCACATGGCGGGTGTGCCGCCCATGAGCTCCACTGCCATGCTCGCCGCCATGGCGCTCGCAGACCCCACCTCGGCCTGGCAACCGCCCTCGGCACCGGCGACCGTCGCGTTTCGTGCGATGATCTGTCCCACGGCGGCAGCGTTGACGAGGCCCGCTTTGAGCGCATCGTCGTCAAAACCGAACTGTTCCTGCAGGTAAAGCAGCACGGCGGGGATGACGCCCGACGAGCCTGCCGTGGGAGCCGCCACGATGCGGCCCATCGAGGCGTTCGTCTCAAGCACGCCGGTGGCGTAGGAGCACAGGCGCCCCCATGCCGTGCCCAGACCGGCACCATGCGCCTCGAGGGCGTCGAGGGCCTGTGACTCTCCGCCGATGAGCCTGCCCATGGTGGGGCGACCCTGCGGGCGCACCGACTCGCGCATCACACGCAGCACTTTCTCGAGATAGACGTGCGTGCCTTCGGCACTTCTTCCATTGCATGCTAAGAGCATCTCGTCGCGGCGCATGAATGCCTTGCTCAGAGTGCAGCCGTTCTCGTCACAGTAGCGCAGCATCTCTGCGGCGCTGGCAAAGTCGAGCTGGGCAAATGCGTCGAGTGCCTCCTCGACGCTGATGTCGGGCGCTGTGCGCTCAAGGCGCTGGTGCGAGCTGTCGGCCGGCACGATGCGCACGCTCAAAATCGCGGGGAACTCCGCAATGGTGCGCTCCACCTCTTCGGGCACCTCGCCGTCAATCTCCATGACCACGATGGCGATGCCGCCGCGCCTGTCGCGGTACAGCGACACCGTGCCAATGTTGATGCCGGCCTGCGCCAAAAGGCCCGATACGTGCGCGAGTACGCCGGGCTCGTCGTTTTGCCTGATGATGAGGCTTGTGCTCTCGCCGGTGATGTTGACCGCAACCCCGTCTACCAGACGCAGCTCCGCCGCACCGCCGCCGATGGAGACGCCTCGCACGCTCACGCACATGCCGGTTGCGTCCTGCGCTTCGATGTCGACGGTGTTGGGATGGTCGGTCTTGGTGACCGGGTCGCACACGAACTCAAACTCGAGGCCCTGCGAGCGCGCCTCGCTGAAGGACGTGGCGATGCGCGTGTCATCGGTGTGCATGCCAAGCATGCCTGCGACCAGGGCTTTGTCGGTGCCATGCCCCTTGTAGGTCTGGCTGAACGATCCGTACAACGTGAACTTGACGTGCACGGGCTCGCCTGCAAGCAGGCTGCGTGCCATGCTTGCGATTCTCAGAGCTCCTGCGGTGTGCGATGACGAAGGTCCCACCATGATGGGGCCGATGATGTCTCGGATACCTTGCGGTTTCATAGGGTCTCTCCTCAAAACGGCGTAACCCTTGAAGTATAGGCGCAAACCATCCGGTTTCATCTGTCTCTGTCTGGATTTATGCTGCCGGATAATGCGCTTAGGTTAACGTAGCGTCAATTTCTCACATAAGAGTGCATATGCGGGGCATCGACGCGGCTGGGGCGGGGTATGATATCAAACTTATACGATGCAGCCGGGTTTGCCTGGCACACGGACCGATCACGGAGGGTGCACTACATGAAGAACCCGGCGAACGTCAAATACTTCAAGGCAGGCGTGACGGGAGTTTGCGTCGCTGCCGTGTGCCTGATTATGACCTTCGTCATCTTTAACATGTCCCAGGTCATCACACTTTTCAGTGCCATTGGCCGCATCCTCACGCCGTTTATGTACGGCGCGGTCATCGCCTATCTTCTTGCGCCTATGTGCAACCAGTTTGAGCGCGCGTTCACCTTCCGACGTCGCCGCAAGGGTCTGCCGCCCGCAGGCCCTATTGTGGGCGTTGTCTCCATTGCGCTTTCGGTTCTTATCGCATTGGCCGCCATCGTGGCTCTCAGCATCATTGTTATTCCGCAGGTCACGACTTCGGCGCTTGTAGTTTTCGATACGCTGCCCGCCAAGGTCGACTCCTTTGTGGCTCTTATGCACGACGCCCTTCATGAGTGGGGCGCGCTTCAAGAGTACTGGGACTCATTCGCGGCCTTCATCGTCGAGCAAGTCGATTCCTTCTATTCGGGCGACATCTTCTCTACGCTCGAGGCCATCATCAGCGGTGTGGGCAACCACGTGGTCGACGCCCTCTTCGTGGTGACCAACCTGTTCTTTGGCATCCTCATCAGCATCTATATGCTCGCGAGCCGTCGTCGCTTTGCCTCGCAGGCAAAGCTCATCCTCTACAGCCTCGCGCCGCGCAAGTGGGCCGAGGTTATCGAGGGCGAGGTCCAGTTTGCCGACAAGATGTTTAACGGCTTCCTCGTGGGCAAGATTATCGACTCCCTTATCATCGCGGTGCTGTGCTTCATTGGCTGCATGATCATGCATATTGAGAACGCCGCCTTCATCAGCGTCCTCGTCTTTGTGTTCAACATCGTGCCGTTCTTTGGCCCCATCCTGGCCGGCGTGTTCTGCGGCCTGCTGCTCCTGCTTCAGAGCCCCGTGCACTGCATCTACTTTGAGGTGTACTTCATCATCCTGCAGCAGTTTGACGGCAATATCCTGGGTCCGAAGATCATCGGCAACACCACGGGCCTTTCCGGCTTCTGGGTGCTCTTCTCGATCCTTCTGTTCGGCGGCCTTTGGGGCGTCGTTGGCATGGTCGTGGGCATCCCGCTCTTTGCCGTCATCTACGATATCGTCCGCCGTGTGGTCGACCACGGTCTTGTGTGTCGCGGCGAAAATGCCTTGCTTGAGGAATACCGCGTTCGCTATCCCGAGAACTCGCCCTCTGCGCTCGACTTTGACGACAACGACATCGAGGGTCCCGAGGACGCGGCATCAGAAAAGGAGAAGTAGGGGGAGAGCTTCGGTCTTTTGGGCCACTGCCGCCGGCCTCAACGGTTCAGCGTATCCAGCGCCGCCCTGTGTCGGGCGGCGTTTTATGTGCCCGCTGATTAGCGCTCGAACACCACCAGGCCGCACTCGCTGGGATGGTCGACGCAGATGAGCTCGGAGCCTGCGCTTTTGTGCCGCAGCAGCTCGGCTGCCACGAGGATGTCGCCGCTTGCGCCCAGTATCATGAGCAGCGCAAGCGCGAAGACCACCCCGTTGCCCAGAGCAATGCCTGCGATTGCAGGGGCTATGCCGAGCAACGCCAGCGGTGCGAGCGCCCCAACGATGTAGCCCGTGCGTCCTAGGGGTTCCACGCAGGTGCAGTAGGGTGTGCAACTCTCTTTCATGAAGCCAAACTCAATCGCCTTGAAGCGGCTGGGGTTGCATGCCGCCCAGGTAATCCCGTGTATTGCCTCGTGTGTGGGTATGAGCACCAGGTTGGCGATCCAGCAGGCAAGGACCTGCCAGAGGCTGGGCGCATGCAGGCCCCAAAAGGCGAGCCAGGCGATGGCGAAGGGCACGCACAGGGACGCACCCATGGCCATGCCGCGCCTCGCGACGTGTTCCATCGCCAGCACGAGCTCGGTGGCGTGCCAGCCGTCGCGCTCGAGTTCGTCTCGCAGGTGCTCAAAATGCTCCAGGCGTCTCAGTTCTGCGCTGCTCAGGTTCGTGCGTCGTTTGCTTGTTTCCATGGCCTTCCGTTTCAAAAAAAGGGGAGCGGCGGCTTGGACCGCCTCTCCCCATTGAATGCCTGACGTTGCGTCTCCTGTGTTGAGTTTACGCACCTGTTAGCTCACGAGCTCGTAGGTGACCGAAATGCTGGCTTCGATCTCAATCTCGCCAGGGTTGAGCATCTCGGTGCCGGAACCTGCGCCCGCATCCTCGGTGGGCATATCGTTGGCTGTCATCGTTGCGGCCTCGGACTTCGCCTGGACAGAGGAGTAACGGTACTCCTGCGACTCGTAGTTCTCGCACACGCTTGCCACGGAACCCAGTTGCGCACCCGCTGCCTGGGCCAGCACCTGGGCCTTGGCTTGGGCAACCTGCAGCGCGCTCACCAGGGCCTCCTGGTAGCGCTCGTCGTAGGTGCTCACATAGTAGCGCGCTCCGCCCAGGGTGGTGTTTTCGATGCCCGCGATGGCGGGGATGGCGCTGTTTGCCTGGCTGATTGTGAGTTCCTTCAGCGTGATGTCGATGGAGGCCTGATACCCGACGATCTTCTCGACGGAGTCCGACCAGTCATAGCGTGCGTAAATGCTCACCTGCGAGGCCACGATGTGCGTCTCGTCGATGCCCAGAGGTGCAAGCGCCTGCTTGAGCGCGTCAAGCTCGCTGGCGGCCATGGCCTGGGCCTCCTTTGCCGTTTCCGCCTGAGGGCAGATGGTGAGGGTCAGCTCCGCCATGTCCGGGGAGGCCTTCACCGAGTCACTGGCGCTCACCTGGATGGTGCGCTGGGCTGCCTGGGCGGAAGCGACTTGCGAGTCGTCTGCCAGGGCAGGCGTGGGGGTTTGTGCCGCCGTGGTGACGCCCAGCGTCGTCACGAGTGCCAGTCCCGCCAGGGCCGCGCCAAAAGCTGTCTTGGCGTTCAGGGTCTTGTTCGTCGCGTTCTTCTTCATGGTGGGTCCCTTTCTCTTGCTTGTGGGGATACTTCACCTACTATGACGCAGCCACGGTGCCTTGCGTCACAAGTATTTTGCCCAATCTTTTGCCTGCTGTATTAGGGCCCTGCGGTAAAAACCAGCTACAGCCGCGCATCAAAAAGGCCCCGGGATTCCCGAGGCCTTTCGCGTGCAATCTATGTGCGCCCGAGTTTTACTCCGCGCTGTTTGCAAGCGCCTGGTCGATGAGCTTGTTGAGGGCTTCCTTCTGCTCAGGCGAGGTGATGCCGCCCATGATGGGCTGGCCCACGATGTTGCCGTTCTGGTCGACGACATAGGTGGTCGGGAACGAGAACAGGCCTGCGGTAAACTGGCCGGCCTCGGTGTCGGAACCAAACCAGATGTTCCTGTAGGTGGCACCCTTCTTCGACAAGATGTCCTTGGCGTCGGAGATCGCGGTCTCGTCGCCGTCGAGGGTGTAGGAGTTGACGCCCACGACCTCGCCGCCCTTCTCGGCGAGCTCCTTGTTGAGCGCGTCGAGGTCGGCGAGCTCTTCCACGCACGGCTTGCAGGTGCTGAACCAGAAGTTCACAACGGTCACCTTGTTCTTGGAGAACAGATCGCCGCTGCTCACGTCGTTGCCGTCGAGGTCCTTGCCCTCGAAGCTCGGGAACGGGGACTGGGCGCTTGCGTCGCCTGTCATGCCTGCGCTTGCCGCATCAACGCTCTCGCCCTCGCCTGGCGTGCTGCCGCACTCGGGGTAGTCCTTCTCGAGCTCGGCCAGCTGGTCCTCGATCTCCTTGACCTGCTGCGCGCCGGTCTTGAGCGTCTCGGTCTCCTCGTCGGATAGCTTGCCTGCGGCTGCGGCATCGTCGATGGCCGCAAGGAGGAAGTCGCCGTAGTTGGAGCTCTGACCAATCATCGGGTTGTCCTTGTCCACCGACGCGAACACCTTTTCCCACAGGTCGGAGTTGGCGGAGAGAATGTCGTTTTCCTGCTGCATGAGGTCCTGGTACTGCTTGGCGGCCTCGTCGGCGTTGCTCGGCTTGGCCGAGGATGAGGACGTCGTCTCGGGGGCGGTGCTCGTGGTCTCGTTGTTGGCATCGTCGGCGCCTGAGCATGCCGTGAGGCTGACCGTCAGCAGGGACGCAACCAGTACCGTTGAAATCTTCGCCATCTTTTTCATTGCTGTTCCTCCGTTATCCTTCGATGGTCTTCTTGCCTTGCGTATGAGTCTCTGCGCTGTCACAGGGATTCTTCCCGGGCAGGTCAAAGCCGTAGCTGAAATCTATGGCATCCACGGGACATGCATTGATGCATTTGCCGCAGCGGATGCATTCGGTGTGGTTCGGCGACTTCCTGATGTCGACGTCCATCTTGCATGCCTTCGCACACTTGCCGCACGAGACGCATTTGTGCTGGTCAACCTTGATGCCCAGAAGCGACACCTTGTTCATCAGGCCGTAGAACGCGCCGAGCGGGCAGATCCACTTGCAAAACGGACGGAAGAACAACACACTCAGCACTACGACCGCGATCAGCACAAAGAGCTTCCAGGTAAAGAGGTCTCCCAGTGCCGCGCGTAGGTTCTCGTCAACGATGGAGAGCGGAATTGCGCCTTCGAGCACGCCTTGCGGGCAAATGTACTTGCAAAAGAAGGGGTCGCCCATGCCCAGATCGTTGACAACGAGGATGGGCAGCAAGATCACGGTGAGCACCAGCACGACATACTTCACGTACGTGAGCGGCTTGAGCTTCTTCGTAGAGAATTTCTTGCTCGGAATCTTGTGCAGCAGTTCCTGCAGCCAGCCGAACGGGCAAAGAAATCCGCAGATGAAGCGCCCCAACAGCACGCCGAGCAAAATCAGGAATCCCGTTATGTAATACGAGAAGCTGAATTTCGACGAGCCCACAACCGCCTGAAACGCTCCGATGGGACATGCCCCTGAGGCAGCCGGGCAAGAATAGCAGTTCAGGCCCGGTACGCAAACGGCCTTTCCCTGACCCTGGTAGATGCTGCCCTTGAAGAAATTCGGCAGATGGATGTTGGAAAGCAGCGTTGCTGCCGCCTGGATCCAGCCGCGAAAGCGGGCCAAGAGGCGCGACGCGGACTTCTTCTTGTTAGCCAATTCCGATGCACTCCAAACACAGCCGAATTGCCTTGCCCAGCACCGTGGCGGCCTCGCCTCGCATCACGCCGAAGCACACCATGGCGACGCCGGCAACGAGCAGGATGACCTGGGACACGGTTTTAATTACTTTGAACAAATCCCACCACTCCTTTCGTTTCGGGGGTCATTACACCACGGCGCATATAAAATCCGCGTTAAGAGAGAAAGCAAATGTGATGCAGAAGGGGCTGCCATGCGTATTTTGGTTGTTGAGGATGAGAAGGCGCTGTGCGATGCAATCGTGCGTAGCCTGAGACATCTCGCGTATAGCGTCGATTATTGCCATGACGGCCAAGAGGCGCTGGACATGCTTGCCGTTGAGAGCTTTGACCTGGTTGTTCTCGACCTGAACCTCCCTGGGGCAGATGGCATGACGGTGTTGCGGACGCTTCGGAAAACCGATTGCGACACAAAGGTGCTCATTTTGTCGGCGCGTGGCGAGGTTGCCGACAAAGTGAACGGTTTGGATGCGGGCGCCAACGACTACCTTACCAAGCCGTTTCACCTCGAGGAGCTTGCTGCGAGAATACGCTGCCTCACGTTGCGCCGTTTTACACAAAGCGATGTGGTTCTGACCTGCGGAAACCTTACCTTTGACACGAAGACGCGCCAAGCCGCCGTCGCTGGGAACCCTTTGTCGCTGACCAAAAAAGAGACGGGCATCCTCGAGTATCTCATGCTCAACCAGGGCCGCCCGGTGAGCCAGGAAGAGCTCATCGAGCACGTGTGGGATAGCTCGGTGAACAACTTCAGCAACTCGATACGCGTGCACATGTCGTCTTTGCGCAAGAAGCTGCGGGCGGCCCAGGGCTTCGACTCCATCCACAATCGCATCGGCGAGGGCTACGTGATGGAGGCCGGCGTATGAAAAAGCTGTCCCTGCAGTGGCGCATCACATTGATGACGGCGCTTTTACTATGCCTGACCTGCTTGTTGATGAACTTCTTAATCGGCTATTCTGGCAGGCACTACATGAATTCGATCGGCAACGACATATCGGCCTACACCGACGCCGAGCAGGGCGATGCCGGCCCCTTCAACCTCGACACCGAGAACAACAACTATGACCTCATGATTATCGTGAGTGACGCCCAGGAGTCTTTTGGTGCGACGAATTGGCTTATAACGGCGGCGGTGACGCTGCTTGGCGGCGTGCTTGCGTATTTTGTGACTGGTCGCGCCTTGCGGCCGTTGCGGGATTTCACCTCGCAAATCGAGAAGGTACAGCCGAACAACCTGGCCGAAATGAAGATTGCCAAGGATGTGTTGCCGGAGTTTGAGCAGTTCAGCGCCTCGTTCAACAACATGATTGCTCGTCTCGACGAAGGTTTCGCGGCACAGCGACAGTTCACGGGCAATGCCGCGCACGAGTTGCGCACACCGCTTGCGCTGATGCAGGCGCAGATGGAGCTCTATGAGGTCGAGCATCCCGATGCCGCCCCCGAGGTGACCGAGTTTCTCAAGCTTTTGCAGGAGCAAACCGGGCGCATGTCGCAGATGACGAAAGCCCTGCTTGAAATGAGTGAGCTCCGCACGATTCCCTGCAACGACGTGATCGAGCTGGCCCCGTTGCTCGAGGAGGTCTGTACCGACCTCGCCCCTCTTGCCGAGAGCAAGGGGGTCGAGCTCGCATGCGACGGCGACGCGGCGATGGTTGGCAGCGACACCCTCGTGTACCGTGCGGTTTTCAACCTGACCGAAAACGCCATCCGCTACAGCCGGCCTGATACGGTGGTCTGCCTTTCCGCTGCCGAGGAGGGCGACCGCATATGCCTGCGGGTCATAGACGCCGGTCCGGGGATACCCGAGCAATACAGGCAGAGCATCTTCCAGCCGTTCTTCCGCGTGGACAAGTCTCGTAGCAGGGAACATGGCGGCGTGGGGCTCGGCCTTGCGCTGGTTTGGGAAATCGCGGTGCTCCACGGCGGCACGGCACAAGTTGAGGAAAGCTCCGAGAACGGGACCACCATGCTCATCTCGCTGCCGAAACGAGGAATCAATTCGGGTGACGGCGTTGCGCACCCAGCTGTCGATAAGAATCTTAAAGGCGATATATAGGCTTCGACCTATGTCAGATAGGTATTTCAGGGTGTGCGACCGGGTCTTTTGCCGGCATGTGCTGAGAGCTCCAGGGTGACTGGACAAGTTTTTGGCAGTGTCCGTTGGGAACTTCATGGCAGTTGAGCATGGTTTTTTGCAATCTCAGATGGTTGTTGAAAGGGTCAATGAGCAGGCCTTTTGCTTTCATCCAGGGTGAACCTGGGAGTCGATGAAAGGCGTCCTTTCAGCTTCCGACAGGAACCTGAAGCATATCAAGCATTGCGTCTTGCCTGTTGCGCTCCTTTCACGCTCGTTTGTCGCGGCGCCATTCCAATTGGGTCTAGTTTGGTTGTCGGTTTTGTCCACCTTGCCGCCGAATCCCTCCGCGTGTCCTCGCGTAGGCGTTTGGGACAAACCCTGGGACAAATTCGCAAACTATTTCGAAACCGCAAGCCCGCAGTTTCATTTTTGTCCCGGGGACAAAAACGGGTTGGTTTTGAGGCCCTGAAACGTCCGATACGAACGCCAAAACAGCCGACTATCCTCTTCGGCACCCGTTTGGCAAAGTGAATCGTAGCCAGTGGCTTTAACGTCTTGCATTTCCGCAGGTCATGAGGGATGCACAAGAGCGATGACTGAAGGAATCGTCGCGGGTGGCTTTGTTTTCGCCCTTATGAGCCGGCTCTAAGTGCCTTAGGAACCGAGTGGGAAATCCGAGTTAGAGGATCCCAATCGTCGCCTTATTTCAGGTTGACCGCAAATCAGTTGGCAACCGAAAGCCAAGGTATAGAGACGGGTCGCACCTATGCGCACACATTTCGGTACGTTTCGCACGGCATCGGCCATAACAAAACAAACCGCCGAACGATTCAGATTGCAGACAGCCAACTCGACGTGACAAATCCGCCCTATCGTCTTCCCAACATCCGCCTTCGCGCCATCAGCGCCCCGCGAAATCGGTGAGTTTTCCAGCGCTTATGCTTTCAGTCGCATACGCGCAAGAGTGTCCGCTGATTGCAACCGGCTGTTCGCCTTCCCACG
>CABQHM010000030.1 GCA_902464015.1 uncultured Coriobacteriales bacterium | reverse complement strand
CCGGACCGGTCCGAACGGGGCGTGAATTCGTTATAGGGGCTTTTGTTACAGCCCCTTTTGTGTGCAGCGGGCGAGGCGAGGACCTCTCACTGCCCCTTTGGCCGGCAACCGGCCCCTGTTAGTGTCAAAAAACGCCAAAAGTATGCGTTATAACTCAACCAGGGTCTGATGCTCGATTATCGTGATATCAAAACACCTGGTAGATGGATTGCGCGTTTTTCTCGTACAACCTTGTAGCGTTCCTGCTTCCGGCATAACGCATACTTTTGGGACTTTTGGTACGTGCGCGACCGTCGAGCGGACTATCGGGGCGAGCGTCGCACTTTTTGGCTGCGTGCTGAGTGGCGTGAGCTTGCATTTGGAACTGCGGCTGCGGTCTTCCACATTCGTGAGCGCAATACGGCAGCCCGTTCGCGCGCATGTGTTCTGTGACACTCGCGTACCCTGCCGCGTTTGCTGGCCTTTGCATGTCTCTTCACCCGCTTGCCGGTCGATGCCCCACATGCTCTCGCAGACCTTCGCACTTGTGTGTCATTCAGCAAAACCCCAGTTCATCGGCTCATCCATGACCGATGATGCCTTCATGAACGGCGTGAATCCCTTCAAATCATCCGCCGTTTATGAAGCTCGTGTGTCGGCGAGACCTAGCATCTTCTCCCGGAAGCGCAAGCCGTGCGCCAGTGAGGGAGAGGATAGACGCATGTCTGAGTTTGAGTCCGAAAGCACTGTGGGGGAGTTCGACGACTTGGGGTTTGACTTCGAGATCGTTGACACCGACGAGTTCGATCCCTTTGCCCCCGATCCCGACGACCCCGAGGCGGTCGCCGCCGAAGAGATCGAGGAGCTGCCCGTTATCAAAGAGATGCCCGAGTCGCAGAAGAAGCCGAGCGTCTACGACCAGAGTCGCTTCGCCTGCCCCGAGGACGCCATCCGCGAGTTGTTCGCGCGCAACTTCGCTCGCAAGCCCGTGCTCCTCAAGATCATCGAGCTGTGCTGCCAGGAGCGCACCTCCAACGAAGTGACCGAGATGGTCGACGAGTTCCAGAAGGATTGCTTCAGCGTGTACTCGGCCTTGTCGCTGTGCACCATGCTCGAGAAGTCCGGCGCGCTGGTCGCCAAGCTGCCCGAGAACGCCGACGAGGCCGTCGACGAGGACGGCGTGGAGTACCTCGAGATCAAGGAGCCCCAGCAGGCGACCTGGTTGGCCACCGACGCCGGCCTCACCGTGCTTGCCGAGTGCCGCGAGGGCACCGAGCTCGACGAGCTCATCGGCGTGCGCGACGCCCGCTATGCCGACATCTATGGGGACCTGTTGGACTTCCTGCACGAGCAGGGTCGCACGATGGGCGCCATCAACGACCGCTATGCAGGTGACGAGCGTCTCGAGAACCCGCACAAGGCGCCGAGCCACTTCATCGACTGCCTGCAGGAGGTGGGCGCCGTGGAGTGGAAGAACCGCGGCTGGCGCCTTACCGACCTGGGCGAGAACTACCTCAAGAAGAACGCGACCGCACAAGCCTAAAGGAGCTGCAAGATGACTGACACCATCGCCATGCCCGACCAGACCGAGGAAGTCGTCGAGGGCTGCGAGCTCGTTGATTTCATGACCCGCCGCGCCCGCACCTACGGCCTGCTCGCGCGCATCTTCCGTGTTGAGGTCGACGGCAAGTTCCTCGAGGAGCTGCGCCACCTGAAGTTCCCCACCTCCACGGGCAACGAGCACGTGGATTACGGTTACCGCACCATGTACAACTACCTCAAGGGTACCTGGGAGGACACGCTGCTCGACCTGGCGCGTGACTATGCCCGCACGTTCATCGGCCACGGCAACAACGGCCGCTCCGCCGCCTACCCCTTCGAGAGCGTCCATACCTCCGAGAAGCGCCTGCTCATGCAGGACGCGCGCGACGAGGTGCTCGCCATCTACCGCGCCAACCTGCTGAAGAAGGGCGAGGAGTGGAACGACTGCGAGGACCACATTGCCCTCGAGCTCGAGTTCATGCAGGTCATGAGCGAGCGTACGGCCAAGGCCCTCAAGGAGGGCAAGGAGGACGAGGCCGTGGAGATGCTCAAGACCCAGCGTGCCTTCGTGGGCCAGCACCTCGCAAACTGGGTGCCCATGTTCGTTTCCGACATCAAGTACTTCTCTCAGACCGACCTCTACATCGGTGCCGGCGAGCTGCTCCTGGGCTTCGTGCAGACCGAGGTGGAGGCGCTCGACGACCTCCTCGACGGCGTGGACGCCTAGCCATGGCTACGAGCAGAATGCTGGGGGTGTTTGACGGCATCGCCAGCGACGTGTTGAAGGCGTTTCCGTATCGCTGCGCCGTCATGCGCAACCGCAAGGCGTCGTGCACCAAGTGCGCCGATGCCTGCACGACGGGTGCCATTTCCATCTCGCAAGACGAGGTGAGCGTCGACTCCGACCTGTGCGTGGGCTGCGGCACATGCGCCACGGTATGTCCCACCTGCGCGCTTGAGGCGAACAACCCCAACGACGCGGTGCTCGCCACCACGGCGCTCGACGCGCTCATCGCCGCCAAGGGCGTGGGCGTCGTCATGTGCGACCACGCTTGGGAGCGCTACGCCGCCTGCGTCGATCCGCAGCGCGCAACGCGCGTGCGCTGCCTTGGCCGCGTGGACGAGTCGGTGTGCGTGAGCCTGGTGGCCGCCGGTGCCGACCGGGTGGTGCTCGTGCACGGTGCGTGCGACACCTGCGAGCGCAGCGTGGGCAAGCAGACCTACGAGCTGGTCGCCGCCACGGCAGACGAGCTGCTGAGTGCCTGGAGAAGCGACGTGCGCGTCGAGCTCACCGACAAGTTGCCCCGCGAGGCCATGCTTGACGAGGGCGAGAAGAGCGCCTTCACCCAGTCGCTGCCCTACGACGAGAACCGCCGACGCCTCTTGAGCGAGACGGGCCGCTCCATGCTGTGCGCCTTGAGCGACGCGGTGACGCCGGAGGTACTGAAGTCCGACGAGCCCGAGGTCGTGTGCGACGAGAGCGGCCGTGCCCAGGCGGCCCGCTTCATGAAGACGATGAAGGACGGCACCTTGCCCCACTTCATCCCCGACCGTCGCGAGCGCCTGCTCGACGCGCTTGCCGAGCTCGGCGAGCCCGAGAACGTGACGCTTGACACGAGGCTGTGGGGTCGCGTGGTGATCGACGCCTCGAAGTGCCGTACATGCTACGGCTGCGCGACGTTCTGCCCCACGGGTGCCATCACGAAGTGGAAGGACGAGACGGGCGAGGGCGTGGACCATTCTCCCGCCGACTGCGTGAAGTGCCGCTGCTGCACCGACATCTGCCCCACCGACGCACTCACGCTCTACGAGGACGTCATGGCTCCCGACGTGGCGTCGGGCGCGGTGGTGCAGCACTGGGTGCTGCCGAGTGTGACCGACGACAGGGGTCGCGCCCACTCCGTGGTCAACCGCATGAAGAAGATGCTTAACATCGAACAGATATACGAACGGTAGGAAGAAGACCATGACTTTGCAGACCATGACCGCCCAGGAGGCGGTGCAGGCAAACGCCCAGGTGCGCTTCCTCATGGCGCAGGGCCCGCACAACGCGGGCAAGACGGCCCTTGTGCGGGCACGCGTCGAGGCACTGCTCGCTTCAGGCGTGCCGGCCGAGCAGGTGTGTGTCGTTGTTGGCAGCGACGCGGCCGTGCAGGCGATGGCCGACGTGGCGGCACGTGGCGTGACCGTGACCTGCGCACGTGACCTGGAGCTTTCGATCCTGTCGACCCCCGAGGCCCAGGCGTTCACGCACCGCGCCCCCAGGCTCATCATGCCTTTTGAGGACGACTTCGTGAAGGAGGACCTCAAGACCACGGGCGTGGCGGCCAAGCAGCTCAAGGGCATGCTCGGCTTTTTCCGCAAGAGCCTCACGACCCTCGAGGCCGACGACCCCTATTTCTTCTGGGAGAAGGACGAGCAGAAGGTCTTCAACCTGGCTCGCACCTGCCTGACCGCCTACGGTCCGATCCATCCCTGCGAGCTTGCCGGCATGTGCGTGCATTATCTGGCAACGCTGGCCGACCCGTCGTGCGCATTGCCTGTACGTCACTTCGTTGTGGATGACTATCAGGCGCTTAACCGCGCCTCGCAGCTTGTGCTTGAGGCCCTGGCCCCCGAGAGCCTGTGGGCTTGTGCCGACCCCACCGACACCTCCGAGGGTGCCGACCCCTTCCCGTATGGCAAGGGAATCGAGGAGTTCTGCGCCCGCAACGAGGGCGCGGTGAGTGTGGTGCTGCCTGCCCCGGCGACCGGCATGGTTGCCGGTGCCGCCTCCCAGCTGGCCGATTCAGGCTTCCTCGATGCGCTTTCGCTGGGCCTTCTCGACTCGTGCGGCGAGCATGAGGTCGCCGACACGTATGCCGTGCCCTGCACGGTCGCGCCCATCGAGGGCGTCGAGCTGCTCGAGAGCTTTGGGTGGAAGGAAGAGTTCGCCAAGGTCGCGTCCTGGGTGAAAGACAAGGTGGACGCCGGTGCCGACCCCTCGCGGGTCGTCGTTGCCGCACCCAACCTCACCTGGGCCCGCTCTCTTGCCAAGGCCCTCAAGGCTACCGACCTGCCTGTGCGCAAGATGGCGACCGGCCAGCTCGTGAGCGCGAACTTCCGCAAGGTCGAGGAGTGCGACGAGGCGCGTTTCGTAAGCATGCTCGGCTTGCTCGCCAATCCTCAGGACGGCATCTGCTGGCGTGTGTGGTGCGGCGTGGGCGACTATGTGGCATGCAGCAACGTGTTCTGCGAGCTGGCCACGCACGACTGCGCCGAGGAGGGCAAGACTATCGTCGAGGCGCTTGAGAGCCTGGTCGCCGCCGTGTCTGAAGGAAGCATCGGTTCCACGCACGATGCCGTAGCCGAGGCCTACCTGGCGGGGCATACCCTCATCGACGAGCTCGCAGGTCTCACCGGGCGCACCCTCATCGACAAACTCGCCTCCAAGCTGGGCGTTCGTCGCATGAGCGAGGCACTTCTCGACGTGTGCCTGGCTGCGGGTCCCGATGCCAGCGCGGCACAGATGTTTGCCGGCGTGCACGCCTGCGCGACTCGCCGCGATTTCTTTGGCGACGCGGCCGGCGTGGGTGTGTGCTCCTATGACGATGTGGTAGGCGTGTCGTGCGATCACCTGGTGCTTGCCGGCTGCATGAACGGCTGGCTTCCCGAGCACGCTTACTTCGATGCGGCCAGCGCCTCCGCCAAGGTGCGCCAGAGTATCGACAAGAAGGCCCGCGCACTTTTCTACACTCTGGCAGGATGCGCTAAGAAAACGCTTGCCATCAGCTCGTTTGCCGATGTCGACCTTGAGGTGTCCGAGAAGCTCAACCTCAAGGGCTATCGCGTGAGTGCCGGTATCGACGGTCGCCGCCATATGAGCGTGCGCCGCAGTGTCATCGCCGACTATGCCCTGGCTGCCTGGGGCGTTATCGCCTTCGACGAACAGGACCTGCGCGCACAGGTACGGACTTACTAGATGCACAGAGCCGCAGGTGGCGCGTTGGTGTCGCCTGCGACCTTTGAGAAAGGTCATGCCATGATCGTTCATCCTTCTCTTATGCTCATTGCCTCGCTTGACGAGCGCGAATACAACGCCGAGTCTGCCGCCGACGTGAAGAGGGCCTTCATCCACCTCGCGCCCACCACGGTGCGCAGCCATCCCGCCGCCGACCCGGCTGCCAACGTGATGCAGCTCAAGGTAAACTTCGCCAAGAAGTACTGGCTCAGCACTGACGAGGGCGCCGACGAGGTGTGGCCGCACGTGAAGGAATGGCTCACCGGCAAGCGCTACTTCGTGGGCGAGAACATCAAGAGCTTCAACAAGAGCCGTGGCGAGCGCGGCGAGCAGACGGTCGACTACCGCGAAATCGACCTGCTCCTTGCCAAGAACGTCGTGCGCTTTGCGGTTGAGCCCGGCACCGAGCTGCCTGTATTCGAGGATGTTGCCGCCCAACTGCGCGACCTGTGCAATGCCGGCACCTTCGGCGAGGGCCCCGTTGAGGTGTGTCTGCCCTCCGCGCAGTCGCTTGCCGCCCAGCGCACCGCCTGGCAGGCCAAGCAGGCCGAGGTTGCCAAGCAGGCAGAGGAGCAGGCCGAGGCTGCTGCGCAGGCTGCAAGTGAGCAGCTTGCTGAGGCCGAGCAGGTCGATGGGCCTGTCGAAGCCGCCCTGGTCGACGATCAGACCGCCCCGGCAGCCGACTCCGAGGAGCAGCCCACCGAGACACCTGCTGTCGAGCCCCTCGTCATCGACTACAGCGTGTGGGGTGTGGTCGCGGCCGATGGAACCCAGCGCGAGTTTGACTCCGCCAAGGGTGCGTGGCTCTAGCCATGGCCGGCCAGCAAAGCCCGACGGTCGCGATACTCGAGGGCGCGCAGTCAAGCGGCAAGACGGGGCGTCTGCTTGAGCGCGCCCGCGCCTTGCTCGACGGCGGCTGCGACGTCGCCGACCTCATGGTGGTGTGCGCCTCGAAGGATGCGGCGGCCGCGTTCAAGCGTCGCCTGGGATTTCGCGTGTCCGCCGGTCCAGAGTCGGTCGAGCGCCTGCGCGTGGTGTCGGCTCGAGCGCTCAGCTACGAGGTGCTTGCCGACAAGGACGCGCAGGCGTTGTACGGCCACGGTCCGCGCACGTTGCTCGACGTGGAGCGCTCCATTCTCATTGCCGACCTGCGCCAAGCGGGCATGGGCAAGGAGGACCTCGCCGCGGCCTGCAAGGAGCTGTATCGCGCATGGGACGCAGGCGAGCTGCCTGTGCCTCAGGGCGAGCCTGCCCGTCGCTATGTCGATGCGCTCGCTGCGTTTGGTGCCTACGACGTGCGCGAGCTGGGTGCCCGCGCCCTCAACGCCGTGCGCTCCTGTCCTGAAATCGCCCAGCGCCTGGGTGCGGCGCACGTGCTGGTGGACGACGCGAACCTTATCAGCCTGGCGCAGCTGCGCCTTATCGAGGCGCTCGCTGGCCAGGAGCTGTTGCTTGCCGGCGATTGCAGCGTCGCCAATCCTTTCTTCGACGCTGCGGCAACAGGCGCGAGCCTTGCCCGCTTCGCGCAAGCGCGTGCCGTTGAGCCCGTGCGCCTCGCGCAGGCCCCGCTCGATTTCCCGGAAGACACGTTCGTCGTAAAGTCGCCCGAGCCCCTCACTGAGGTCCAGACCTGCGCGAAGACCGTGAAGTACATTCTCGGCAATGTCGCTGTGGACCTCTCTCAAGACCTGGAGCTGACCGAAGCCGCATCTGCGGCAGGGGAGGCCGGGACCCAGGTGGCAAAGGACGGTTGCGAGCCGATTCCGTTCGACGACCTCGTGTACCCCAACGAGGTGTGCGTGGTCATTCCCCAGGGAAGCATGCTCAAAGACGTCTGCCAGAAGCTCAAGGCGGCGGGTATCGCCACGGTCACCTGCACTGAGGGCCAGCCTGTGGGCGGAGACCCCCGTCGCGTTGCGAGTGTGGCCACGCTTCAATCGTTTACGCTGCTTGGTCTTGCGGCCAACGAGCACGACCTTATGTGCTGGCGTACCTGGGTCGGCCTGGGCCGCGCGGACATCTCCGCAAAAGCCTGGGCGGGACTTGTTGCCTATGCTGCCGAGCGCAACATGCACGTTCTCGACGCCCTCGCCTCGCTTGACGCTTCTGCCCCCGAGCCCTTCGAAGGGGCAGAACTTCTCGCCAAGCGCTACGCGCAGGCCCGGGCGCTCATCGCCAAGGCAAGCCGCAAGCACGGTCGCCAGCTCATCGATATCGTGTCGCCCAACGAGAACCTCACGTTCACGCGCCTGTGCGAGCCTGTCGTTGCCCAAAACGCCGGCGAGTTTTTCAGCCGCGCCAACCTGGCTGCGGTGGACCGCGGGTTTGGCGGCAGGTTGTGGGATGTGCGCGTGGGCATCCCCGCCGCGTTTGCGGGCCTCGAAACCAAGGCCTGCGTGCTGCTCGGTCTCAACGAGGGCGTGGCCCCCCGTGCGACGCGTGAAGAGTCGCCTGCTCGCTTTGAGAACGAGTGCCGCCTGTGGCGTGGGCTTCTCCACAAGGCGCGCAATTGGCTCACGATGTCCTATGTCCAAGGGGCCGCGCCCGACCATGCGCAGGCCTTGGGCGCGCATGTGAAGCGCGTCAAACGGGCCACAACCGGTGACGTCGCCATGCTCGCACCCAGCGTCCTTTTGCGTGAACTGGGCATGGCAGAGCCTTCCACAATGGGCGCCCAGCAGTTCGTGGCATGTGTGTTGTGCGACACTCTTTGATGTCACACAATTGTTTTCGCAACAAAACACCAGGTATTTGGCATCATACAAAACTATCTAACACTCGTTTGGGGATAAAAAGGCACTTCCCGTCAGGTTTAATGGTTTTCAGACGAGGTCACTGACGGTTTTTACGATGGCAAAGAGGGCACATCTAAGGTAAGGTACGTTCCAAGGGTATGAGGGCCCGCAGTCAGAAAGAGGGAGAGTTTCGTCATGGATGCAGAGATTATCAGCATATTGCTGGCGCTTGCCATAACGGCAATCGTCGCGTTCCCGCTCGCAAGGCCGCTGCGTAAGTACTCGGTGGTCTTCTACGTTGTCGCTACGGTCGCTCTCGTCGTGTACCTTTGGACGGTGCTCACCGGTGTCAACACCAACCAGTGGCGTTGGCTTACCTTCATGTTCCAGAAGGGCTATCTGGGCACGTTCTTCCTGGCGCTTGTCATGTTCACCGGCGCCCTGCCTGACAGCAGCAAGATCAAGCGCGGCCTGCTGCCCATTCGCGGCGAGCTTTCGATTCTTTCGTTCATCTTCTACATCGGCCACATCGTGACCTACCTGAAGAGCTACCTGCCGATGCTTTCCAACTTCGGCAACCTCAAGCCCACGCTTGCCGCTTCGCTCATCGTTGCCCTTGTCCTCACCATCATCTTCGTGGTGCTGAGCGTGACGTCGTTCAAGTTCATCCGCTCCGCCATGAACGCCACCGTGTGGCGCCGCCTGCAGAAGTTCGCCTACCTCATGGTTGCCCTGCTCGGCGTCCATGTGGCCATGGCCCTGGGTCTGTCCCTTGCCAACATGGGCAGCGTCGGCTCCATCCACGTGATCCTCTACATCGTGATCATCGTCATTTACGCGGCCCTGCGCCTCTACAAGGCTTCGGTCGACAAGAAGGCCAAGGTCGCCGACGCCGAGTAGCGTTTGCGCCCGTAGCTTTACGCAGTCAAAGAAAGGCCGTCCCATCGGGGGCGGCCTTTTTGTTGGTCAACTAAGAACGCCCGCCCCGTGCTGCTCGATGCGAGTGCACGGGGCGGGCGTTTGCGTTTCCTGGAATATGGTTTGCGCCGTGTGACCTAGGCGCCCAGGAGCTTGCGGGCTGCGGCGTCCAGCTCGTCGACAAGGGCGAGCGCCTCGGCATCGGTCGTGCCGCGGGCGAACACGTAGGCCTTGATCTTGGGCTCGGTGCCGCTCGGGCGGATGATGACCTTGTTGGAGCCTTCCAGGTTGATCTCGAACACGTTGGCGCCCGGCAGGGTCTGCTCGTCGGCTGCGTCGCCGCCGATGCGGGGCATGGTCGCACCCTGGGCGTAGTCGACCACGCCCTCCACCGCAAGGCCTGCGAGCTGGGCGGGGTGCTCGGCGCGTAGGCCGGCCATGATGGCACGCATCTGCTCTGCGCCCTCAGCGCCGGGGTAGGCCAGCGAGATCGTGCGGTTGCGATAGTAGCCGAGCTCGTCGTAGAGCGCCTCCACGGCGTCGACCAGGTCCATGCCGCGGCCCTTGTAGTCACGCGCCATCTCGCAGATGAGCATGGAGGCCACCACGGCGTCCTTGTCGCGCACGTAGGTGCCGCTCAGATAGCCGTAGCTCTCCTCGAAGCCGAAGAGAAACCTGCCCTGCTCGCCCTTCTCCTCCAGGCGGGCGATCTGCTCGCCGATGTACTTGAAGCCGGTAAGCGTGCGGCGCAGCTCAAAGCCGTGCTTGCGGGCCAGGGCGTCGAGCATCGACGAGCTCACGATGGTGGTGACCACGAGCTTGTCCGCGACGTTCTCGCCGCGGGCCGCGGCGCGGGCAGCGAGCCAGTCGGAGAGAAGCACGCCCACTTCGTTGCCGCTCAGCAGGACATACTCGCCCTTGTGGGGCACGGCGATGCCCGTGCGGTCGGCGTCGGGGTCGGTGGCAAGGAGCAGGTCGGGGTGTACCTCGGCGCACAGCTCCAGGCCCTTCTGCAGCGCCTGCCTGATTTCGGGGTTGGGGTAGGGGCAAGTGGGGAAGTCACCGTCGGGTTGGGCCTGCTCGGGGACCACGGTCACGTCGGTCACACCGATGCGCTCGAGGATCTTCGAAACGCACTCCAGACCCGCGCCGTTGAGCGGGGTGTACACGACCTTGAGGTCGGCGCCGTCGGCGGGCGCCTCCACATGCTGGGACTGCTGGGCCACGGCGTCCACAAAGCGCTCGATGGTGCCCTCGCCGATGTAATCGACCAGGCCCGCGTCCATGGCCTCGTCGAAGGGCATGCGCGCCACGCCGTCGAAGATGTCGACCTGGCTGATGGCGGCGAGAATGTCCTTGGAAGCCTGCGTGGTGATCTGGCAGCCGTCGGCGCCGTACACCTTGTAGCCGTTGTACTCAGCGGGGTTGTGGCTTGCGGTGATGTTGATGCCGGCCGAGCACCCCAGGTCGCGCGTGGCGAAGGAGCAGGCGGGAGTGGGCTCCAGGCGCGGGTAGAGATGGGCCGTGACGCCGTTGGCCGCCAGCACCTCGGCGGCCACATGGCAGAAAAGCTCGCCCTTGTGGCGCGAGTCGCGGCAGATGGCAACGCTGGGCTCGTCGAAGTTCGCCTTGAGGTAGTTGGCCAGGCCCTGCGTGGCGAGTGCGACCGTGTAGACGTTCATGCGGTTCGAGCCGGCTCCGAGCACGCCGCGCAGGCCTGCCGTGCCGAACTCGAGGTCCTGAAAGAACGCGTCCTCAATGGCCTTTTCGTCGCCCTTCATGGCGCTGAGCTGCTCGGCGAGCTCAGGATCGGTGACCCTCTCCGCCCAGCGGGTGTACTCACGCATCGCGCGCTCGTTCATGCTGTGTGCTCCTTTTTGTTGTCCCAGCCGCCTTGGCGGCAAGTTTTGACGGCCCCTATGGTACCGCGCGCCCAGGCCAAGGCACCTCACGGCAAAGCATATGCGTGCAAGCCCTATCTCGTCCCCAAATCCCTCAGGGGGCGCCATGAGATTGTTGGTATATGTGCGAGCCATATAATCTAAGTCTTGAATTGTGAGATTTCTTTCACTGAAGTTGTTAGAGAACGCAAGTCTGGGTACCATGCAGTGCGTCATCAAAAGCCACCCGCGGCAAAGTCGGGCAGGCACCGCGCAGCGCGCGGACAGCAAACGAGGAGGTTCCATCATGCAGTTGAGGCCTTTGGGAGATCGAGTCCTGGTCAAGCCCGAGAAGGCGGAGCAGAAGACTGCCTCCGGCCTGTACATCTCTTCTGGCGCTCAGGAGAAGCCCCAGCGCGGCGAGGTCATCGCTGTCGGCGCTGGCAAGCTCGATGACAAGGGCGAGCGCATCCCCGTTGACGTCAAGGTTGGCGACGTTGTCATCTATGGCAAGTACGGCGGCAACGAGGTCAAGATCGACGGCGAGGAGTACCTGCTCATGCGCGACTCCGACATCTACGCCGTCGTCGAGGAGTAAGACCGCTCATATATAAGAGGGGCTTGCGCGCCTGGTGACTCGGCGACGCGCGGCCCCTTTTCCATTCACCCACTCATCAGGAGGTCTTGAACAATGGCTAAGCAGATTGCTTTCAACGCCGACGCTCGCGCCAAGCTCGCCAAGGGCGTCAACACCCTGGCCGACGCCGTGACCGTCACCATGGGCCCCAAGGGTCGTTACGTCGCCCTTGAGCGTTCCTACGGCGCTCCCACCATCACCAACGACGGCGTTTCCGTCGCCAAGGAGATTGAGCTGCCCGACCACATCGAGAACATGGGCGCCCAACTGGTGAAGGAGGTCGCCACCAAGACGAACGACCTCGTGGGCGACGGCACCACCACCGCCACGCTGCTTGCCCAGGTCATCGTCAACGAGGGCCTGCGCAACGTTACCGCTGGCGCCAACCCGCTGGCCATCCGTCGCGGTATCGACAAGGCCGTCGAGGCTGTTGTCGAGCACATGAAGGGCGTCGCCAAGCCCGTCTCCTCCAAGGAGCAGATTGCTTCCGTTGGCACCATTTCCGCCGGCGATGCCAACATCGGCAACAAGATCGCCGAGGCCATGGAGGTCGTGGGCAAGGACGGCGTCATCACCGTCGAGGAGTCCCAGACCTTCGGCATCGACATCGACACCGTCGAGGGCATGCAGTTCGACAAGGGCTACATCTCGCCCTACTTCGCCACGGACAACGAGCGCATGGAGGCCAACTTCAAGGACCCCTACATCCTCGTGACCGACCAGAAGATCTCCAACGTTCAGGACATCGTGCCGCTGCTCGAGGACGTCATGCGTTCCGGCAAGCCGCTCGTGATCATCGCTGAGGACGTCGACGGCGAGGCTCTGGCCACCCTCATCCTCAACAAGCTGCGCGGCTCGCTGAACATCGCCGCTGTCAAGGCCCCCGGCTACGGCGACCGTCGTAAGCGCATGCTCGAGGACATCGCTGCCCTCACCGCTGCTACGCCCATCATGAGTGACCTTGGCTCCAAGCTCGCCGACGCCACGATTGACGACCTCGGCCGCGCCAAGTCGGTCAAGATCACGAAGGACAACACCACCATCGTCGACGGTGCCGGCGACAAGGCCGCCATCGACGCCCGCGTTGCTCAGATCAAGGGCGAGATGGAGAACACTAAGTCCGACTTCGACCGTGAGAAGCTCCAGGAGCGTTTGGCCAAGCTCTCCGGCGGCGTCGCCGTCATCAAGGTCGGTGCTGCTACCGAGTCCGAGATGAAGGAGATCAAGCACCGCATCGAGGACGCCCTGCAGGCTACCCGCGCTGCTGTTGAGGAGGGCATCGTCGCCGGCGGTGGCGTTGCGTTCATGGACGCCCTGCGCGGCCTCGACGAGCTGAAGCTTGACGACGCCGACGAGCAGATTGGCGTGAACATCGTCAAGAAGGCCCTGGCTGCGCCCGTGGCCACCATCGCGGCCAACGCCGGCTACGAGGGCCAGGTCGTCGTGGAGAAGGTCCGCAACATGGAGGCCGGCTGCGGTCTGGACTCCGCAAGCGGCAAGTGGGGCAACATGATCGAGATGGGCGTGCTCGACCCGGTCAAGGTTTCCCGCGTCACGCTGCAGAACGCTGCCTCCATCGCTGGCCTCATCCTTATCACCGAGGCCACGGTGACCGACATCCCCAAGGACACCACCATCGAGGACGCCATTAGCGCAGCTGCTGCCCAAGGCGGCCAGGGCGGCATGTACTAACAAGTCCCCGGAAGCGCTGTGGCCGCGTTCCCCGAAGGCTCATGTACGCCCAGTACACATCGCCTTCGGGCGCCTTGCCACAGCGCTTCCGTGCAACTGCAGCTTGCGCTCAGGCTCATGTACGCCCAGTACACATCGCCATCGCGCGCCTTGTTGCAGCGGATTCTATGGGTGCATTCCGAAAGCGCTGTGGCTGCGTTCCCCGAAGGCTCATGTACGTCCAGTAGGCCAAAGGCCCGCACCGCGCACATCGCCTTCGGGCGCCTTGCCACAGCGCTTCCGTGCAACTGCTGCTGTGTGTGGATTGGCAGTTCTGGATTGGTAGTTTTTGCGGATGCCCCCTGCGAGGTTCTCGCGGGGGGCATTTTGGGTTATGGCTAGAAGCCTACATAGTTGCTGCGGCAGCGTTGCCCGAAGGGCGCTTTGCCGCAGCAGCTCTGTTTTTAACGCAGCCGATGTGGCTGCGCTAGAGCGCACAAGCAGATTGGAGCACATGTGGAGTCCGTCCTGCCCGTCGTTCTCATGCTTGCCGCCGTCCTCGTGTCGAGTATCGTGGCCCAGATTTTCCCGAAGGCACCTGCCTCGCTCGTGCAGATCGTGCTCGGTGTCGCGCTTGCCATGAGCCCGGCTCCGGTCACCATCACGCTCGACCCAGACTTCTTCCTGATCTTCTTCATCGCGCCCTTGCTCTACTGGGACGCCATCGAGGCGGACAAGAAGGCCCTGTGGCGCCAGCGCAGACCCGTGCTTGCGTTGGCGTTGGGGCTCGTCTTGCTCATCGTGCTTGTCGTGGGTTTCTTCACGCATGCGCTTGTGCCTTCTATCCCGCTTGCGGCCGCATTTGCCCTGGGTGCGGCCTTGGGTCCCACCGACGCGGTTGCCGTTACCACGCTGGGCAAGCGCCTTTCTATCGACAAGAACCATAAGATGCTCCTGCAGGGTGAGTGCCTGCTCAACGACGCGTCGGGCGTCGTGTCGTTCCAGTTCGCCATTGCGGCGCTCGTCACAGGCACCTTCTCTGTGGTTGACGCGGGACTGTCTCTTGCCTGGAGCTTTGTGGGCGGCATCGTGCTGGGTGCGCTTCTCGCCGCAATCAAGGGCTTCATCATCAACTTCGTGCGTCGTACCGGTCTGGAGGACGTGACGTTCCATGTGCTTGTGCAGGTGCTCACGCCCTTTGCCTTTTACTTTATAGCCGAGGAGCTGGGTGTTTCGGGCATCTTGGCGGTCGTGGCTGCCGGTATCGTGGACTCCTTCAACACCAGGGCGCTGATGCCGAGCACGGCGCGACTCAACATCGTGAGCTCAAGCGTCTGGAAGGTCATCTCTTTCGCGCTCAACGGCATGTGCTTCGTGTTGTTGGGCACGCTTCTGCCCAACGCCACGGCGCGCACCTGGGCTAGCAGCTATCCCAATGAAACCCTCATTCTTGACGTCGTGCTCATCACCGTCGCGCTCATCGCGGTTCGTTTCGTGTGGTGCCTGGGGATGGAGCGCGTGAGGGTCCGCGAGGACGGCAAGCGCCACAAGATCGACGGCAAGGCGGCCAAGGACGCCCTGCTGCTCACGCTTGCCGGCCCCAAAGGCGCCGTGACGCTGTCTATCTGCCTCACCATCCCGCGCGTTGTGGGCACCGGCGAGGTCCTGCAGTGCCGCGAGCTGCTCATCTTCCTGGGGGCGGGCGTCATTCTCATAACGCTTCTGCTCGCCAATTTCGTGGTGCCGTTGCTCGTGCCCAAAAAGGAGCCCCAGCTCACGCGCATTGAAGAGACGCAGGGCCGCGTTCAGGTGCTGCGCAATGTCATCCGTGAGCTGTCGCACGACGAGGCAATCGTCGACAAGCGCGCGTTGCGCCGCGTCATCGCGACCTACGAGACGCGCATCGACCGCATCAAGAAGGCCTCTTCGATGGAGGACAAGGCGGAGGACAGCCTGCATGAGCGCGCTGTGGCATGGGAGGCGGTGCGCGTGAACAAGGCCATCCGCGACCATGAGGTCGCGCCCGTCGTGGGCTATGGCTATCTGTGGGAGCTCGAGCGCAAGCTTTCGCGCATCCACCACAAGGGGGAGATACGCTGGCTTCTGCGCAATGTCTCGGGCTGGTTCGGTGTGCTGCTCCAGACCGGTTCTCAAGATTGGGGGCTGGGGGAGGATGCGCGTGAGAAGCGCCGCCGCGCCCGAGACTCCCTGCGCCTGTCGTGTGCCGAGTACGTGCTCTCAGAGCTTGCCGAGGTTGAGCCCGACGACGGTTTCGATGAGGAGGCTATCATCCATCTGACGTTGGAGTACCAGCGTATGGCTGCCGCGGCGCGCTCAAACGGCCAGTCGGCCCGTTCGCGCCTGGGCGCCTCCATGGTGCCCACCGACGCCATCATGCGCCGCGCGCTTCTGATCGAGCGCGAACAAATTCGAATAGCCTTCGACAACGAGCTCATTTCACGCGAGACCGTGCGTTCGATGCGCGATAATGTTGCGGCGATTGAGTTCGGCCTGCAACAGTAAGGGGTGTTGCTGCCGGATTGGGGGATCTGGCACTCGCGCCCGCTCTTTCTGAAAGGCGCCTCAGGTATCTGGCAGGTCTTTGTGGGTCTATCGATTCACGTATGTTTCAGCGGTTTGGGGTAAACCTTCAATAGTCAAAAAACGACGGCCCCTCTGTGAGGCCTGGGAGTAGGAAGGACACAGCATATGAGTACCTTCAACAAGAACAACGAGCCGGTCATTGAGTTCGCTCCTGAAAGCGCCCGCACCCGTGCACACATGGGACTCTCGGGCAAGATCGTTGCCGGCGCACTTGCGCTGTCGATTGGCCTTGCGGGCGGCGCGTTCATGACGAGCGCCGCTTCCTCCAACCTGGCTGTTGCCGATGAGAGCTCCACGGTTGCCACCGCGCCTGCTGACGAGAATGCCGCCGGCACGGCCGGCGCCGTCGACACCGATCCCACGCTCGCTGAGAGCGTGGCCGAGAAGGTCCTGCCTTCGGTGGGCACCGTCTATGCTCTTGTGGGCACGCAGGGCTCGGTGGGCGTGGCAAGCGGATCGTGCGTCGCGCTTGACACCGAGGGCCATGTCCTCACGAACTACCACGTCATCGAGGGATACGACAACGTGGACGAGCAGGACGAGCCCGTCATTCAGGTCGTCATGGGCGACGTGGCCTATGACGCCACCATTGTGGGCACCGATCCTACGAGCGACATTGCCGTGCTCAAGATTGAACCGGGCGACGAGCAGCTGACCCCCATCGAGTTCGGCGACTCTGACGCCCTTAAGGTGGGCTCGTGGGTCATGACGGTGGGCAGCCCCATGGGCGAGGACACCTCGGTCTCCACCGGCATTGTCTCGGGCGTCAACCGCACCACCACCATCCAGCTGAACGACACCACCGCCTACTACGTGGGCGCCATTCAGTCCGACGCCATGATCAACGAGGGTTCCTCGGGCGGTGCCATGGTCAACGCCAACGGCGAGCTGGTGGGCATGACCACCTACAACGCCTCCAGCACCGGTGACTGGGCGGGCATGAGCTATGCCATCCCCTCCAACTACATCAAGGACGTCGTCGACCAGCTCTTGAGCGATGGCGTGGCGAGCCACCCGCAGCTTGGCATGCACGTGTCCAACATGAACGACTACTACGCCTATTACAGCCAGGTCGCATCGTCCAACACCACGTCCTCGACGCTTGTCGGCGCCTACGTGCAGGACGTCATGAAGGGCTCGGGTGCCGAGGAGGCTGGCATTCAGGCCGGTGACGTCATCACCGCGTGCGATGGCGAGCAGATTTACTCCGCCAACGACCTCATCATCCAGGTGCGTTCGCACAAGATCGGCGACACGGTGACCCTTACGGTCGAGCGCGACGGCGAGGAGCAGGAATTCGAGGTCACGCTGGGCAAGGACACCGACTACACTGAGGAAGAGGCCTCCGATGCCACCGAGCAGGACGGTAGCGGCAAGGTCAAGAGCATCATCGACTACCTGTTTGGCAGTGCCGGTGACGAGTCTTCCAGCGATGCTGAAGGCCCCTCTGGCGTGTTCTCCGGCCAGGATTCTTACGGCGGTGCGGATGACTACGGCTACGGCGAGGGCTATGGTTCCGATTACGGTTACGGCTATGGCCCTGGTTACGGCTACGGGCAGGGCTATGGCTATGCGATGCCCGGCTGGGGCTACGGCTTCTTCTACGCCCCCGGTTATGGCTATGGCTATGACATGTCGGGCCAGGTGCAGGGCCAGTCTGCCGACGAGGCGGCGGTAAACGCCTAGGCGTTTCGCTGAGGCAAACCCCGGCGACTCTTTGCCAATCAAGTTCTTCGTAAGGCCCGTGGGATTCCCCGCGGGCCTTTTTGTGTCTTGCGTATGCGCAGGATGTGCTTCCGCCCGGGCCTGTTGAACGCTCAGCGAATGCTGTGTTAACGGATGTTTACGGAAATGCCTGAGAAATCTTGCCGCCCTACTGTGACATTGGCTCAAAGGCCATTCAACGTGTCGCTCTCACCGGAAAGGACGGGATGCATGAAGAAGATAGAGGCAATCGTTCGCCCTGAGGCCGTCGAAGAAGTAAAGAGCGCCCTGTTCGCCGCAAACGTCGAAGGCATGACGATTTCACAGGTGCAGGGAGCTGGCAACCAGCACGGCTGGACTGAGTACTACCGGGGAACCGAGGTGCTCGTGCGCATGCGGGCCAAGGTCAAGATAGAGATCGTCCTACCTGACGAACGCGTCGATACAGTTGCCGACATCATCTTGGCGGCCGCCCGTACCGGCAAGGAAGGGGAGGTGGGCGATGGCAAGATTTTCATCTACCCTGTGGAAGAGGCCATTCGCATCCACACCGGCGAACGTGGGGTCGAGGCGATTCTCACGAGCAAGGTCGAGCAGGACGCAGTGACGGCCTAGTTTTGTGCATCTAGTGGTGAAAGGCATTTCTTCGAGAAAGTACTTGCCTTCCATCGCGTCTTCCTGCAAAATACTCTCCTGCAGCACGTGGTGGGAGTAGCTCAGTTGGCAGAGCGTCGGATTGTGGCTCCGAAGGTCGAGGGTTCGAGCCCCTTTTCTCACCCCATTTGCGCCGTTAGCTCAGCTGGCCAGAGCAGGGGACTCTTAATCCCAAGGTCCAGGGTTCGAATCCCTGACGGCGCACCATGTGAATTTCGAAACGCCCGGAAGGCTTAGGCCCTCCGGGCGTTTTTTTGTTGCGCGTTGTCATGCAAGGCGCTTGTTGGTATAAGCACGAGCATGCATAGGCACGCGCGTGTGCCGTGGACATCGCCCCGCAGGTTGCGCGGTCTTTGAAGGAGGCTCATCGTCGGAGCGTGATTGCTTGCTGGCTTGATGATCGAGCGATGCGTCCCTTTGGGCGCTTGAAAGCGGCATGCAGGTTCTCAGTGCGCTGAGCCATTACCCTCAAGGGTATTCCAGCGTGATAAAACGCTTACCCAGGCGGGGTAATTGTCTCTATTTTACCTGGTAGATATGCAAATAAAAGATTACCCTGGCTGGGCAATGGCTCATGGAGGCCAGGCGGGCCATTATGGGCGTCAGCGACGCGGTCAAGCGCAGGGATGCCTGCAGGCGTGCGCCGCGAACGAGTGTGTTCCCATATAAGTTGAACGCAACGGAAGGACATTGACCATGAACGAGACCCTGACCCGCCGTAACTTCGTCGCCGGCGCCGCACTTGCAGGCGCAGGCGTCGCCGCAGCCGCCAGCCTGGCCGGCACCACCTCCGCCCAGGCCCAGGATGCCCTGACTGCCGAGGGCAACCCCGCTTGGCTGGGTGAGGCGCCCGAGGTTGCCGAGGCCGACATCACCGAGACCCTCGAGACCGAGGTTCTCATTTGCGGCTTCAGCACCGGCGGTGTGCCCTGCGCGCTTTCCTGCGCACAGAATGGCAGCAAGACCCTCGTCATCGAGCGTGACGCCGAGGAGACCTGCCAGCAGATGCGCGAGGACATTGGCGCCATGAACTCCAAGCTCCAGCTTGCCTCCTTCGAGGAGTCCCCCGAGTTCAAGATCGAGGAGAAGGACGCCGTCGAGGACATCGTTCGCTACGCCAACGGCTTCTGCAACTACGACCTCATCAAGATGTGGGCTCAGCGCTCCGGCGAGGTCATCGACTGGATCACCGAGATCATCGAGGCCACCGGCAAGTTCGTCATGGAGTTCGAGGGTGGCATCGGCAACCAAGACGGCGAGGGCCGCGACCGCGCCTACGCCACCGGTCACAGCCCGCAGAAGACCGAGGCTGCCGGCGAGGACGACTCCTACACCGCTGTCATGCGCCAGGCTGCCATCGACGCCGGCGTCGAGGTGCGCTGGAGCTGCCCCCTGGTTAAGCTCGAGCAGGACGAGTCCGGCCGCGTGACCGGTGCCATCGCCCAGGACACCACCGACGGCCACTACGTGCGCATCAACGCCTCCAAGGGCGTGGTGCTCGCCACGGGCGGTTACTCCACGAACTCCGAGATGATGTGCGCCCTGCAGCCCGAGATCGTCGACGGCCGCATCCTGTGCACCTCTGGTTCCACCGATGACGGCTCCGGCATCAAGGCCGGTATGTGGCTCGGTGCCCGTAAGGACCCGATTGGCACATCCATCCTGTTTAACCGCTGCTGCGTCATGCCTGACGAGGTTGCCGGCAATGGCGTCGTGGGCCGTTGGTTCTGGTTCGGCGAGCAGCCCTTCCTCAAGGTCAACCTCAACGGTGAACGCTTCTGCAATGAGAGTGGTCCCTACGACTACATGCTGCACTCCACGTGGAGCCAGCCTTACCACACCTACTGCGACATCTGGGACTCCGATGCCAAGGCCAAGGCCGAGCAGCTCAACGAGGTCGGCTGCTGCCGTCTGTTCCCCTTCGATAACGGTGCCAAGAACAACATCCCGTTCGACGTGGTGTGGAACAACATGAACGCCAAGCTCATCGAGGACGGCTACATCCAGCAGGCCGACACCATCGAGGAGCTCGCCGAGAAGCTCAACATCCCCGCTGAGAACCTTGCGGCCACGGTTGAGAAGTACAACGGCTACTGCGACGAGGGCGCCGACCCCGACTACTACAAGGAGGCCTACCGCCTCACGAAGCTCGACACGCCGCCTTTCTATGGCGTGCGCACCGGCGCCTGGCACCTCGCCACGTTCGACGGCCTGCTCATCAACACGCACATGCAGGTTCTCGACCAGGACAACAACCCCATCGAGGGCCTCTATGCCATCGGCGACTGCTCGGGCGGCTTCTTCTGCGTGAGCTACCCCAACCTGTTCACC
Source organism: uncultured Coriobacteriales bacterium (assembly GCA_902464015.1). Lineage (GTDB taxonomy): Bacteria > Actinomycetota > Coriobacteriia > Coriobacteriales > UMGS124 > UMGS124. The sequence goes on along the minus strand of CABQHM010000030.1, from coordinate 22,306 downwards.
GGCCTTGCGTGCGGGCGGACTACCACCGAGGCCTACATCCTTGGCCAGGAGTTCGCCAACTAAAAAGTTGCGGAACCTCGTCCGCTGCGTTCTCGGGAGGCTAGAGTACTCCAGTAGGCCAAAGGCCCGCACCGCGCACGTCGCCTCCCGACGCCTTGCGGACGAGAACCCGCTTTTTGAGGAGCTGCGGAACCTCGCGTGCGGCGCTGTGTGCGGGCCCCGGCTGGGGGTTAGAGGGTAGTTTGAGTGTTTGAGGGGCAGTCTTCGGCCATGGGCTGAGGGCTGCCCCTTTCGCGTGTAGAATCGCGGGTGTAAGAGCGGTTTGCGCGCGAAGGGGGCGGGGAGTGGCACAGGCACTACGACAGGTGCGCGAGTTTTGCCGGGTGACGTTTGCCAGTCGCGAGTTCTGGCTTGTCTGTTGCGCGATGGGCATGGCGGGCCTTACCGTGCAGCTCATGAACCGGTCGCTCTTTCCCCTGTTCGACGGCGTGTTTACCTACGCGCGCGATATCTCGATTACGTGCAGCGCGCTCGTCTCCATTGCGCTCGGTCTTATCTCGCTTGCCCGGCCTGCGCTTTTGAGTGGCAGGCGCCTCTTTTTCTCGATGTTGGTCATCTGGGCGCTTGGCGTCGTTGGCGTGCTTGTGGGACTGGGCTTGCATGTCCCTGCCCTGCTGGTGCCGGGCGCATGTCTGCTTGTGACAAGCCGCGGATGGACCTCCATCAGTTCGAACCTGGCTGCTGTGTCACTGCCTGCGTCCCAGGCAGTCGTCGCCATTACGATGGGTGCTGTGTTTGCGCAGCTGTTCGACCTGCTTGTGCGCGTCGCTCTTCCTCAACAGGTTTCCGCTGTGTTGCTTGTGGTTCTCATTCCTGTTTGCCTGGTGTGCGCCCATCGCCGCGCCGGCGCCCTTGCTGACGAGATTGCCGCCGGTCCTGCCGCCGCCGAGCTTTCCGTCACGCGCCCTGCCTCGTATGTGCCGCTTACGAGCAACCTCTATATCTGCATCATTCTCGTACAGGTTGCGTTTGGCTTTGCGCTGCGCTTCGGCGAGGTGGCCGGCGTGCCGTCTTTTGGCAACCTTGGCCTTGCGTTCGCGGTCGTGCTCGTGTTGGTGACGCTCGCGCTGGGCGGACGATTCATCGGCGACGAGATCGTCAACGTGTCGCTTCTTGCCCTCACTGCGGGCTTTTTGCTTGTCATGGTGGGCGGTTCGAGCAGCGTCATGCTGGCGAACGGCCTTCTGACCGTTGGTACCTGCGTGTTCGGCATCGCCCTCAATTTCACGCTTGTCGCCCTCGCTGCCCGCAACCCTCTGGCCGCCCTGTCCATCATGGGATGGGGGCAGGGAATGTCGGGCTTGGCCACGACGTTGGGCGCCCTTCTGGGCACCACGGCAAACCGCATCGAGGTTGCGGCCGGCCACCAGCAGCTCGCTTTCTTTGTCGCCGTCATGCTGCTGGTTCTTGTCGCCTACATTCTCTTTGGCCTGCGCGGGTTTTCGCTGCGTGCCACGATCGAGGGCGTTGTGCCTCCCGAGCCCGACATCGAGATCCACGTCTCTGCCGATGAGGTTTTCGCTGAGCGTTGCGCCCAGGTGACGGCCGCCTATCAGCTCACGCCCCGCGAGGCCGAGGTGTTCGAGATGCTTGCGCGTGGGCGCAACCGCGAGTACATCGAGGAGCAGCTGAGCGTTTCGCGCAACACGGTCAAGGCCCACGTCAAGCATATCTATGCCAAGCTCGACATTCATTCTCACCAAGAGCTTATCGATTTGGTCGAAGGCAAGGCCGAGTAGGAGGCGCGGTGCCGTCCTTGTGTTGGCCATATTTTCAATATTTTATTGATATCTACGGCGAACATGACTTGAAACATGGCCGTGCTAAAATGAAGCCCCGTAACTTAACGGCTGCCGCCGCGTACGGCATGGCGAGAGGAACGGGAACTCACCTATGACAAAACATGTATTCGTGACTGGCGGAGTCGTATCGTCCCTGGGTAAGGGCATTACTGCAGCGTCCTTGGGCCGCCTTCTCAAGAGCCGTGGCTACAAGGTCACGATGCAGAAGATGGATCCCTACCTCAATGTCGACCCCGGCACGATGAGCCCCTTCCAGCATGGCGAGGTCTTTGTGACCGACGACGGCCATGAGGGTGACCTCGACCTGGGCCACTACGAGCGTTTCATCGACGAGAGCCTCAACCGTGACTCCAACGTCACGCAGGGTTCGGTGTACCAGACCCTCATCAACCGTGAGCGCCATGGCGACTTCCTTGGCGGCACGGTGCAGGTCATTCCCCATGTCACCAACGAAATCAAGGCCCGCATGCACCGCGTGGCCGACAAGGCCGGCGCTGACGTCGTCATCACCGAGATTGGCGGTACCATCGGCGACATCGAGTCGCAGCCTTTCATCGAGGCCATCCGCCAGTTCCGCAAGGATGTTGGATACGAGAACGTCTGCTACATCCACGTGTCGCTGCTTCCCTACATCGCCGCATCGCACGAGGTAAAGACCAAGCCCACCCAGCACTCCGTCAAGGAGCTGCGCGGCCTGGGCGTCTCTCCTGACATCATTGTTCTGCGCGCCGACCACGAGGTGGACGAAAAGATCTGCCACAAGATCGCGTCGTTCTGCGATGTCGACCCCGACGAGGTCTTTGTAAACGGCGACTGCCCCTCCATCTATGACGTGCCCAAGATGCTTGCCGACCAGGGCTTTGACCTCAAGGTCTGCGAGCGCCTGGGCCTTGACCCCCGTACGTCCGACATGACCGAGTGGGACGCCTTCCTCGATGCCAAGGCAGCCGCCGAGGCAACCCGCGACACGCTCGGCGAGGTCAAGATTAAGCTTGTGGGCAAGTACACTCAGCTTCCTGACGCATATCTGTCGGTGATCGAGGCCCTGCATCACGCTGGCGTCGCCAACGGCCGCGCCGTTGACATCGAGCTCATCGACGGCGAGACGCTTTGCGACGCCAATGCCGACGAAGTTCTGGGCAGCGCCGACGGCATCCTTGTTCCTGGCGGTTTTGGCTCGCGCGCATTCGAGGGCAAGATTTGCGCGGCCCGTTACGCCCGCACGCACAAGATTCCTTACCTTGGCATCTGCCTGGGCCTTCAGGTTGCCGTAACCGAGTTTGCCCGTGACGTGCTTGGCTGGGCTGACGCCAACTCTGCCGAGTTCAGTGAGACGACTCAGCATCCCGTTATTGCCCTCATGCCCGACCAGGCCGGCATCGTCGATATGGGCGGCACCATGCGCCTGGGCGCCTATCCCTGCGACGTTGTTGCTGGTACGCTGGGTGCCGAGGCCTATGGCCAGGAGCATATCTCCGAACGTCACCGCCATCGTTTCGAGGTGAACAACGAGTTCCGCCCCCAGCTTGTGGAGGCGGGCCTGGTTGTGTCGGGCACCTCGCCCGACGGCCGCCTCGTCGAGATGATCGAGCTTCCTCGCGATGTCCATCCCTGGTTTGTCGCGGGCCAGTTCCACCCCGAGTTTTGCAGCCGCCCCACCAAGCCGCACCCCTTGTTCCGCGACTTCATTAAGGCCTCCTGCGCTCGGGCCGACGAGCGATAAGCTGTGACGGCGCCAAAGACTGACGTAGCGAATCAGGCCAGGTCCGCCCTTGAGGCGGGCTTGGCCGACTATATCGATTACCTGCGCGTTGAGAGGGGCTCTTCCAAGAACACGGTGGATGCCTACAGGCGTGACCTGACCGCATGGGTCGCATGGCTGGCAGACGAGCACAATGTCAACGCTCCCGACCAGGTGGAGCGCGGTCTTGTGGAAGCGTACCAGGCCCACCTGCACGATGAGGGCAAGGCCGCTACGAGCATCCAGAGGGCTGTCTCGGCCATCAAGGGCTTGCATAAGTTCCTCTATGTCGATGGGCTGGCGGAGAAGCTTCCTACTTCTGAGGTGAAAGCCCCCCGCAAGCCCCAGCGCCTGCCTGAGACCATCTCGGTGGAGAAAGCTTTCGAGTTGCTTGACCAGCCGTTTCCTGAAACGCCCATCGGCATGCGCGACAAGACGATGCTCGAGGTGCTCTACGGCTGCGGCCTGCGTGTGAGCGAGCTTGCAGGTCTCGACCTCTCCGCCTGCTATCTCGACGCCGGATTCCTGCGTATCTTTGGCAAGGGCAGCAAGGAGAGGCTTGTGCCCATCGTGGGCAGCGCGCTTGTTGCGCTGCGGACGTATCTCGATGAGGGTCGACCTTTCTTGCATCTGACGTCGTCGGCGGCATCTCAAGACCCCCGTGCGGTCTTCCTCAACGCTCGCGGTGGGCGCATCAGCCGACAGAGCATCTTCAATGTGGTGGAGCGTTGCGGAGCCGCCGTGGGCATCGCGGGCCTGCATCCCCACGTGCTTCGCCACGCCTTTGCAAGCCACATGCTTGCCGGTGGCGCTGACCTGCGCGTTCTCCAAGAGATCCTCGGCCATGCCGACATATCCACGACGCAGATTTACACACATGTGGATAGGGAACATATACGCGAGGAATACTACCTTTCTCACCCCCGCGCCCACCTGTAGGGAGTTGCGGAACCTGATGCGCCGCGTTCCACAGGTGCTCATGTACGTCCAGTACACATCGCACCTGTGCGCCTTGCGCATCAGAACCCGCCTTTTAAGGAGATGCGGAACCTGGCCTGCTGCGTTCTCGGGAGGCTCACGTACATCTAGTACGCATCGCCTCCCGACGCCTTGCAGGCCAGAACCCGCGTTTTAGTGGGAGGCAGAACCTCACGCGCGGGGTTTGCTGTGTGTGGGGTGGGATGAAGTGGGGGAAAAGAGCTATGAAGTTGCATGGAGTGGGATAAAAGCACTCCGCTATGGTGTATCCTGACAGTCAAGTTGGACGATTCGGCTCAAAATCAGGCTGAGAGGAGGCGCACATGGACATCGAGGCACAAGATACGTGCTTTACCGGCGTTGCCGAGCACACGCTCGACGCAAAGGGTCGTGTCTCGCTTCCCGCCAAGGCGCGCCGCTATTTGCCTGAGATTGTGAAGTGCGTTCTGTCTCTGGATAAAAAGGCGGTCTACGTCTTTGCGCCCGAGGCCTACGACGCATGGGTCAAGTCGTTCTTCAGCGAGGGCTTCAACCCGCGCTCCACGCGCGACGTGCAGCTTCGCACGCGCCTGCTCGCATTTACCGAAGAGACCGCCATTGACTCGGCCGGTCGCATCGGCATCCCAGGCAGGTTGCGCCAAATCGTGGGCCTCGACAAGGACGTCGCCATCGTGGGTGGCGGGGACCATCTTGAGGTTTGCGACGGAGCTGCCTATCGGCGTGCGGAGGAAGACCTGCTCGCCCTGGATTTTTTGGAGGAGTAGCAGGTGACTACACAGGAACTCGCTGGGGCCGAAGCCCCTCAGGTTGAATTTCATCACATTCCCGTCATGCTCGACGAGGTTCTCGAGACGCTGCGCCCCACTGACGGCGACGTCGTGTGCGACTGCACGCTCGGCGGCGCCGGCCACTCCCTTGAGATGGGCAAGCTGTGCGGCCCCACGGGCATGCTCATCGGCGTCGACCAGGACGACCTCGCCCTGGCAAATGCTGGTGCGCGCATTCGCGAACAGCTGCCCGAGCTGAGGTCTTTGCAGCTCAAGGGCAACTTCTCCGAGCTCGACCGTCTGCTGCAGCAGGCCGAGGTCCCCGGTGTCGATTGCTTCCTGTTCGACCTGGGTGTGAGCTCGCCCCAGCTCGACATCCCCGAGCGCGGCTTTTCCTATCACGAGGACGCCCCGCTTGACATGCGCATGGACACGGCCAACAACACACTGACTGCCTATGAGGTCGTGAACCACTACACCGAGGCCGACCTGGCTCGCATCCTTCGCGTCTACGGTGAGGAAAAGTGGGCTTCTCGCATTGCGTCTCGCATCGTCGCCCGCAGGGCAAGCGCCCCGATCGAGACGACGCTGCAGCTGGTCGACGTCATCAAAGAGGGCATCCCGGCGGCCGAGCGTCGAAGCGGCGGCCACCATCCGGCGCGCAAGACGTTCCAGGCCATCCGTATCGAGGTCAACCACGAGATGGATGCGCTCAAGTCCGGCTTGGACGCGGCCGTGCGTTGGCTCAACCCGGGTGGTCGCATCTGCGTCATCAGTTACCACTCGCTCGAGGACCGCATTGTGAAGGAGACGTTCAAGTCCTTCACGGAGAGGTGCACGTGCCCGCCCGGCCTTCCGGTGTGCGTGTGCGGTTGCAAATCTGTACTGAAACTCCAAGAACGCAAGCCTCGCGTTCCCAGTGAAGAAGAGATTGTACGTAATCCGCGCTCTCGCTCCGCTAAGGTCCGATCCGCGGTGAAATTGGTCTAGAATCACTACCCCTGTGCCGCACACGACGGCACGCGATGACATGAGGAGGTGACAGGGTTGGCACGATACGACGACAACACAGCTTACGATATGCATGCCTATGCTATGCCTGAGCAGACCGCGCCACAGCACGAGCGCGTGCGCCGCGATTGGAACGTCGTGGAGGGTGGAAACTCCCCGCATGCCACAACGCCGCTGTCGCCTGTTGTTATCACTGTTGCTAAGTGCGTCGGCGCTCTTCTTGCTACCGTGCTGCTCACGGGCCTTGTCAAGGTGTTCCTTGTTGCAGCGACGTTCGGCTACCTTTCCCAGAACACCGACCTCGACACTCAACTTGAGGCAGCGCGCTACAGCGCCTCCGAACTTGAGGTGCAGAACTCGATCTACAGCGACAAGGATCGCGTCTGGTCGATTGCGACGCAGGTCTACGGCATGACCTATCCTGAGCAGAGTGCCGAGGTGGACCTATCCGGCGTCCCGGCTGATATGGCCGCAGAAACCGAGTAGCCATGTCCGCGCGCGATGAAGAATCGCGGGTGCGCAGCTCCTCCGGGCGCGACTCGTCCAAGACCGCTCCCGGTACCAGCAGGCCGGGCGCCCCTGAGCGCAACGATGCCCCCAACACCGTTTCAGCCGAAGAGCGGCCCAGCGCCAGGCGCGCGCAAGACAGCGTGCCCGGCAAGCTTGCCCAGCATGCTCTGGCCTGGTTTTACGAGACGCCCTATTCCCGTGAAACGGTGGTGGGTGGCGTCCTCGGCCTGGCTTTTTTTGCCGTGACCTTCAAACTTTTCGGTCTTCAGGCGATAGAGACGGGCGAGATTTCGACGGACGCCTCTGAGGAGCGTACGGCAAACCTCACGCTGCCTCATAGGCGCGGCGCCATCTACGACCGCAACGGCAACGTGCTTGCCCGCTCGGTCGACGCCGTCAACATAGCCATCCACCCCAACGTGGTGCAAAAAAACGATGCGATCAACGCCACCGCCAACCTCATTGCCGAGGTGCTCGGTGGCGATGCAAGCACATATGCCGACATCTGCTCGCGCGATTCGGTGTATGAATACCTTGCCAAAAACGCCGACCCTCTGTTGAAGGCAAACCTCAAAGCGGCCCTTGAGACGGCCAACCTCGAACGCAAAAAAGCCGGCCTTGTCGCGCTTTCGGGCTTTGAGTACGAGGACGTGCAGAAGCGCGTGTACACGCAGGGCGAGGTCGCGGGCAACGTCATCGGCATCATCGGTGGCGATGACAACAAAGGCATCACGGGCCTCGAGCTTCAATATGAAGACGTGCTCTCCGGCACCGACGGCTACCTTGTGCAGGAGCGTTCCCGCGACGGCGATCCCATCGTGGGCGGCGAGGCCGTGCGCATCGATCCCGTCGACGGCGAGAACATTGTCATATCCATCGACCTCGACATCCAGCGTACGGCGCAGGAGCAGATTGCGAAGGCCGTGGCCGAATGGGGCGCCCGCTCAGGCGTTGCCATCGTGATGCAGCCCGAGACCGGCGAGGTTCTCGCATGCGTCTCCACGCCCTACCTCGACCTGTCCAACATCAAGGCCGCCGCGACCGAGGCGTTCAACGTCAAATGCGTGAGCGACTCCTATGAGCCCGGCTCCACCTTCAAGCCGATCACGGCTTCCGCTGCCATTGACCTGGGTATCGCCACTCCCACGACAAACTACTATTGCCCCGCCGAGATTCAGGTCGGTGACGACTGGGTCGGCGACTCGGACAAGCGCGATTACGACATCGACCTCACGCTCACCGAGGTGCTCGAGCGTTCGAGCAACGTCGGTATGGTTGAGTGCGCCGAGGGTCTCGGTTCCAGGAACTTCTACGACTACACGCAGCGCTTCAAAATCGGCACCCTCACGGGCATCGATTACCCTGGCGAGGTCTCGGGCATCGTGCCCGAGTACAGCGAGTACACCGGCGCTTGGGCATCCATGGCGTTTGGCCAGGCACTCGCCGTGCCTCCGTTTCAGATGGCCCGCGCCATCAGCGCCATCGCCAACGACGGCGTGCTCGTGCAGCCGCATTTCCTTGTGAGCATCGCCGGGCAGCAGCAGAACTATCCCGAGGTGGGCAGGGCCATTTCGTCCGACACGGCCCGCCAGGTCTCTGAGATGATGTACAGCGTCATCGAGAACGGCTACGGCAACACCGGCAAGGTTGAGGGGTATCGCCTGTCGGGCAAGACCGGTACGGCCGAACGCGTTGACGACACGACCGGCTTGTACTTCGCAAACACGAACACGGTGTCGTTCATCGGCTTCGGCCCCACCGACGACCCGAAGGTTCTCGTATACGTCATGATCGACTATGTAACCGGCGCCACGGGCTCGGAGGCTGCGGGTCCCGTGTGGTCCGTCATCATGGAGACGGCTCTGAAAAAGCTTCAGATCCCGCCTTCATATTAGGTTGTTAGCACGAAAGGAGAGGCTCGATGTTTAACGCCGAGCCGCGCGAGATCGCCCAGGCGGTCTGCGCGCGCGTCATAGAGTGCCCGGGGCAGCCCCGACGTGTTGTGGGGGTCGCTATCGACTCGCGCAAGGTTGAGGACGGTTGCCTGTTCGTCGCCCTTGTGGGTGAGCGCGTCGACGGCAACGACTACGTTGGGCGGGCGCTTGAGGCAGGTGCGGCGGCGGTTATCATGACTCGCGAGCCTACCGAGGCTGAGTTTGCGCGTGCCCGCGCCTGCAATGCGGCCCTGCTCCTGGCCGCTTCGGGAGAGAAGGCCCTGCAGGACCTTGCCTCTTGGTGGCGTGACAAGCTGCATTGCGTGGTAGTCGGCGTCACAGGGTCGTCGGGCAAGACCACGACGAAGGAGATGTGCGCGCGCGTCCTTGCGACCAAGTTCAAGACGCATGCCACCGCTGGCAACCTCAACTCCACGCTCGGCGCGCCCCTCACGGTGTTGTCGTGCCCGCTCGATGCCGAGGCACTCGTGGTGGAGATGGGCATGAACGCCATGCATGAGATTGAGGCTATCGCTGCCGTTGCCCGCCCTCACATCGGCATTATCACGAACGTGGGCACGGCGCACATCGGCATCCTTGGCAGTCGCCTCAACATCGCCCGTGCAAAGTCCGAGCTGGTCGCGGCCTTGGGACAGCAGACGGGCAACTCCTTGGGCGTTGAGCCTTGCGTGCTTCTGTGGGGCCAGGACGACTACACCCCTTGGATTGCCAGCAACGTTGCTGCCCCTGCGGGCGTGCACACCCTCACGTTCGGCACAAGTGAGGCCGACGACGCATCGTGCGCAAACGTCGAGCTTGACGAGTTGGGGTGCGCCCATGGCACGGCGACGCTGCCAAGCGGCGCTTCCATGCAGCTCGACCTGGGCCTTCCTGGTGTCCACAACGTGAGCGACGCGCTGGCCGCCGCCGCCATGGGCGACCTGCTTGGTATCGCTGCCGAGCAAATCTCTCAGGCGCTCGCAGGTCTGCGCCTGGAGGGCAACCGTCAGCAGGTCGTGCGCTGCGCTGCCGGTATCACGCTCATCAACGACTGCTACAACGCAAACGCCGACTCGATGCGTCGTGCGCTCGACGTGCTCTGCAGCCTCAAGGCAACCCGTCGCATTGCCTGCTTGGGCGACATGGGCGAGTTGGGCGAGGACTCCGAGGTCATTCATGCCGCCGTGGGAGGGTATGCCGCCGGCAAGGGCGTCGACGTGCTCGTGGCTGTGGGGCCGCTGTCGCGCTCCATGGCCCAGGCGGCCCTGCTCATGGGCATGAGCGAGAACAACGTGGTTGAGGTTGCAGATGCCGCCGGTGCCGCGAACGTTTTGAAGGAACTTGCATGTGAGGGCGACGCGTTGCTCGTCAAGGCCTCGCATTCAACTGGATTGGAAAAGACTGTCGAGGCGGTGACCCAGGCATGGGCATAGCATCTAACTACCCGAGCTACGTAATTTTCGTCGCGATCTTTGTGGCGGCGGCGATTGTGTGCGTTCTCATGCCCGGCTGGATCAAGCTGTTGCGTCGCAACAAGATTGGCCAGCAGATTAGGGCCGATGGTCCGCAGCGCCACCTGCAGAAGCAGGGCACGCCCACCATGGGCGGCGTCGTCATCCTCACTGCCGTCATCGTGGCGACGCTCGTGCTGGCCCCGATGAACGCCCCGCTTGCGCTCGCGATGCTCGCAACCGTCCTCACCGGCCTTCTGGGCTTCGCTGACGACTTCGAGTCAGTGGCCCACAAGCGCTCGCTTGGCCTCACGCCTTCCGCCAAGCTTATCGGCCAGGCGCTTATCGTCATCATCTTCACGCTTGCGGCTGTCAACGTGGCCGGCGTGTCGCCGGTCGTGAGCCTCTTCGGCCTGGCCAACATCGACCTGGGCGTTCTTACCACCACGATTGCCGGTGTGCAGGTGCCTTGGCTCTACCTCGTGTTCGTCTACCTGCTTATGGCGGGCTTCTCCAACGCCGTCAACCTCAACGACGGCCTTGACGGTCTGTGCGGTGGCTGCTCGGCAGTGACCCTGGGCGTCATGGGCATGGTGGCGTTTGCCCAGGGCAACCTCGGCCTGTCGGTTTTCGCCTTTGCATGCGTGGGCGCGTGCATCGGCTTTCTGTGGTTCAACTGCTATCCGGCGTCCATCTTCATGGGCGACACCGGCTCTCTCGCCCTGGGCACGGCCTTCGCCGCCATTGCGGTACTTACCAAGAGCGAGGTTGCTTCCATTGTGATCGGCGGCATCTTTATCGTCGAGGTCATGAGCGTCATCATCCAGGTGGCAAGCTTCAAGCTCACCCACAAGCGCGTGTTTCTCATGGCGCCTCTGCACCATCACTTTGAGAAGAAAGGTTGGGCGGAGACGAAAGTCGTCACGAGGTTCTGGATCATCAGCGCCGCATGCGCCGCGCTGGGATTTGCGCTGTACTTCCAGACCATCGGGTAAGGGGATCTTCCCATGTTTGAACCTACAGGCAATATCGTCTTGCTCGGCCTCGGCGCTTCCACCGAGGCCGCTGCACGCTATCTCGCCGCACACAAGCCGAGCCATGTCGACTCGGTCACGCTTGTGGTGCCCTCGCTGGGCGAGGCCCAGAAGGCCAAGGCGCGCGAGCTCGAGGAGATGGGCGTGCGCATTGAGGTTGGCTCCGAGGAGCTGCCCTGTGACTTCGACCTGGGCGTTGTGAGCCCCGGCATTCCTTGCACGGGCGGTTTCTACCGTTCGGGCCTTGCGCACTGCGCCGAGCTCATCAGCGAGCCCGAGCTGGCCTGGCGTGTGAGCCCACAGCATTGGGTGGGCATCACGGGCACGAACGGCAAGACGACAACGACGACGCTTGCCTGCGAGCTTTTGCGCGCCGCCGGCATGGCTGCCCGCACGGTGGGCAACATCGGCCTGCCGCCTATTGCCTGCGTGGAAGACCGCGCTGCCGACGAGGTGTTTGTCGCCGAGCTGTCTAGCTTCCAGCTTGAGAGTTCCAAGCAGTTTGCCCCGCATGTGGGCGTGCTGCTCAATGTCACACCTGACCATGTGGAGTGGCACGGCAGCCTTGAGGCCTACGCCCAGGCCAAGGAGAAGCTTTTCGCCAACATGGCTGGCGACGACCTCGCCGTGCTCGGCGACGACGAGACGTGCCAGGCGGTAGGGGAGCGCCTGCGTGCCCGTGGCGTGCGCGTTGCCGTGCTGGGGCGCGAGCCGCTTGCCGACGAGACCGACGCTGCCTGGGTCGATGCCCAGGGCCTGCTCGTCGTGCGCCTCCTTGGGCGCGACCATGTGCTCTGCGGTGTCGGCGACATGCGCATCAAGGGCCCCCACAATGTGCAGAACGCCCTGGCAGCAGCGGCATGCGCCCTTGAGCTCGGCGCCGAGGAGGCTGCTGTCGCCCGGGGTCTGCGCGACTTCGCGCCCCTGGCGCATCGCATCGAGCCCTGTGGGCAGGTGCGTGGCGTCGAGTTCTTCGACGACTCCAAGGGCACAAACGTCGATGCCACCATCAAGGCTGTCAAGTCGTTCGAGTCGGGTCGCGCCGTCGTGCTGCTGGGCGGTCACGACAAGGGCACCGATTTGTCCGAGCTCGCCTCAACGGTAGTCGCGAACTGCAAGGCGGCCGTGTGCTACGGCGAGGCCGGCCAGCGCATCCATCGCGCGCTTGAAGAGGCGGTGTTGGCCCATCCTGGCTGCGAGCTGCGTCTTGTTCCTAAGATGCGCGACGCCTTCGAGGCTGCATGCGAGCTTGCCGTGTCTGGCGACGTGGTTCTGCTTTCGCCGGCATGCTCGTCGTTTGACGAGTTCACGGGCTATGTGCAGCGCGGTGAGGTGTTCCAGGGCTGGGTGGCTGCCCTTGTCGCCAACGAGGCTGTGTGCGAGGCTGCGCATGAGTGAGGCACGCGCCAAGGTGTCGCACAGGGTTAATGCCGGTGCGTTTTGGACCATTGGCCACCTGACGTCGCCTCTCTTTTTGCTCGAGGTCGCCACGGTGCTTCTGTGTGTCTTCGGTCTCACGATGGTGTTCTCGGCTTCCTCCATCGAGCTGGTGATGGCGGGTGGCGACAGTTACCATACCTTCAAGATGCAGGCCATTTACATGGCATTGGGAACGGTCGCATTCTGTGTCCTGAAGCATGCGGGCGCAAACCGGTTCATGCAGTTCAAGTGGCTTGTGGGACTCTCGGCCCTCGCCATCGTGCTTCTCATCCTAGTGCTTGTGGCGGGCAAGAACACAAACGGTGCCACGCGTTGGCTGCCTATCGGCAATTTCACGCTACAGCCCTCTGAGTTCGCAAAGATCACCATCGTCATGGCGTGCGCGCATTACGTGGGACGCTGTGCCCAGGGCGATATGCGCCCGTCCGTTTGTGCCATACGCTTGCTGCTGCCTGTCGTTGTCCCCTTCGGCCTGATTTTTGCCGAGAAGGACCTCGGCACGATCATCATCATCGGTGTGGCTCTGTTTGCCATGCTGTATCTGGCTGGCGTCAAGCCCCGTTATCTTGTGGGAGCCGCCATTGTGGCCCTCCTGTTTGTCGTTGCGGCCATCTCCATTGCAAGCTACCGCTCTGCGCGCTTCTCCATTTGGCTCGATCCTGAGTCGGACTATTACGGAAACGGCTGGCAGTCGATTCATGGCTTCCGCGCGCTTGCCTCGGGAGGCTTCTTTGGGATGGGCCTGGGCGAGTCGCGTCAGAAGTACGCCTACCTACCCGAGGCCGAGAACGACTACATCTTCGCCATCATCGGCGAGGAGCTGGGGTTCTTGGGCTGCATGGTGCTCATCGGGCTGTTCGTGTTCTTTGCGTATTGCGGTTTGCGCATCGCGTTTGATGCTCGCAAGCGCGGCGACCTTTCGGCGAGCCTGCTGGTTGCCTCGCTTACGGTGCTCATCGAGTTCCAGGCGTTTCTCAACATGGCGGGCGTCACGGGCATCTTGCCGCTGACGGGCAGGCCGCTTCCCTTCATCACGGCCGGTGGCTCATCCGTTCTTGCCTGTCTCATTATGGCGGGTCTCATCGCGGGTGTGGCGCAAGACAACGCGCGCGACGTGCGCGAGGGTCGCGAGCGCAGGCGCGCTCGTGCCAAGCAGCGCATGTCGGTTGTTGAGGGCGGTCGCCCATATCAGGAAGACATGGCGCTGGCCAGACCCGCCCTGCGCGTGCCCGGCGAGGTTGTGCGTACGCGCCCTGACACCAGTCGCAACCAAGAGGATTATGACGCACGGGAACAGGCAAGACAGTCACAGGGACCTGAGGCCGCCGAGCGGTCCAGGCGCCAGGAGGGAAGCAGACGATGAGCGTGTTTGCCATTGCGGCCGGCGGCACCGCCGGTCATATCAACCCGGCGTTGGCGCTTGCCCATGAGCTGCGCAACCGCGGCCATGAGGTGCGCTTTTACGGCACGAAGAAGGGCATGGAGGCCACGCTTGTGCCGCAGGAGGGCTTCTCGTTCGAGGGTCTCGACGTCAGCGGCTTCGACCGGTCGCGCCCCTGGACGGCCGTCACGGCCCTGATCAAGATGCAGCGTGCCCGCAAGGCCCTGCTCGCCGAGTTTGCGCGCGACGGCAAGCCCGCCGCAGCTGTGGGCTTTGGGGCGTACGTGTGCTTCCCCCTTGCCGCGGCTGCCGCAAAGGCCGGGGTTCCGCTGGTGCTCCATGAGCAGAATTCCGTGCCTGGCATGGCCAACAAGGCGCTTGCCAAGGACGCTGCCGTGCTCGCCCTTACCTATCCCGTCTCTCAGGCAAAGTTCGAAGGCAAGCTCGGCGCCGCAACGCGCGTCGAGGTCGTCGGCAACCCGGTGAGGGCGTCCGTGCTGGCGCCCACCCGCGAGGAGGGTCGTGCCGCATTGGGCATCCCCGCCCAGGCGCGCGTGCTGCTTGTGTTTGGCGGAAGCCTGGGTGCTGCACATCTCAACCAGGCCGCCGTCGCCCTTAAGTCCGAACTGCTCGGGCGTTCTGACGTCTATGTCATCCATGCGGCGGGCAAGCGCGACTACGAGCAGACCAAGCAGGCCCTTGCGCTTACCGACGCTGAGGCCGCCCGCTGGCGCCTCATGCCCTACATCGACGATATGGGTTCGTGCCTTGCTGCCGCCGACCTGGTGTTCTCGCGTGCCGGTGCCTCTTCCATCGCCGAGATTGCCGCACGCGGCGTGCCCTCGGTGCTGGTCCCGTATCCGTATGCCACGGAGAACCATCAGGCCCAGAACGCGCTTCTGCTCAGCGACGTCGACGGCGCTGTTGTCGTGGAAGACGACGCGCTCGATGCCCCCGAGTTTGCGGGCAACTTCTTGGCGCTGCTTGACGACGCCGCGCGTCTTGCGGCCATGCGTTCCAACGTCGAGGCGCTTGGTTACTCGGGCGCCACGGCACGTTTGGCAGATGCTGTAGAAGCTGTCGCACGTTAGTCCTGCTCGTTGTGCCCGCAGGTGCAACGCGGCTAGAATAGGGCGGATTGCCTATATCGCTTCCCGCATAAGGGAAGTACGAAGGAAGGTCTGACATCATGGCTCAAGAAACCAACGCTCGCCCCTTTGAGCGCGTCCATTTCATCGGTATCGGCGGCGCCGGCATGTCCGGCATTGCGCTGGTGCTGCATCAGCGCGGCTTCCATGTCACCGGTAGCGACCTGAAGGCCTCGAAGTACACCCGCGCCCTGGTCAAGGAGGGCATCGAGGTCTTCGTGGGCCACCATGCTCGCACCATCGACGAGGTCAAGCCCGATGTCGTGGTCATCTCCACGGCCATCCCCCAGTCCAACCCCGAGCTTGTGCGTGCCCGCGAGCTGGGTATTGAGGTGTGGCACCGCGCCAAGATGCTGTCGTTCCTGTCGGGCGACGCCATCACGATTGCCTGCGCCGGCACCCATGGCAAGACCACGACCTCGTCGCTGGCCGCAACGATGCTCGAGCGCATGAACCTCAAGCCGACGTTCCTCATCGGCGGCATCATCGACGGCTACGAGACAAACGGCAACTCCGGCGAGGGCCCCTACTTCGTCGCCGAGGCCGACGAGAGCGACGGGTCGTTCTTGAACCTCGACCCCAACGTCGTCATCGTCACCAACATCGAGGCCGACCACCTCGACCACTATGGCTCGCTTGAGGCTATCGAGAAGACGTTCGTGCAGTTCATGGGCTCCGTCCCCGAGGACGGCCATGTCATCGTGTGTGGCGAGAACCCCCATGTGCCCGAGCTGGCCCGCTCCTGCGGCCGCCCCGTTCTCACCTATGGCTTCGGCGAGGGCAACGATGTCGTCTGCACGCCCAAAGAGGGCGAGGATGTCAACGCCTTCTCCGTGCGCCTGCCCGACGGCCACGAGTACAGCCTGCATCTCGACCACAACCCCGGCCTGCACAACTGCCTCAACGCCACTGCCGTGTTGACGCTTGCCTATGTGCTTGGTCTGCCCTGCGACGAGGCCGCCCAGGCCATCTCGAGCTTTGCTGGTGTACACCGCCGCTTCGAGCTTGTGGGCGAGGTGGATGGCGTGCGCGTCATCGACGACTACGGCCACCATCCCACCGAGATCGCGGCCACGCTTGCCGCAGCCAAGAGCCTTGGCTTCAAGCGCGTGCGTGTCGCGTTCCAGCCCCACCGCTATTCGCGCACCGAGTCACTGGCCGCCGAGTTTGGCCCTGCGTTCGACAATGCCGACGAGCTCGTGGTCCTCAATGTGTTCGCTGCTGGCGAGGTGCCCATTCCGGGCGTCTCGGGCAAGACGGTCTCCAACGCCGTGCTCGCGCATCGCCCCGATGCCCAGGTCAGCTATATGCCCGACCGCCACACCGTCGTCGACCACATGGTGAAGACCGCCCGCCCCGGCGACCTCATCATCACGATGGGCGCTGGTGACGTCACGCTGCTGGGCCCGGCCATCGTCGAGGGCCTCAAGGCGAGGTAGTTTTCACATTCACACATGCCGGGGCGTGCAGGGCCGCGTGGCTGAGTCCGCGTTGTCTTGCACGCCCTGCGAAGGGCCGTTCGTTGTATCGCCGTCGAGTCTAGGTGGGGGAGTGCCGTGGGTCTTCTCGAAGCAAAAGAACGTCTCGAGGGGTGTCTGCACGGCACCGTCACCGCCAGCGAGCGTATGAGTCGCCATACGAGCTACCGCATCGGCGGCCCGGCGGCACTGTTCGTGACCTGCGACGACTATGCCGACGTCCGTCAAGCGGTCGAGATATTGGGCCAGGAACGCGTGCCGTGGGTCATTATGGGACGCGGGTCCAACGTGCTTGTGAGCGACGAGGGCTACCAAGGCGCCGTCCTCGTGCTTGGCCGCGACTTTCGCCGCTTCACCGTCGACGAGACGGGTCGAATGCATGTGGGTGCAGGCGCGGTGCTGCAGCGCGTTGTGACCGAAGCGTTCGACAAAGGCCTGTCGGGGCTGGAGTTTGCAGTGGGCATTCCCGGTACCGTGGGCGGCGCCGTCTCGATGAACGCGGGCACGGCCAACCATTGGATGGACTCCGTCATTGCGGAGGTCGTGGTCTTCCGCCCTGGTACAGGCCTCGTGCATTACGCGCGCAGCGACATCTCGTGGTACTACCGCGCAACCGACCTTCCCGGCACCGAGATTATCCTTGAGGTCGTGCTTGAGCTTGTCCCCGGTGATGTCGCCGTGGTCAAGGAGACGATGGAGGCGGTCCTGCAGCGTCGGCGTGCGGCGCAACCGCTCAACCTGCCGTCATGTGGCAGCGTGTTCCGCAACTCTTCAGACCTCAAGGCGGCCCGCCTCATCGATGCGTGCGGCCTTAAGGGATACCGGGTCGGCAATGCCGAGGTGTCGACCGTGCACGCAAACTTTATCGTCAACCTGGGTGGCGCAACGGCGGCCGATGTTGCCCGCGTCATCATTCACGTACTCGAGGAGGTAAGAAAACGCCATGGCGTCGAACTCAGACCCGAGGTCAAGTTCCTTGGCTTCCCCGCGTGAGCCACAGCGCGACCGAAGTCCTCGAGAGGGCGCCTCATCTCGCCGGCCGCAACGGGGCGGCGCCTCTTCGGCTGTGCGAGAAGCGTCTCGCCCCGGCACGCGCGGTCGTGCGGGCGGCTCGGGGGGCAAGTCGTTTGACAGGCGCAAGAGCATCTTCGTGCTCTCCATCGTCACAATAGCCGTGCTCTTCCTTGCCTACGTGGTGTGCGTGTGGTCGCCCCTCTTCCAGATCAGGCGCATCGTCGTCATGCCCACCGTGCAGGTGAGCAGCGCCCAGGTGAGCGAGCTTGCCGCCATCCCAGCCGGCTCCACGCTCTTCGGGTTCGACGAGAGCGGTGTTGAGAAGCGCCTGCTTGCTAACCCCTGGATCAAGTCGGTGCGTCTGACGCGCAACCTTCCCGACACGCTTACCGTCGAGGTGGAGGAGCGCAGCGTTGCCGCGATCGTCATGCTCTCAAACGGGCAAAGTGCCTGGAAGCTTTCGACGGACGGCATATGGCTTGAGCCCGTGGAGCTTTCCGTCGTCACGGCCGACAACGGCGTGCAGGCCTATGACGTCCAAGCCAAGGACGCAGCGGCCCAGGCCGGTGTGGTGTACGTGAGTGAGGTGTCTGCGGCGCTTTCTCCGCAGGCAGGCGACAAGTGCACCGACGCGGGGCTTCTCGGTCTCATCCAGTACATCGAGGGATTCTCGTCGGCCTTGCGCGACCAGATTGTGAGTGCCTGCGCCACGAGCAAGGAGTCCATTGCCGTCGTGCTTTCAAATGGCATCAAGGTGTCGTTGGGCGCACCGGACGACATCGCCCTCAAGGAGCAGACGGTGCTGGGAATCCTTGACAAGTTCCAGGGCCAGATAAGCTATATCAACGTACGTACGCCCGCAAATCCCACCTACCGCGGCCTCACGGAGGGTACTGCCACCCAAGACGGCGCGGCCGCCTCGGCCGATGCCCTGCCCTACCAGGCACAGGCAGGCAGCGCGACTACGCCTGACACCGCTACGTCTTCTGCCGATGCCGCAACCGATGGGTCCACGGCGACGAGCGACTCCGACGTGCCGTCGGACGCGGCGTACAATGGAGGCTACTATTTGTCCGATGGTGAAACGTGGGTTAACTATTACTACGAAGATGGTAACCTCGTACACGGGTACTATAAGGTGGACGAGTCAGGCAACGAGACGTGGGTTGATTTAGGCTAGTGTGTTTCTCTCGTGCGCTACCTGGGGCAATGCCAAGAAGGTCAAGGCCTTCATTGACAGTCTAGGGTGTGCGTGCGATTATAAAATGATATGCGAGCTATCTAACTGTAAAGTCGAGCATTACAGTTTACAAAGACTATGGAGGTCAGGATGTACGGACAGGGCGACGCCACCAACAACTATATGGCGGTAATCAAGGTCGTTGGCGTGGGCGGTGGCGGTTGCAACGCCGTGAACCGTATGATTGCCTCCGGTGTGCAGGGTGTTGAGTTCGTGACCGTCAACACCGACGCCCAGGCTCTCCTCAACTCCGACGCCGAGACGAAGGTGCACATCGGCACCGACCTCACCAAGGGCCTGGGCGCTGGCGCCAAGCCCGAGGTCGGCCGCGACGCCGCCGAGGAGTCTCGCGATCAGATCAAGGCTGCCCTCGAGGGCGCCGACATGGTCTTCGTCACCGCTGGCGAGGGCGGCGGCACGGGTACGGGCGCTGCTCCCGTCGTGGCCGACATCGCCCGCAATGACGTGGGCGCCCTGACCGTGGGTGTTGTCACGAAGCCCTTCACCTTTGAGGGTGCGGTCCGTCGCCGCAACGCCCTGAGCGGCATCGAGGAGCTCGGCGCCAACGTCGACACCCTCATCACCATCCCCAACGATCGCCTGCTCGACGTCGCCGACAAGAAGGTCTCCTTCCTCGATGCCTTCACCATGGCCGACGAGGTGCTTCGTCAGGGCATCCAGGGCATCACCGACCTCATCACCGTCCCTGGTCTCATCAACCTCGACTTCGCTGACGTGCGCACCATCATGAGCGACGCCGGCACCGCCATGATGGGCATCGGCGTTGGCTCGGGCGACAACCGTGCCGCCGACGCTGCCAACCAGGCCATCTCCAGCCCGCTGCTCGAGAGTGCCATCGACGGCGCCGATCGCGTGCTGCTCTCCATCGCCGGTGGCTCCAACCTGGGCCTTTTCGAGGTCAACGAGGCTGCTGGCATCGTGAGCGACGCCGTGAGCCAGGACGTCAACCTCATCTTCGGTACTGTCATCGACGAGAACCTGGGCGACACCGTGCGCGTCACCGTCATCGCCACGGGCTTCGGCGGCGACACCAAGGCCTCCGGTCAGTCCAAGCTCGACCTGGGCGCCGACCGTCGCCCCAGCTTCCTCAATAGCACGCCTGCCGGCGGCTCCTCGCGTCCTTCCGCTCCTTCGACGCAGGCCCCCTCTTCTGAGTTCGACATTCCGGACTTCCTGAAGCGCAGCAGGTTCTAGGAGAACAGGCGGCACTTCGCTTGACAGCCAACGAACGCATTCACATCAAGCGTTTCGTAGACGACGGCGTGGCCCTTCTCGGTACCTGCAGCGCAGTGCCGGGCGGGGTCACGTTTTGTTTCACGGAACGTACGGGCGGCATGTCGCACCCACCTTTCGCCAGTTTGAACCTGGGTACGAAGGGTGGCGACGACCCTGCCTGCGTCGCGGAAAACCGTAGGCGCGTCATGGAGGCGCTTGGGGCACCCGAGCTGGCCGACACGCTCGTCGTGCCGAACCAGGTGCACGGCGACGAGGTCGCGCTCATCACGAGCGCGGGCGAACGTCCGGCTTGCCTTGAGGCGGGGGCCGACGCTGTGGTGTGCACGGTTCCCAACCAGGCGGTCATGCTGCTCTTTGCCGATTGCACGCCTGTCGTGCTCGTGGCTCCCGACGGCTTCGCTGTGGCGCACTCCGGCTGGCGCGGGACGCTTGCCGGCATCGCAGGCAAGACCGCTCGCGCGCTGGCCCAGGCCTGCAGCTGCGACACCTCGGACGTGCAGGCCTTCATCGGCCCGCACATCTCAGGGGAGTCCTACGAGGTCTCCCAGGAGCTGCTCGATACGTTCGCGCGGCGTTTTGGGGACATCGCCTGCTGGGGTCCGCGCCATCTCGACATGTCGGCCTGTGTGCGCGCGAGCCTGGAGGAGGCCGGGGTGGCACCCGAATTGGTGAGTGACACGCAGCTGTGCACTGCCAAGCTTACCGATAGGTTCTTCTCTCATCGTGCTGAGAATGGCAAGACCGGCCGCCACGCCGCCGTTGCCTTCATGAGAGCTTAGAGGAGGTTGTAGATGTCTTCTATCGAGTTCGACGGGCCGTATGCCGCCCAGCTGCGGCAGCGCCGTGCTCAAATCGCAGAGCTTGTGGAGCATGCATGCGAGGCTTCTGGCCGCAAACCTGAAGATGTTGTTGTCTGTGCGGTGAGCAAGACGGTCGACGTGCCGCAGGTGGCTGCAGCCCGCGCTACTGGGTACACTGACTTTGCCGAAAACCGCCCGCAGGAGCTCGAACGCAAACTCTCGCTCATTGCAGGTGATCCGGCGTTCGAGGGCGTGCGCTGGCACATGATCGGCAACCTCCAGGAGAACAAGATCAACCATGTTCTGGCGGCCCGTCCGTGTCTGGTGCATTCCATCTCGTCGGCCAAGCTTGCCGAGGCCGTCTCGAAGCGCGCCGTGGTTGCCGGTATCGTGCAGCCGGTGCTGCTCGAGGCAAATGTCTCAGGCGAGGAGTCCAAGCAGGGCATGGCTCCCGACGAGCTCAAAGCCATGTTCGAAATGGCTCAGGAGCTTGAGGGAATCGACGTGCGCGGCTTGATGACCATGGCGCCGCAAGGCGACATGTGCGTTGCCGAGCACACCTTCGAGGGTCTGCGCAAGCTCCGTGACGAGCTGGCCCAGGCGTATCCACAGGCGAGCCTGCAAGTCCTTTCTATGGGCATGAGCGAGGACTTCGAGGCGGGCATTCGTCAGGGTGCTACGATAGTCCGGCTTGGTAGAGTTGCCTTCGATCCGACGTTTTCCATCGAAGAGAGGCTGCATATATGAGCTTTCTAGATAACTTCAAGTCCCATAAGAAGAACAATGAGCAGGCTGTTGAGCAAGAGTTTCAGCGCGGCCTTCGCGAGGGTAGCTGGCCTGAGGGCGTTAGCGACTTCCAGCTCATGGACAACACGGGCACCTTCTTGCCCGCATATCCCGACCCCGATCCTCATGCCGAGGCAGATGCCTTTGTGCAGGAACATGCAGGTGAGGGTCGCGCCGACTGGTCGGTCGTGCGCGCGGCGGGAAGCACCCGCTCGGAGGGCGGCTTCCGCGTCATCGAGGGTTCCGCTGCTGGTCGCGCCGCGGCCAAGCCTGCCGGTGATGCCCCTGCTCCGAGGAGGCCCATCGACGACGAGGGCGTCCAGGTGATGCCGCGCAGCGATGCTCGCCCCGCGCGCAGCGCTGCGGGCGCAAGCGCTCCCCAGAAGTCTTACGCCGAGCGCCTGCGCGAGCGTGTTGCCGCCGATGCGGCGGCCCGTCCCGCTCCCCAGCCCGTGCCTGCCCCTGCCCCTGCGC
>CABQHM010000029.1 GCA_902464015.1 uncultured Coriobacteriales bacterium | reverse complement strand
GTGGTGCTTCGATTTTACCTCTCCTTTGGGTGTCCGAAATAACGATACACTTCAGACCTCGGCCGCGAAGGCCGGCGCCGTGGCGAAGCCGCAGCCCCTCACGCACCGCAGGGCCTCCGCGACCGGCGCCAGCGAGGAGGCCGCGGCGGCCTCCCTGGCCTTCCGGTCGACCCCCTCGCACAGGGCCTCCGCCTGCCTGGCGGCCCGCAGGGCGAGCGCCAGGGCCGCCTGCGAGCCGCCCCCGCTCAGCAGCCGGGCGGGCACGAAGCCGGTGCAGCCCGACTCGTAGACCCCCAGCGAGGGCTGCGGGAAGCGCCCCATCCAGGCCGCGATGTCCGCGTGGGGGTTGCCGGGGAACGTCCTGGTCTCGGTCTCGCCGGTCTCGACCACCAGGGCGCAGACGGTCGTCGTCCTGGCGTGCGAGTCGATTCCGAACACGGTAGAATACCCGAACATGGGGGCCTCTCGTCCCTCGGGGCGCCTCCGGCGCCCGTCCTCCGTGGTAAGAGACATTGTAGGGACTGTTGGCCCCGCCCTGCGGGCGGATCCCGGCGGGAGGCCCCCGGTCCCGTTGTTCGGGTCATATCGTCTAGAGTTCACATCGCTACTCCAAACCCAGCATCCACCTCCAGGCGTCAACAATATGGATGCGGGAGTCCTCGGGCCGAGGCATGGACGTCGCTTCGAGGACAATGAGCTCTCCCCGCTCAAGCCCCGTGGCATCCATTGCATCAGTGAGAGCCCGGCATTCACGATGAAATGTTGAGGGCTCCTCAACGAAGGTGCTGACTTGATACAGGAAACGCGGCGCACGCTCCTCCTCGTCCCCTACCACAAAGTCGATCTCATAACCAGCGGGAGTTTGGTAAAACCCAATGTTCGAAAGCCTGTCTCCAAGCAAACGACGGCGAAGTTCGAGGTAGACCGCTGTTTCGAGACGCTGTCCCAAATCAGCAGAGCCCGCCGGACCCATGGCGAATGAAAGACCGGGGTCAACGGCATACAGTTTTCTCTTGCCCATCTGCGCCTGAGCCATATCCGCACCAAAGCGCGCAACCAAAAAGAACAGGTATGCATCTTCACAATGGACGGGAAGCTCATAGGCGTCCCCCTTGGCAAGAGAGATGCCCATGCTTCTCAGTTCGTTGTAAATCTTATTCGTTGAATACTCTCGCCCGGAGCAACGCAGCGCACGCTGAACAAAACGCCTGGCACCCAGAGCAGGCAATCCATGGCGTTCGGCGAGGTCCCGTACCACGACGGTCTGCACGATATCCTGAAGACCGGCAACACGCGTCGCGGTATCGGCATCCTGGACTTCGGGAAATCCTCCCGTGTTCAGGTATTCCTCAAATGCCCGCCGCAAAACTCGCTCATCATCAGGCGATATGACCCCTGAGGGCTCCATGCGCCTATGGCGCAAGTACTCGCGGAATGAATACGGGTAGACGTCTGCGGCAATGCCACGGCCGCGAAACTCGGTGGCTATATCATCTGAAAGCATCTTTGCCGACGAACCGCTCACGCAGATTTCGAAGCGGGGATCCTGGGTCAATCGGCGAAGCGTGCGCCCCCAGTCTTCAACGTTTTGAACCTCATCGAAAAAAAGGTAGGCCTTCCCCTGGGCAGCCGCGGGCACAAGCCTCAAGTACTCTTCGACGACGGCACCGATGACATTGTCAGGGCAAAACGAAAGGCGGTCGTCTTCAAAATCGACGAACAAGACCTGCTC
Source organism: uncultured Coriobacteriales bacterium (assembly GCA_902464015.1). Lineage (GTDB taxonomy): Bacteria > Actinomycetota > Coriobacteriia > Coriobacteriales > UMGS124 > UMGS124. The sequence continues at coordinate 41,911 of CABQHM010000029.1, read as the reverse complement.
GCGTGCAACGCCTGCGTCCATAAGCTCATGAATCCGCTGGAACATGCGATAGGTCTTCCCACAGCGGCGCACTCCCTTAAGCACGGAAGCTCGCTGCGCGAGCTTGGGGATAGCGACGTCACGTCGAGTTCCCTGAGGGATTTCGCGCGTCACACCTTCGGCCACAACCGTTCTCAGCAACTCTTCATTCATGACCTCACCCCAATCTTTCCTATTTCTGGGAAAGTATAGACTGAATCTTTCCCATATTTGGGAAAGATTTGGCGAAAACCTTCCCGATTCCCGTAAAGTTTGCCTCGCGGCGGGTGCGCTACAATGAGCGTGTCTTGCCCGTTCTCGCTGCTTGACAGCCCATCGTCCCCAAGGAGCCCCATGTCGTTCATCACGAGCCTCAAGATCGAAGCCGCGCTCGACAGCACATACGGCAAAGGACTCGATCTCGCACTGAGCGGCGGCGTTTTCGATTGCAAGGAGACGCCAAGCAGCATCGAAGGCGCGGTAATAGTGAGCGGCACGGTTGAGGGATCGTACGGCCAGGCCTACCAGACACGCGTCTCGCTCGACCTCGACGAGCAAGCCGTTCTTGCCTACTCATGCGACTGCCCGGCTGCCCGCAACTACGACGGCATGTGCAAGCATGAAATCGCACTTGTGCTGCACTATCTCGATGCGATTGGAATCGCGCCCCTCGCCTCCCCCGGTACATACGGGACGCAAGCGACCCGGCCGGCCGCAGGCACGCGCTCGAAAGCATCGTCCACATCGCGGGCGCTGCCCACCAGCTCCCAGATTAGCAATCTGCTCAGTGCCCTCACCCAACAGCGTGCAGACGAGGCGGCGCGCACGCGGCGCAGGCACGATACCGAAGAAGCTGAGCTGAACCTGGAACCGGCCGACTTCGAGGTCTCCATCATCCCACCGAGCAGCCCATATGGGTTCGACGGCACGCTGTGCCTGCGACTCAAGGTGCGGCGCGGCAAGGCCTGCTATGTCGTCAAGAACATGGGCGACCTCGTGCATGCCTGGAAAACAGGAGCCCAGGTTACCCATGGCAAGAACCTCACGCTTACGTACCTGCCCGGCAACCTCACCGAGCGAGCCTGCAAGCTGCTCGACATCATCACGCGCATCGTGGACACCCAGCAGGCCCTTTTCAGCTCGCGCTGGCAGTACATGCAGGCAGGGCGCGGCACCGACATCAAGGAGCTGCCCCTCTCCCCCGTCGACGCAATCGACGTGCTCGACCTCATGCAGGGCGGCAGCATCACGTTTGGATTCGGGTACAACTACGTGCAGGGCAAGGACATCGTATGCCAGGTTGAGGTGCTGCACGGCAACCCCACCATAGAGGCCGAAGTGCGCCCGGCCAACGACGGCGGCTTTGACCTGCGACTTCCTTCGAACTTACAGTGCCTGTCCGACGTCGAGCGCATGTATATTGTGGATGACGCCCATGCGTGGCGCTGCAGCGACGAGTTCATGCGTGCTGGCGGCGGGTTCTTCTCGAGCCTGCTCCCCGCCCGCGGCGCCCTACATATCGGCACCACCGACCTGGGCGACTTCTGTCGCACGGTCCTGCCCACCCTGCGCGGCTGCACACATCTTGTGGGGGCCGAGGCCCTCGACTCCTTCTGCCCGCCCGTGCCGGAATTCTCGTTCAAGGTGGGCATGGAGGACGGCGAGGTGACCTGCCGGGCAACCGTGGCTTATGACGACTGGCGGGCAAGCCTGTACGAGCCGCAGCGCCCCGGCCAGCCCGCGCGCGACCTTGTGGCCGAGTATCACGTGCAGGACATCGTGGAGGAGTACTTCCCGGGCGGTGCCCTGATGCCCGGCTTTGACGAAAGCGACGACGAGCTGCTCTATATCCTGCTCACCGACGGCCTGGCTGAGCTGGGAGAACTGGGCGATGTGATGGTGAGCGAGCGTCTGCGCGCCATCAAGGCGCAGGGCAGCCCGCAGGTGCGCGTCAAGGCGACGCTCAAGAGCGGCCTTCTCGACCTTCAGGTGGACGCGAGCGGCATGTCGCCCCGCGACCTGATGCTCTTCCTCGACTCGTACAAGCGCAAGCAGAAGTTTGTGCGCCTGTCCAGCGGCGACATCGTCAAGCTGGGCGACAGCCTGCGCGAGGTGAACGCCCTCGCCGAGAGCCTGGGCATCGACGCGGTGCAGATGGCGGGCGACGGCGTGGGCCTGCCCTCGAACCGCACGCTGTTTGTAGACGCGCTGCTCAAAAAGGCCTCCGGGGTGCGTCTGGAGCGCAATGCGGCATTTCGCAAAGTCGTGCGCGACTTCGACACGTATGGAGACGCGGATTTCGACGTACCGGCCTCGCTGAGCGGGATTTTGCGCCCCTACCAGGAAGAAGGTTTTCGCTGGCTCGAGACGCTGGAGCGCTTCGGTTTCGGCGGCATCCTGGCCGACGACATGGGTTTGGGAAAGACCCTGCAGGTCATCACCCACATCCTCGCTCGTAAAGAAGCGGGCAGCGCCCGCCCCTCTCTTGTGGTGTGTCCCGCATCGCTCGTGTACAACTGGATGGCGGAGCTCACCCGCTTCGCCCCGCAGCTCGATGCCGCAGCCGTGGTCGGTACCAAGGTGGCACGGATCGCAGCGATTGGCGCCGCGACCTCCCATGACGTGCTCGTGACGTCCTACGACCTGCTCAAGCGCGACATCGAGTCATATGCAGGCATTCGCTTCGCGCGCGCGGTGCTCGACGAAGCCCATTACATCAAGAACCCCGGCACCCAGGTGGCCAAAGCGGTGAAATGCCTGCAGGCCGACACTCGCCTGGCGCTCACGGGCACGCCCATCGAGAACCGCCTCATCGAGCTGTGGAGCATCTTCGACTTCCTCATGCCAGGCATCCTGGGCAGCATGGATTCGTTCTCCAAGCGCTTCGCCGGGCCGGTGGAAGCCCGCGAGGGCGACTCGGCACACCGGCTGCAGTGCATGGTCGCCCCGTTTATCCTGCGCAGACTCAAGGCCGACGTGCTGGCAGATCTGCCAGAGAAAAACGAAAGTGTCGTGTATGCGCGCATGGCTGGCGAACAGGACAAGCTGTACAAGGCCAACCAAGACAGGCTGGCGTTGCAGCTGCAGCACGAGAACACGCCCAAGGAGTTTAAGGAGAACAAGCTCAAGATTCTCGCCGAGCTCACGAAGCTGCGCCAGATTTGCTGCGACCCTCGCCTTTTCTACGATGAGTACGCGGGAGGCTCGGCCAAACTCGACACCTGTATGGAGCTTCTGCACAACGCCGTGGATGCCGGGCACAAGGTTCTACTGTTCTCGCAGTTCACAAGCATGCTCGCACTCATCGAGGAACGCTTGGTGGCAGCCAAGATCGCCTCGCTCACACTCACGGGAGCCACGAGCAAGGAGGAGCGCGCAAGGCTGGTGGACACGTTCCAGACAGGCGATGTGCCAGTCTTCCTCATCTCACTGAAAGCAGGCGGCGTGGGTCTCAACCTCACCGCGGCAGACGTCGTCATCCACTATGACCCCTGGTGGAACGTGTCAGCCCAGAACCAGGCAACCGACCGCGCGCACCGTATCGGGCAGACACAGGCCGTGAGCGTGTTCAAGCTCATCTGCCAAGACACAATCGAGGAGCGCATCCTGCAGATGCAAGAACGTAAGCACGACCTGGCCGAAAGCGTGCTGGGCGGCGAGGGCGTGGGTTCCACGTCTCTCTCGAGGGAAGACGTCCTGGCACTGCTCGACCACGAGACCGAGTAAGAAGCTCTGGGGAGAGGGATTTCCCCAGGATCTAGCCAACGAGGCATCCACGCATGAAGGCGAACGGGGGCCTCAGGAAGAGAACGTCCCCCTCTCCCCTATCGCTTGCTGCCGCACTGAGGCCGCCTGAGTTTGACGCACGGGTGCCCTTTGCCCCATCGGGTGCCATACCAACTGATGGTGCCCGCGCCAGGACCCCTATCCGTCTATCACGGCGACAGCTCAACAGCTGGATTCCGCTTACCATGCAAGCCGGCCTGTCCCTGTCAGGCCCAGCAGGCACTCCCCTGCACGAGACCCTAACTCTGCCCTCTCATTCTCTTGCGGCCGTCGCAGTGGCGCCCGCGCCCTTTGCCCCCCCGCGACCATGATGCGGCTCGTCTGGCAATGTTTCGAACCGTGCCGTAGCCTCTTTACGTTTGTTTACGTATGGCTTTACGTTCCTTTTTACTGAACGACTGCTCGGCAGGCACTTCTCAAGGGCTTGCCACGGGCCCGAAAGCCTTTGTCAATTGTCGTAAACAGTTTACGTGTTTGACGACATCAGACTTAAACTTACTTGCTTGCTCCCTTACTTACAGCCTCACTAGTTTAAAATATGCCTACTTACCTGCTGCTTTTATAACTTAACGCTACTTTACGTTAGCTTACGCATATTGACGTTACTTAACGAAAACTGACGTTAACGTAAATTTTAACGTCATTTGACGGAAAATTGCGTAAATGACCCCTGGCGGAATCTTCAAGAGGTTCCGGCTCCTTTTCGTATATGCGTAAACTGCTTAACGTAAATAAACGTATATTGACGAAAACGACAATTTAACGTAAACTAAGTTTCTTGAAAGTGCTTTATGGTCCTTTACGTTAGTTAACGTGAATTAATGGAATTGACGTAATTTACGAAAACTTACGTTTTTATACGTAAAATCACGTTAAGGAAAACCCCTCCGTTTCGAAAAGATGCTGGTATATGCCTTGCATCTGCTTTATATAGTTGTAAAATCACGTCAATTGACGTTAGCTTTACGTAAGGAAGAGTTCCAAACTTCGAAAGGACCATCCCGTGCAGGCCACCTACAGCGATATCGTCAAAACCACGGGCGTCTCGAAGCCAACGGTTATCAAAGTGGCCGACGAACTCGATCCGGACAAGTCCCATCGCACCGTAGAGAACCGCACAACCATCATGGACGACTGGCTCACGCAGGCAGTCGCCGACAAGCTCACCAAAAAAGGCCTCGTAAAGCAGGTTACGCCAGCCGCAGAGGGCGAAACAGGGGAGGACAACCCCGTCTCGCAGGTCCCCAAAAAGCGTGTCGTGCGTGCAAAATTGCCCTCTGAGCAGGAAAAAGAGTCAATCCAAGACACCGTGCAGCAGCTCATGGACCGCGTTCTGAAGGCAGAGGCCGAGAAGAACGAAATGCTCCTCAAGGCCAAGGACGAGAAGATCGAGCTGCTTACCGACCAGGTGCGGGAACTGGGGGAGCGCGTCGAAAAGCTCGACGACAAGGTCGAGGCAGAGCGTGCCCGCTATGACGAGCTCGTCAAGCGCACCACAGAGGCACTCAACGCTCCCAAGGTTCCTTTTTGGCGCAGGCTCTTGGGTATGCCCGCCAAAAAGGATGAGGCAGGGGAGTAGTAAGGAGCTCCTTGCTCTCAGTTCCGCGCATAGTCATACATATACGCATATATATGCACGAGATTGCTCAGAAGGCCGTCATTCCAAACCGGAAGACGGCCTTCTTTGCGCGCCGTTCTCAGCCATGCTTCTAACCCTGTTCACCCGTGCGATAGCATCTACGGCCAGACTGCCAACATCCATTCGTCTGGCACCTTGTAACTAACTGCAGCCACAGCAGGCCGCGTCTGTGAGTCTCGTTCACAGGTTCTCTCAAACGAGGGATCATCCCATGGAGCCCGCGACGAGAAGCGTTGCGTCTAGGCAGATAGAGAACGCAAGGCTCAATTACACGGAAGTCTTCCGCCTCCAGCCTTGGGGAGGCCATGGGGGCTGTTCAGAATGAAAACAACGATTGATGTGGCTAGCCTGATTGAGCGTGTTGCTTGTCTGCGCTACCCAGGGACTCGCAGAGAAACGCTGAGAGGCTTCCTGACTCACACGACCCCTTACTGGGACCATATTGCGTCAGCGGTTGCGTATGTCATGATCCAAGCACTAGCTGACTTTAGTCGCCCTTGCTCTTCAATGATTCATCTCCCTTCGTGCAACCCTCCAAGCCAGCATCCTGTTGTTCCTGTTTCGTTTTCAAAAGCTTTTTCTTTTAAGGAATGTAGATAGGGGAGTGATAGACCTTAAGGAGAATTGCGGTCTCTATTTGCGTGCGGTGTTTGAACGTGCGGTATGTATCTGTCACGCCAAGCGGTATGTATTTGGCTCTGGGGTCCGCGCTCTTTTCTTCTCTCGCAGTCGTTTGCTTGTTTTGGTGGTTGGCTCATGAGCGATCGCCCGCTCGGGGGCGAGCCCTTGGCTGCCACGCGGACTGGACGGTGTGTGAGAGGGGGTTGCGACGCATGCGCCACCGACACCGGGGTTGCCGGCTCAGGAGTGTGTCTTGGTTTGTTGGGGGGCGTCTTATCCTATGCGGCCGGAGGGAGCGCCTTGAGGAGGCTTGTGCGCCATGGCGCGGTCTCACGTGATGTTGTACCGGCGTCCACCATGGTGCGGGCGCACAGGGCGGCAGGGGAGCCCTGAAGGGCGAGCATGGCGAGTGCTCGACGCACGCGACGTGCGTACGTCCAGGAGGCGCGCTGCGCATCCCAGGTGGCTGCGTCGAGTCGCACGGAGACATCGCCGTTGAAGAAGGAAGCCGCGATGGCGGTGAGGTCGGCCCCGAAGTCGATGCCACGCACAACAAGGGCACGGGCAATCATGAGGGCGGTCACGCAGATCTCGACTGTCTTGTTGCGGGCAATTCCGTAATTGTATAAACGGCTATAACTATACTGCGCCGTTGCTTGCGCCAAGCCATCCTGGGCCAGGCTCGCGCGGGCCCTCCTGAGAGACCTTTCGTTGCCGGGGAGCCACGTGGAGAGCGTTGTGCCGGCTGCCCAGAGGCACCCGTCGCCACCGCCGTGACCGACGGCCCAAGCCTTGGCCAAGACGAGCGCGGCCTCGGTTGCACCGCACAGCTGCACCGCCCACACGGGCAGCGCCAAGCTTCGGTTGGTGTCGCTGAGACGGCGCCTCACGTCAGCCTCAGTGAGCGCCGAGCCCGTTGCGCGAGTGCCCTCCTTGCTCTGTCTAGCGAATGCGGCAAGCTCGGGCCAGGCCACCGTGAAACGGCCGCGGGCCCCGGTGACAGGCAGCAGAAGACGCTTTGCGCAGAGGCCCCTGAGGGCCGCCGTGGCGGTGGATGCCTTGAGGCCGGTGCGCGCGTAGATGCGGGCGCGATCGGCTTTGTAAGAAAGGGAGGAACCCGATCCCATGACGTCCAGAGCGTCGGCGAGAAGGATGCGCTCTGAGACGGTGAGGGCAAGCTCACCCGAGAGCGTCCACTGGGGGAGGCGCGTGTAATGCGCGGCGTCGAGGGCCGCATCGAGAGCGCGCGTATCGGGTTGGTGGTTGCCGGCGATGGGGGAGCGATCGGAGCTTCCGGCAGCCGTGCGACCCGTTGCCGTGGGTGCCGCGTCGCGTCGCGAGGATGCGTCGATCTTGCTCTGGGAGCAAATCCCAGCGGCCGTCACGGTGCGGCGGGAGCGAGCCGAGAGGGCCTCGCGCGTGTTGGAGACAACGGTGGGATCGGAGACCCTCGCCGCCACACCAGACGCCTGTGTGGCATCGCGGCGCGTGCCGTTGCGAGTCTCGAGAAGAGTGTGATTCGAAGTGCCCCACTCGTTTGCCTGAGCGAGATCCAGCGCGCGCGTAAGCGTGGCATCAAGAATCTCACGCGCTTCGCGGGCGCCGCGCGAGCGCGAAGCGCTGTCATAGGGAATGGCGGTGACAAAGACGAAGCCGTCAATGTCGAAGGCCCAGCGGCCGCAGTGGGGATGGGGGTTGGGGGAGCGCGTCCCGTCAAGAAGGGCCTGCGCCTTGAGACTGAGGTAGCGGTACCCCGAGCCATGGGAAGAAGTGAGGTCGTTGTCCAAACCCTCAAGGTCTACTGGAGATAGACACAGGGCGGCTGACCTCACCTCCCATGCCTCTGTACCGAAAGCCTCAATCATCAAAAACAGCCTCTCTCGAGGCTGCGAATACACGTGGAGCACAGCAAAACACAACAGCACACTTGCGTGTGCTATCATGCAGAGGTGCTATAGCGTTGTTCTCGCAGCTGGTTGGAGTTTGCGACTAGGCCGCAGGTGCTGGTAACACCTACGACGCAACGAATTATAGCAGGTACTAGCAGCCAGTTTGTTCATGAGGCCACCGTGCTCGTGATCAAGCTGGCTGTTTTCGTTTATGAACGCAAAGCTGCTTTGCTTTGGCGAAAGCCTTACGACACCTCACGTCAAAAACGCGTTTCCCTAAACGCTTTTACGTGTACTGTTTATGTAGGAATTATGACCCGTAAAGAGTTTCCGTTCTTGACGTCAACGCGATGGTTGCCGCTGTTTTACGGCAATCACTGATGGAAATCAGACAGGTGAGGATGCCGTAAAGCAGGACGTTATTGACGTAAACGCCTTTTACATGGCTATTTACCTGGTATTTTAATGCACTGCTGACGTACATGTCGAAAATGCTTGATGTGATGACATCTGTGTGCTCACATCAATTGATGAAAACGATCCGTCCTTGGATGGATTGGTTAACGATTGAGAGACTCGGGCAAATTTCAATCGCAGTGTGTCTGGAGAAGGAAGAGCGAATTCAACTTCGGCCGCCACCGGCAGCCATTTTTGGGCAAAACTCTAACCTTAAAGTCTCAAGTAAAGATTATTTTGCACTGTGGATCTGTGCCTTGAGGCATGCATTGGCTCTCAAACGTGGCTCATTCTGTCCAAAATCGCCTTTTTGGATTCCTTCAGACATCCCTCTCTCGTGATCGCTCACACTCTTCCTTCGTGCCGCACCGTGGACTGCTACGTATCGCCGTTTGCCAAAAGTTGTCTATTCGCCCATTTTTGGCAAGAGCCATGTCTGCCCGATTAAGAACAAATGTTCGTATATATCTGGCACCTCACTTTTCCCGATGGCGGATCTTTCTTGCGTCATGCTGAGCCCCAAAGGGTACGATGCGTCATGAGATCGCGCGCCTTACCGGTGCGCGTACGGGATGGAAGGAGTCTCCATGGCAGACAAAAAGCTCGTGGCTTACTTCTCTGCAAACGGCGGAACTACGAAGGCGATGGCGGAGCGCCTCGCGCATGCGGTGGGTGCCGACGTGTACGAGATTGCCCCCGCGGTTCCTTACACCGAGGCGGATCTCGACTGGCGCGACGAGACCTCGCGCAGCACTCTCGAGATGAAGGATCCGTCCTCGCGTCCGGCCATCGCGGGTGAGCTTCCCGACCTGTCGGGCTACGGCGAGGTCTTCATCGGCTTCCCGATTTGGTGGTACGTGGCGCCCACGATCGTCGACACTTTCGTCGAGGGCGCGGACCTTGCGGGCAAGAAAATCGCTCTCTTTGCCACGTCGGGGGAAAGTGACATGGGCAAGAGCCAAGAGGTCCTGGAGCCCCTAGCGCCTGCCGCCGAGTGGGTTGGCTCGAAGCGTTTTGAAGCCGACGCAAGCGAGGAAGCCCTCAGGGCTTGGGCCGAGGAGTTGGGTCTGTAGGCCTTTTCGCTGAGTCAAAACGAACGCCCGCCGAGGGGCGCCGGAATCGCATGCGGTGCGGCTCCGGCGCCCCTTTTTGGTTCTGCTTGGTTTTAGCCCGCGAGGGTCATTTGCGACCGCGCGGCATTCCGACTCGCGTTATGTCGGCCCGCCCATTTTGCCGAGCCGCCGCTTTGCTTCGTGTCTAACGACGGCTTGGGCCGTTCCTCTGTGGCACGTTATGGGCAGTGCCTTACAACGGTTACGGCGCGAGATTTCCAACGGAAGGACTGGGCGCAAAGGCGTTTGTGCGGGGCCATGCCTCTCGCTGCTAATCCCTCTTGGGTAGTTTCTTTTGTGAGGCCCCGTTGGATAGAACGCGCACGTTTGATTGGCGTTTAACTGTCCAAGCGAGGGTCATCCCGAGAGTTGTCTTCTACGGTCTTCCGCGTTGTCTGTCATGGTCTCATGTGGCTCTAGGCATGGGTCCTGCGAAGTAAAATCCCCTCCTGTGGTCGTGTATATAAATACTTATATATTGAATCTTTTTTTGCCCGCTATGGCATCGACACTGTGTCTTTCGTCGGCATCTCCAGCCTATTCCTGTCGCCTTGCCACATCGAAAATTTTCACGTGAGGTCTCTTGTACCACCAGAGGGGTGGGCTGCTTGAGGTGATGTGGGGCACGCTTGTCGTGGCCCACATCACCTTCCTTGGCCCTCGCGCGGTATACTCACCGCACCAGCAAGTTGAGGAAGAAGGGTGTCTCCGCCATGCCGTTTTCCATCGTTCGCAACGATATTGCCCGCATGAAGGCCGACGTCATCGTGAACGCGGCTAACGAGAGGTTGCTTGCCGGCGGTGGCGTGTGCGGGGCCATCTTCAAGGCAGCGGGTGCCGAGGAGCTTGCGGCCGCGTGCGCAGCCGTGGCCCCCTGCCCGACGGGGCGCGCCGTCTCCACGCCGGCGTTTGGGCTCGATGCCCGCTGGGTCGTCCATGCGGTGGGCCCGCACTGGGTTGACGGTCGCCATGGCGAGGAGGCACTTCTCCGCAGCGCCTATCGCAACGCGCTGGGGCTGTCAGCGAGCCTGGGCGCGACAAGCGTTGCGTTGCCGCTCCTTTCGGCCGGCCTGTTTGGGTATCCGCCGGCTGCTGCGTTCGAGGTCGCCTGCTTGGAGACGCGTGCGTTCCTCGCAAGCGACGCGGCGCGGGTCGATGGCGTTGAGATGAACGTTTGCCTTGTGGTGTTCGACCGTGCGGCGTTTGCGGCGAGCCTTGAGGCATACGATGAGGTGGAAGCCCTCATCGACGATGCGTACGCCGCAGCTGCGCCGCGTCGGGCCATGTTCGACCTCCAGCGCTCCATGCCCGTGTGCGAGGCCGAGCCGGTACCGGACGCGCTGTACGCGCCCCACGCCGCAGGCGCGGTGAGCGAGAACGAGATTGCCGGGCTGCTCGAGAGCCTCGACGCCTCCTTCTCCGAAACGCTCCTACAGCTCATCGACGCGCGCGGCCTCGCCGACGCCGACGTGTACAAGCGTGCGAACATCTCGCGCCAGCTGTTCTCGAAGATTCGGCATGACCATGGCTACCGCCCCACCAAGCAGACCGCCGTTGCTTTCGCCGTGGCGCTCGAGCTCGACTTAGACCAAACGCAAGACCTGCTTTCGCGGGCGGGTCTGGCGCTTTCCATGTCGAACAAGTTCGACGTCATCGTGATGTATTTCATCAATAGAAATTGTTACGATATCTACAAACTCAACGCCATGCTTTTCGCGTTCGACCAGTCGCTTCTGGGGTCGATGTAGATGAGTGCCTCGGCGCTCCTCAGTCATAGGCCTCTCCGACCTTGACCGGCTCGTTTGTTAGAGAGAGCGCCACTCACTTCGGCGCTCTGGCCAGGGGCGAATGGTCGATTTGGTTTTGCCGCGGACTCGTTGCCGTTCTTTTTTAGCAATTCTAATCGTAATAATTATTATTACGATTAGAATACTTTTGCCGACCGGCCCGACGTCGCGTTCGTGTGCGCGGAGGACCTGTACGCCTGATGCCCGGTGCCATGGCGGACGGGCGTTTCGCGCCCAAAATGTCAACCGCCGGTTTACCTGCTGGGGCCGCATGGCGACTACCTTGGTATCAGCGCAGGTGGATGAGCCGCCTGCAAGACCAAGGAGGCCACCATGAAAGAGAACCTGACCGAGCTCGTGTTCATCCTCGACAAGAGCGGGTCGATGTCGGGCCTGGAGGCCGACACCATCGGCGGGTACAACGCCTTGCTTGCCCAGAACCGCGAGGCTGAAGGCGATGCCATTGTCTCGACCGTGATGTTCGACAGCTCCGTGCGGGTCGTGCACGACCGCGTGCCGATTGCCGAGGTTCAGCCGCTCGGCCCGAAGGACTACGTTCCCGGCGGTTGCACGGCCCTGCTCGACGCCGTGGGCGGGGCCATCCGCTACCACGAGCGCGTGCAGAAGATCCTGCCTGAGGAGTACCGCCCGGCGCGCACGCTGTTCTGCATCACGACTGACGGCATGGAGAACTCAAGCTGCCGCTACACATACCACCAGGTGAAGTCCATGATTGGCGCCGCCAAGAAGCGCGGGTGGGAGTTTCTGTTCCTCGCTGCCAATATCGACGTCGAGGCTGAGGCGGACCGACTTGGCATCGACAGGGATTGCGCCGTTGCCTACGACGCCACCCCCGACGGGTGCGCCATGGCCATGGAAGAGATTCGCTGCGCCAGCGCAGCCGTCCGTGGCGGCCGCAGGGTCTCCGAGCGGCATGTGTGCTAAAGCCGTGCGATTACCTCGTCGGCGCTGGCATCGATGAGGATTGACTGGCGTTCCAGCTCACGTGGGGCGCACGCCTCGCCGAGGTTCACGCAGGCGTAGGTGGCGCGCGGGTTGGCGGCGGTCATCTGCCAGAAGGGGTACTTGATGATGCCGGGCGTGTTGCCGCCCACGCCGATCTCCAGGTAAAGCGTGCGCATGCCCTCGTGGCGGCGAAGGAACTCGCTGTACCGTGCGGCCGCCTTGTGCCAGCCCTCGTCCTCCACGAAGGTGCCGTCGCTGCGCAGGTTCATCGTCGCGGGGGCTCCGCAATGGGGGCAGCGCGGCACGAGCTCGCTGGGAATCCGCAGGTCGCTTTGCTGGTCGACCATGGCACGGATGACGTCTTCGTTGTCCCAGGTTTCTTGGCAGCACGGGCGGCTGCATTGGAAGAGACCGTAATCGCCCTGTGTGTAGAAGAGCCGCTGCTTGTCGAAGCCCGCCCGCTGGAAGCAGTGGTCCACGTTGGTGGTGAGCACAAAGTAGTCGCGATTGCGCAGGAGGTCGAGAAGCTGCTGGTAGACGCGTCCGGGTATGGGATCGTAGCGGTTGCACATGACGTAACGGCTCCAGAAGGCCCAGTGCTCCTCCAGGGTATCGTAGGGGTAGAACCCGCCGGAGTACATGTCTGAAAAGCCGTAGCGCGCGGCGAAATCGCCGAAGAGGCGAGAGAAGCGCGGGCCCGAATACGTGTAGCCCGCGGCGGTGGAAAGGCCCGCGCCTGCGCCGACGACCACGGCGTCCGCCATAGCGAGCGCGGCGCGCAGCCTATCGACCTGTGTCGAGAAGTTTTGCGTAGATTGCCTGGTCAGACGGGAGAAAAACATCGAATACCACCTTGAGTTTGAAATCGTTACAAGCGAGGTGACGGCGAACGACGTCGACGGCGATGCGCGCAGCCGCCTCAGGCGGGTAGCCGAACACGCCCGTGGAGATGCAGCAGAAGGCAAGTGTGTGCAGGCCGCGCTCGGTTGCCTGTGCAAGGCAGCTCTCGTAGCAGCGGCGCAGCAGCAGCGCTTCGCGCGGCCCAGGGTTGTGTCCCGCCACGACGGGGCCCACGGTATGAAAGACGTAGCGGCTGGGCAGGTTGAATGCGGGTGTCACTTTGACCTGCCCTGTTGGCTCGGCATGGCCCTGGGCGCGCATCAGCTCGGCGCAGGCAAGGCGCAGTTGCATGCCGGCGTAGGTGTGGATTGCGTTGTCGATGCAGCTGTGACCAGGCACGAAGCAGCCGAGCATCTGGTCGTTGGCGGCGTTCACGATGGCGTCGGATGCGAGCAGGGTTATGTCTCCGCGCCACAGGGCAATGCGGTCGTGAAAGACAAGCGTTGCCGCGTCTACCGCACCGCCGCGCTCAACGAGGCGTTCCTGCAGGTAGGCGTCTTGTATGGCAAGCGTTTCAGGTGCCAATGGCCCGGGAGGCCGCACGTTCATGAGGGCGCGCAGCAGGTTCCGCTGGCTGTCGGCATCGGCGGGCACGGCAATGCTGTCGCCGTCTTCCCGCTCGGCCAAAAGCGCCCTTATGAGAAACTCGCGTCGCTCCGCTTGATTCATCGGTGATATCCCTACCTGAGCAGTTTGCCGCGTCCACGGCGCAGTTGATGTGCCATGGAGCTGTGGCGTGAGGAAAATTAAAAGAAAAAGAGCAGCTAGATGTGGGTGCTGTGGTGTTACGTTTTCAAAGTTGCCCGCTACTCAACATCTTTCCAGCACTGGGGGTCGGCGTCGTACATGTCTCCCGTATAGCCGTACGTCACGGCGGGGCAGCCGCGGCACCAGCCGAAGAGCTCGCACTTCGCGCACTTCTTGAACTTGCCGAACTCGCGCCTCGCCTCCATTTCAGGCGAGAAGAACAGCTCCTCAAGGGTGCTCTCGGCCACGTTGCCCACCTTGCTCTCCATGCGGCGGCATGCGTAGACGTCGCCGCTGGGCAGCACGGTCATGTGACCTGTGCCGCAGTGACAGCCGTCGTATATCATGCCGGGCTGGGCGCCCTCGGGAATCTTGAAACGGCCCTGCTCCCAGCGCAGAAGGGTCCAAAGATGGTCTTTGAGCTGGAAGAACGTCTTGCAGTCGTGGGCCTGGTGGTAGTCCATGCGCTCCTGTGCCGCCAGCAGCACCTCGCGGTATTCGAGCGGCTCCATGTGGAACTCGTCGCGCGCCTGGCCGGAGGTGGGGCAGTAGCGGCCAAAGGCGAACACGTCCACGTTGAGGCTCGCTACCAGGTCGATGAGCTGCGGCAGCTCATGGGCGTTCCGGCTGGAGACCGTGTTCATGACGGCGACCCAGATGCCCGCATGCTGGAGGCATTTGATGGCGCGCAAAGTTTGGGCGAACGAGCCCGGCTTGCGGAAGTAGTCGTGCGTTGCTTCCAGGCCGTCGAGCGAGAGCTGGTACTTGCGGCACCCGAGCTCCTTCATGCGCATGCAGACCTCGTCGGTGAGGTGAAACGGGTTTCCCATGACGCACCACATGAGCCCGCGCTCATGGAGCAGTTCCGCCAGCCGCCAGAAGTCGGGGTGCAGGATGGGGTCGCCGCCGGTCACGTAGAAGTACGGTTGGCGGCCGATGTTCTTGCACAGCGCCTCCGCCTGGTCGACGACTTCGACCATCTGCTCCCACGGCATGCGCTTGAAGCCCGCGCACTCGCCCTCGGCAAAGATGTAGCAGTGCTTGCAGCGCTGGTCGCACTCGTCGGTGATATGCCATTGGAACGCGGACGCTGGGGCGTGGTTGCTTGTCGCGGTGGTCACGGTTTGCTCCCTTGGATGCAGACGGTGGAAAGAAGTGCTGGTCGGAGTGCCGGCGGGGGGTCATGCCGGATGAGGCATGGGCAGGAGATGTCAGCCCTACTTAGCTAAAGACGCTCGACGGCGCCGACGGGGCATGCTTGCGCACATGCGCCGCAGTGCAGGCAGTGCTCGGGCTCAATGCGGTAGACGCCGCCTGCGACGATGCATTTTTGCGGGCAATGCGCCAGGCATGCCCCGCAGCCGACGCAGGTTTCCGCGTTGATGCGGTAGCCCTTTGCACGCGCAAGCTCCGCGTTGCCGCTGAGTGAGAAAACCGCTCGCTCAATGGGGTGCACTCCCAGGTTGAAGTAGTCGAGCACGATGTCTTGCACCTTGAAGACGATGCCGATGTTGCGCGTGTCGCCGGGGTAGACGTTTGCGAGGTAGGGTTGCTCGGCAAAGATTGTGCCGATCCACATATCCTGCTCGGCGTCGGCTGCGGGCTTGGCTACGCCGCTCATGCGAATCATCTCGTTGAAGCGCGTGTGCACCATGGTCTGAATGCGGCCGTCGGACATGAGCTGCCGGGTCATTTCCTTGCCGCGCGCAGTGAAGAAATACACGGCGTCGGGCTCGTAATGGACGGCGCTCACGCAGCGAATCTGCGGGGATCCGTCGGCATCAACGGTGGCCATGGCCAGCGTGCCAGCCAGCTTCATCTTCTGCAAGCAAGTTTGTGCGTCCATTACGAGCCCTTTCGTTGACGAGAGACTACTGAGCGTCGGCCGCGCCGCAAGCGGTGCCGCAGGCAGGGGCGGGATCGGCGCTGCCGCAGGCCGTACCACATGCAGAGGCGGGGGTGGCCTTGGGGTCAGCGGAGCCACAAGCAGTGCCGCAGGCGGGCGCGGGGTCGGTGGTGCCGCATGCGGCGAAAGCAGCGACCTTCTCGAGGTTCTCGGACATGATGGTTCCTCTCAACGGGACGCGCCTGGTGGGGCCGCGTCGATTTTTGCGCGCGTTTTCGCGCAAAACCATCTTCTAAAATCGCGCGCCCATGCAAAAGAAGGCACTAATCTATTAGTCGGTTACAAAAAGGTAAGTAGGTGCATTTTTGCCAGTGCCTGCGATAATGGATGCGTCGAGAATGAGGCTGCGCCAGTGGGGCGTTGCCGTGCAAGGAGATGGGAGAGGCTGCCATGCTGACGAAAGAGGAATTGCCGCCCTGTCCGGTTGCCACATGCTTCCAGCTATTTGGCAATAAGTGGAAGATATACATCATCCAGCAGCTGCAAGAGGCCCCGTTTGGTTTCAACGCCCTCCAGCGCGCGATTCCCGGCATCAGCCAAAAAGTCCTTTCGTCAAACCTCAAGGAGATGGAAGCCGCTGGCCTTATCACGCGCACGGTGATTCCCGAGACGCCCATCCGTACGGAGTACGCCCTTTCCGGCGTGGGCCGCAGCCTCATGCCTATCATTGACTCGATGGTGGAGTGGGGCACCGGTTATCAAGAGCTCGTCCGCGAGGGCGAGTAAGTGCGACAAGGAGTGCATTTCCCCTGCTTAAAACGATACGAAATCAAAGATGGCTAAGTATCGGGGAGGACAGCCACAATAGGTGCCGAGTCTTGCGCCCTGGGGAAGCGATGATTATGTCCAATTGGCCTCATAGAACGCGTTTTTTGCCTGCGGTGCTGCAACGGTGAAGTGCCGCACAGCTCACTGCTCGTCGGTTTTCTAGCGCCGCCAGGCCCTTCCCGTGATAACGCGTAGGGCTTTCGGTACGCTCTTGATTTCGTAACGTATCCCATGTAAGGCCTCGCCGTCTGCCTGGCACGGTGGTTCCTGCTGCGTGAAGGCGAGCGTCATGCGCGAGACCGTGCGGAATTCCAGCACGGGTGACCCTGCGTGCAGGCCCAGGCGTGCGCGTGCGAAGAGCGCGAGGGTGCGCGGGACACTCGGGACGCACAACGAGCGGCACAGGTCGAGCAGGCCGTCGGTAGGTGACGCCTGGGGGCAGATGCGGAAGCCGCCGCCGTAGGTGGGGCCCACCTGCACCGCGAAGACCACCTCTTCGCCTGTGAGCTCGACAGGCTGGGAGTCTTCCCGCTCCCACAGCGTCGCCGTGTACGGGAACGGGTCGCGGTTGTGGGCGAACACATCGAGACCCAGCGCCCCGAAGAGGCGAGTGCCGTGCGCGCCGCTGCCCTTGCGCGTCTCCATGGAGCCCAGTGCGATGGCGGCGTCCAGGCCGAAGGAAAGTGTCTGCATAAACCAGGTGCCTGTCGGCTCAGCATCGCTGCTTACAAAACCCAGGTCGAACGTGTATTCGGCACCGCAGCGTGCAAGTTCGCGCAAGGCACCGGCCGGTTTGTTGCGGGATGCCACGCCCAACGTGCGTGCGAAGTCGTTGCCCGAACCCAGGGGCAGGACCCCCAGGCGGGGCCGCGCCGACTCGCTCAGCCGCATGAGCCCATTGACCGCCTCGTGGATGACGCCGTCGCCGCCCAGCGCAAGCACGGTGTCATACTCGCTGGCCTGCGCCGCAATCTCGGCCGCCTCGTCGCGGCGCGTGGTGAGGCGCATCTCCCAACTCGCGACAGGAGCCTCGCCCGCCTTCAGGGTCCGCTCGACCTCGATGGCCCCTTCGCGCCCGCGTCCGCTCTGCGCCGCAGGGTTCGCTATGACGAGCGTCTTGCCCCAAGTGGGTTCCATGCCGGCTGTTCCTATCTGTTCAAGTCCCATACATCCGAGGCAACGATACCACGGCAAAGGGGGCAGCTCCACTCTGTGTTGCCGGGTTTGGTGATGGGCATGTGAGGGATAGACCCAAGGCTATCCTCGCACATGAGCGCCTATCGGTTCGAGGCTGTGCGCGAAACACCCGACCACCTCCTGGCATCGACATCGTGCCTGAGCTTGAGGTCCATAGACAAAACCGCCTCCCATTTTCTCGTGTCCAAGAAATGGGAGGCGGTTCATTGCCGTATGCCAGAGCGCCTCTACCCGCGCCTACCGCGCGCGAGCGCAATCTTGCGGGCGGCTGCGATGGCACCTGCGGCCAGGGCGAACGACACTGCCGCCATGACGAAGGGGAGCTGCGGGGACACCTCGTACACGAAGCCCGCCGCGAGCGATCCGGCCACCATGCCGGCCGACTTGGCCGACTGGAATAGACCCGCCACCTTGCCGTGTCCGCCCGTGTCTCCTTGGATGGAAAGGGCTTGCATCATGGGGACATACAGCGTGTTGAAGATATAGAACGCGATATTAAGACCCAGGTAAACCGGCATGTTTGCTGCAAACACGGTGGAGGCGAGCAGGGCCGCCGCGCATGCCAGAACGCCGCCCAGGGCTCGCTCGCCGTCGCGGGCTCGCTGCAGGCGCAGGCCCACGGTGAGGTTTGCCAAGAGGCCGAGCACGCCCACGGCCGCGTAAATGTAGCCGTTGTAGGTGGTGGGGAAGCTGAACTGGTCGCGCAGGTAATAGTTGAACGAATTGTCGAAGGCCGACGATGCCACGCAGGCCAGCACCGTGGAGGCGAGGAAGGCGCACATCCAAGGGGAGAGCAGCTCGCGCGTGCCGGCAAGCGCCGCCAGTGGGTTGGCGCGGCCGAGCGTGAGAGGTTCTTGCGCTCGCTCGAAGGTGCCTCCTTCGGCCAGCAGGAGAAGTGCCATTCCGGCAACCAGGAGCAGGATGAAGAACTGCAAGATGAACGAGTGGCCCGGGTCGTTCTGTCCCACGACGCCGCCTACCAGGTAGCCCATGGCGGTCGCGGCGCTCTGCACCGCGGCAAGCAGCGTCATGTTTCGCCCGCACGTGTGTCCGTCGGATATGTCGGCCACGTAGGCCATGGCCGCCACGCCGAAGCCCGCGCATGTGGCGCCCGCCGCGAAGCGAGCCACGATGATGCTGGGCACGGTAGTGCTCACGAGAAAGGCCAGCTGGGCGAGGCCATAAAGCACCGCGGTAAGCGCGAGCGTGCGCACGCGGCCGATGCGGTCGGAGACCAGCCCCCAGAACGGCGCGAAGAGAAAGAGCCCCAGTGCCATTGAGGCGAACGCCACGCCGAAGATCCAGTCGGGCAGCGCGAGCGAGATGTAGAACGCCGGCTCCACCGGGTGGACCACGTTGGCCGCCACCGATTCGGCCGCCATGGCCGCGCACACGATGGGGAAGGAAGGACGACGCCAGCGGAGCCCGGCTTTCTCGCAGGCGGTGTCGGTGACCTCGGTCTCGGTGGGCCTTACTTGCGTGCGCCTGGCTTTCGTATTGGCGGATTCGGTGGCTTGCGGCATCTGGTCGGGCTGTTCGGACATGCGGGCACTCTTTCAGGGCGTTTCGCGCTGTCGGCGCAGTGGGGCGGGATGTAGGGACGTGCAAAAATGGTCCAGAATGCACGTTCGTCAGCCAATCGTGCACCACGGACCATTTTGCGCCTCTTTTTGACCCCGTTCTGGTCCATTTAGCACGATTCGTCGTAACAGCAGGGAAAGGAAGCCGTTCCAGGGGGTCCGTGCCGCCAAATCAAGCGCGCCCAAAGCGGAAAGAATCGGATCGTACGGCTAGGCTCACGCTTCCAAGACTAATCCAGGTCGGCCCGTTGCCAGGTTCAGGCCTCAGGGCGGCTTGAGTTGGTTGCATCGCCAGATTAAGCACTCCCAAGCCGCCCTCAAGCTTGTCGCGCCGTTAAACCCAGACCTCTGGGACGGGCACGAACCAATTGCTCTTCTCGGCTGGGCGGCATATGACCTCGTAGTCCCTGTAGCTGAAGTGACACCAGTCGACATCGGCTACCAACTGGCCTTCTGCGGGGCCTTCGTATCTGTCAGGAAGCCTGCTTATTGTACAGGGCGTCATTGCGGGAGAGCAGGTAGACACAATACTGGTTCATGCTAATGCCTTCCCGCTTTGAGCGCTCGGCCAGGGAGCGGTGAAGGCTGCGCGGTATCCGTAGCTTGAACTGGCCTGAGTACTCCTCAAGACTGTCGGGCTCGTGTATTTCGACGCCGTCTTCGATTGCGGCCTCCAGCCATGCCCTCTTGGCATCCAACGCGTTGGCAACTGCGACGTCGATGGTGTCGCCGCATGTGATGCAGCCGGGCAGGTCGGGGAAAGAGGCGACGAACCCGCCCTCGTCCTTGTCCTCGATGATTTCCATCCGGTAGTTCATGTGCATATATTCATCAAGCGTTTTCATTATTGCTGATCTCGCTTTCGACGATTTGGCGCACCATTTCCACGTAAATCTTTTTGATGGGCTCGTGCTTGGGTATTGTGATGGGTTGGCAGCCAGGCTTTCGAAATGTGTAATGGCTGCTTCCACCTCGCGGTGCATGCATCTCGTACCCGTAGCTCTCCAAGACTTTCCGAAGTTCATCAAAGCGGAGGTCTTTCGATAGCGTGAGTATTTTTGCGAGTAGTTTATCCCACTTGGTCATAGGCGTCTCCTTTTCCAGAGAGAATAAATGGTGTCACATATGGTGTCAATAAGGGACTGGAGATGTTCTTGCTGATTTCCGTTTTCTCATTTTCCCAGGCCCCTTTTGCAACGCCTTCGAGTCGTGTCCTATACTGCCCGCAGGATGTCTTTAAGATGTACCGGGCGGGGGTGTCCGGATGGTATAGGGGGACTTGTTTATGCGGGCGTTTTTGGACCGGTTTGTTGGAAACCTTTCGCCGTCAGCGCTGATGATTTCCACGTTCTTCTGGTCGTGGATGGACCTTGTTCCGTTCAGTCCCCTGCTCTTTACATCTGCCGGTGTGCAGGCGGGGCCGTTGCCGCTGACGCTTTCCCTTTTTGTGGGGGTACTGGCGCTGGCGGGTCTTGCCATGAGCCGCCGTGCGCGAGAGGGCATCCTCAGTCCGCGTTCGTTCTTCTTCGCATCGCTT
Organism: uncultured Coriobacteriales bacterium; assembly: GCA_902464015.1. Taxonomy (GTDB): domain Bacteria; phylum Actinomycetota; class Coriobacteriia; order Coriobacteriales; family UMGS124; genus UMGS124. Next base: position 21,002 of record CABQHM010000029.1, on the reverse strand, counting down.
TTATGTGGATCTCTCGGCACGCTCGTCCTGTTCTTGGGTGCCTTGTGGGGTCAGGCTCCTCTCGTTTGGCTCGGTGCCATTCTGTCGGGCTTGTTCCAGGGGGCGGGGATTGCGCTCGTTGGCTGTATTGCCGTGTGTCAGGGCAAGACGAATGCACTCGTTCACCTTGCGGCATGCTTGCCTTTTAACATTGTGTTTGTGCTGCTTGGGATGTTTTTGCAGCCAGTGGCGGCGGTTGTGTTGTGCTGCTTGCTCCCGCTCCTTTCTGCCCTGAGTTACAAGGTATATCTTGAGCGCGGTAACAATGTCCGTCAGATAAGGGTCGTCTGTGAGGAGACCGCCCCTCGTCGGGGACGGCAATGCGGGAAATCGTCGGTGCGGCAGGTGGCGGGTCTTATCGTGCTTCTGCTACTCATCACGTTTGCCTTTGGCCTCGTCAACTCCCAGGTGCAGTTTGCGCAGCAAACGACGGCTTCGGATACGATTGCCAGCTACAGCTCCCTTTTTATCCGCGCTGCTATAGCTGCATGGGTTTTGTACTCTTATATCTTTCGTGCGCGCCAGCCGTTCGAGTTTTTGGTGAGTGCTGTTGCGGTCATGGCGCTGGGGCTTTTCGCATTGTGCTTTGCTTCAGGAAGTTCATCGCCGCTGTTTGTGGGCGGTTACATACTCTTGTATGCGGGCTATGCCCTTTTCGACCTGCTTATTTGGGCAATTCTTGTTATTGTGCACCGTATGAATGGGGGGCTTTGGCCGCTTCAAAAATACGTCTGTGCCGCTTATGCGCTCGATCAGTTTGGCAATTTCTTGGGAACTGCCTGCGGGGCGGTAATACCGGCTGGAACAAGTGCATCTCCTCTGCTGGGATGTCTGGGCGCAGCGCTGATCGTGTGCGCCTTTACGGTACTCAATTTACGCGCGGGGTTTCTGCGCGATCTGCATGTTGCCGTTGTTGATAAGGAAGAGCTTGCCGAAGGGAATACCAGCGAGGTCCACTCCCGCGAATGCAATGAACTTCACCCTGGTGAGGTTCTTGTCACTGCTGCAGTGCTGCCTGATGAAGCCCGCGTCTTATCTCAGGATGTGCGCCTTCTTGCGGCACGGTATTTTCTGACTGAGCGTGAAGAGGAAGTCCTTGACTTGCTCGTCGCTGGGCGCAGTGTGCCCTATATCTCTGAGAAGCTCATGGTTTCGTCCAATACGGTCAAGACGCATGTGCGCCATATCTATGCCAAGTTGGACGTTCATAATCGTCAGGAGTTGCTCGACGTGTTCGATCATTGCGATTCTGCATGCTAGGGGCGGATGACGGGCCTAATAAGGCGTTTTCTTGTCATCACCTTCGGGTGATTCTTCCTCCAATCGCCCACAGATGATGAGCTGCCTCCATGCTGTTTGCGCCATGCTTGGGCCAGCGCCGCAAAGGGGCGGTGCGAGATAAATCCAACGCATGGAAGGGATACGTCATGAGCATGGGTGCATTTAGCAGGAGAAACTTTGTCAAGTCCGCAGGTGCTGCAGGTATCGCCCTTACGGTTTCGATTCCCGTTACGGGCACTGCGCTGGCTGATGACGCCTCTGTTTCCGAAATCGCGGCCGACAAGCGCACGCATGCTGACTATGACTGGGAGGGCCAGGTTACCGAGGAGCTTTCGTGCGACGTTCTCGTCGTAGGTGGCGGCTTCTCTGGCACCAATGCTGCCGTGCAGGCCGGCGAAAACGGCGATTCGGTTATCTTGTGCGAGGGTCAGTCATTCCTCGGAGGCAATGGTCTGGGCATCGAGTGCACGAACGCCTATGGTCTGCATCCCAACTCGGACAGCACGACACTCGGTGAGATGGTGGCGTTCGAGGCCAAGGAACAGGCTTACACGGTGAACCAGATGTTCATTCGCGACATGGTTGGCCATGCCGCGGAGAACGTTCAGTGGCTTATCGACAACGGCGTTCAATACACTCCCGTTGATGAGATTGACGAGGCCTACCTGGCTATGTACAAGGAAGGTCATTACCGCGCTGAGTTCAGCTTCGATTACCCTTATGCCAACGGCGCTGCTGGCCAGGGCTTTTTCCCGGCCATGAAGGCGAAGCTTTACGAGTACGGTGTCAACGTGCGTCTCTCCACCCGCGTTCGCGCTCTGATTAAGGACGCCGAGGGTCATGTTGCCGGCGCGTATGCCACGGATGGTTTCGGCGATGTCGTCAAGATTAATGCTCGCAGCGTCATTGTTGGCACGGGCGGTTTCGGCGAGGACGAGGAACATTGGGCACGCTTGGGCATCAACCTTTCCGACATTCGCGTCATCGGTACGGCAGGCCACTACGGCGATGGCGTGAACATGATCATCGAGGCGGGCGGTATTGACCATGGTGCCCCGGCCTTCGGCTGCACCAACATCATCGGCTCGGCTGGCGCTTGGGGACCTATTTGGGACAAGCTGTGCTGGGGCGGCCCGTGCCTGTGGGTTGACATCCACGGCGAGCGCTTCAGCGATGAGGCGGTTTCTACTTACACCCACAATTTCGAGCTTCAGAACGTTCCCGTGCGCCTGGCCGGCGGCACGTGCTGGAGCGTCATGGACGCCGACATCCTGAACTACATGCTGGATGGCGACGAGGAGGCCGCGCAGCTTTGGGACGAGATGATTGCCGAGGGCGACGACTGCTACAAGGCCGACACGCTCGACGAGCTCGCCGACATCATGGGGGTCGACAAGGAGCTGTTTCTGGCCCAGGTCGAGCAGTACAACGCCAGCGTTGAGTGCGGTAAGGACCTCGACTACGGCAAGGACCCGCAGTACCTTATGCCTGTCGTCACGCCGCCGTTCTATTGCGGACTTATCCGCGGCGCTCTCGAGGGCCTCTACTCCGGCGGTGTAAAGACGGACCGCAACTTCCGCGTAAAGCTCCCCGGTCGTGACAAGGCCTTCGAGAACCTGTTCGCTATCGGTGCCGACGGTGGCATGCTGTATAACTTCGTATACGGCCTGGACATCAACGGTTCCATGAGCTGCCATGGCCTGAACAGCGCCCGCACGGCCGCGAACCTTGCCCACGAGGTTGTCGTCTCCGCCGAGGGCGAGCTGCCCGTGCCCGCTGTCACGAACCCCAACACCGTGATCAAGACGGTCGTCAACCAGCTTTCCGTTGCCCAGGATCTCAATATCACTGCTGATGAGAGCCCCTGCACGTGCGAGAAGGGCGATGCGCGCTTCGATGCCTTCTTCGCGGAGATTGAAAAGCTGACGGGCAAGAGTATCGACGCCATGAAAATGGTCGTGAAGGTTACGGAGTCGAAGGGTGCCGAGATTGCTGCGACTCACGAGATTCCGATCGTGTACAACTACGACCTGGTCAGCCTCGAGGGTGTTGTCGATGGCGACACGGTGAGCTACGAAGCGTAAACAACCGGAGGCGTTATTGAGCGCGGTCGCGAAGAGTGGCGACGGCTAATCGACACCGCATGCCCCGGACGTTCTCTATGAGCGTTCGGGGCAAGTCGGTTTGGGGTAGTAGGTGCTGATTTCGAGTGTTGGTTGCACGCAAAATGGTCCAGAATGCACGTTCGCTACCCCAGTCGTGCACAACGGACCATTCTGCGCCTTTTTCGAGTCCCATTCTGGTCCATTTAGCACGTCTGGTTGTCAGAAGGGATTTCCACTCGCATATTGGGTTGCCAGACCCAAGCTCCCCAGTGTACGAGCTGGATGCTTTTCTTTGCCAGGGCATGTGTAGCTCTGCATTTCCACTGCAGTTGAACCGTTGTGGGCCATGCCCATCCGAAAGCACGGCCAAATCGCATTCCTTCTACACCCCCAGCTTACGCTGCAGCTCGGTTTTGGTGTGCACGTCGAGCTTAGTGTAGATGTGCTGTGTGTGGCCGCGCACGGTGTTTTCTGAGAGATAGAGCGTTTCGGCAATGTAGGCGCGGGTGCGTCCCTGGCACAGGAGCAGCAAAACTTCTGCCTCGCGTGCGGTGAGGCCAAACGTCGAGGCGGCCTTGTCGCAAGCGTTTTGAAGGGCGTCGGGCGAGGCATCCCCCTCATGCTTTTGAAAGTCGGAGAACACAAGGGCCAGCGTGGGGTCGCGCAAGTCAAAGAACAGCACCGAGAAGGCGAGCAGGCAAAAGAGAGCCGCGCAGTTGAAGAACATGCCGCTCGCCTGCATGTCTCCAAGGCCGGGCACGACGGAGGCAATGAAAGACGGCGCCTCGTATGCGATGCGCGCCACGCCGAACACGAAAAATGGGTGCAGCGTGCTGTGATGCGAGATGTCGGCAAAGACAAGCCAGATAAACATGACGAGCAGACTTCCTGCCGCCGCCATGACCGAGGCGCCCAGGCCGGTCAGGTCCTCCCTGGCCGTAAAAAGCAGGGCCACTCCTAGCAGTACCAGGAATATTGACCAGACTTGTTGGAACGTGAACGATCCGCTGCGTACGAGCAACATATATAGAATGAGCAACGCCACCGCTATTTCGGCCAGGCAGCACGCGGTGGAGAGTGAAATCGAGATGCCGCTCACCCGTGTCAGGCAGAAGATGAAACGCCAGACCGCGATAAAGGTGGCAACTTTCCACAATGGTCCCCACGAACCTTGCGGTCCCGTGCACCATGCTTCGCCAACAGGGAAGAAGCCCGTATTGTCTGCGGCGGTGTCCTTCTTGCGGGTGCCAGGCTCTGCCATGTTGGGCAGAATCCCGCTCAAGCCGGGCGCCCGGGAGCTTGCCTGATGTAGGGCGGCAATGGAGACGAGGGGCAAAGCAGCCACAGGAATGGCAATCATCTGGGCCGGCACATAGTAGAGGAGCAGCTTGACCGCGCAGCCCACCACGTGTGCACCGAATACGCAGCCCACGGTCTCATGCAGGCTGAGTCTGCTGAGGAAGACTCCCCAACGCACAAACAGCCAGGCCATGCCTATTTCGGTCATCACCGTCGATACCGCTGCTGCTGCGGGGACCGCTTCGGGGGCAATCAGCATTCCTGCGGCAGGCAAAGTAAAGAGAGCCATCAAGGCAGCGATGGGCCAGTCGGGTAGATAGGACGCCCGGATGCGGCTGGGGTGACGCCATCCCCAACAGGCGGCGGCCACGAGGGTGCAAATCATCGTTGCGGAGGCCAAGGCATGCCATGAACTGGTTGGCTCCAGTGCGTGTGTGCCGTTCATCCATCCAATCCAGATGTTGCCGCAGCACAGACCGAGGAACCACAGGCCATTGTTCGCCACGAATGCGCGTCCCGCGCGGACGGCATCTCGCCCAGCGCCGCGGTTCTGTGCGTCTCCGGTAGCGGAGTGCTGTGTCGGGCCTGTAGCCACGCTTCCTCCTTTGATGCCCAATGTCGCTCGGCTTTGCTGAGCTCGACGGCTTTGCCAGTTCGCAATCTTACTTATAAAACAAACGTTTGCCCAGCTCATAAGCGTCAACGTACAAAATGTACCGCATTGCGGCTCCTGAATTCGACGCATTCTGTCGGATGGCCGACAAGTGCGGGCGTGGCATGGTTCATCTCGTTCGCCGGCATGGCGCCACACACGGTGGCGCTCCGTACAGAGAAGGAGTCCGCTCCATGAACACGCTTAACCAGTCACGTCGCAGCTTCCTCAAGACCACTGGCCTCACGCTCGGTGGCATCGCTACGGTAGGCATGGCCGCCCAGATGCCCGCTCGCGCCCTTGCTGAGGGCAATGACCAGGCCGCGTCGGTGGACCAGATCACCTGGGACGAGGAGTATGACGTCATCGTCGTCGGCGCTGGTCTCGCCGGTATCGCCACTGCTACGACCGTAGCGCTCGAGGGCGACGGTGCCACCTGCCTGCTGCTCGAGAAGTCCGCGGCTGAGCTCGGCGGTGGCAACACGCAGTTTTCCGCCGGCATGGTGCTGTGGACCAAGGACGTCGAGGGCTTCACTGAGTACCTCAAGGAGCTCCGCGGCGACATGAATAATACTCCCGACGAGGTGCTGGCCGCCTATGCCGAGGGCATCGGCGAGAACCTCGACTGGGCCCGCAGCTTGTCCACGTGGCTTGAGGAGGAGGCCAACGTCACCGAGCACTTCGAGCCCGGCACGGGTTCTTCCTGCTATCCCGAGTACGGCGAGCTGCCCCACGCTTTCAGCCTTGGCAGGTTCAACTTTATGCACAGGGGGAAGAAGGAGGACGGCAGCGACTGGACGTACAACCATGTCCAACAGGTCATTTACGACGAGATGATGCTGCATGAGGATGTTGTGACCTTCAAGCACGAGGCTCCCATGACCGCCTTGGTGCAGGATCCGGCCACCAAGCAGATCATCGGCCTGACCTACGAGTTTGAGGGCGCCACTATCTATGCCAAGGCCAACAAGGGCGTTGTCATGTGCTGCGGCGGCTTTGAGAACAACGAGCAGATGCGCGCCGACTACCTCTCCGGTGCCACCGCGCGCCCCGTTGCCGCGCACACCAACGACGGTGACGGCATCATCGCTTGCGCCAAGGTGGGCGCCGACATGTGGCACATGAACAGCTGCGCCGGCTTCTGGACGTCGCTGTCTCTCATCGAGGGCGACCACACCGCCATGCGCACCCCCAAGGGCCAGGGCATCACCGTTGCCGTCAACGGCCGTCGCTTCTACATGGACTACGACATGGATGTCGTGGTGGACTGGGACGCCATGGAGGAGGGCGACCTGACCACGCACGTGGGCTCCCGTCACGGCCACATGCAGTTCGGCGGCGAGTGGCCGCACCTGCCCATGCCCAAGGATACCTGGTTCATCTGCGACGCCGACGGCTACGCGGCCGGCATGGGCGACGGCTTCCCCACCTTCGGCTGTGACCCCATCGCCGAGGGCGGCTATGGCTTCCAGGCTGACACGCTCGAGGAGCTTGCCGAACAGGCCGGTATGCCCGCCGACGAGCTCGTGAGGACTGTTGAGCAGTGGAACGAGTGTTGCGTCAACGGCGAGGACGTGTACTTCCATCGTCCCGCCAACACGATGAAGACCATCGAGAACCCGCCGTTCTACGCGTTGCACTGCTCCGCCACCATGCTCAACACTGACGGCGGTCCTCGCCGCAGCCCCAAGGGCGAGATCCTCGACCTCGACGGCGAACCCATCCCGGGCCTCTACAGCGCCGGCGAGTTCGGCTCCATCTGGTGCAACATGTACAACGGCGGCGGCAACCTGGGCGAGTGCCTGGCCTTCGGCCGCATCTCCGCACGCAACTGCCTGGGTATCGCGTAAAGAGCACTGTCTGCCTGGTTGTTTGATGCGACGGCCTGTTGGCCGGGCCAATCAGCCTTGCCGGTATTGCCAACTTAGCCTAACGCGAAGTCCCTCCCGCCTGCATCCAGGCGGGAGGGACTTTTGGGCCCGGGACTGCAAGCTGGCGGGTCATTCGAGCCGTGCGTTATGTGGGTGCATGCGGGGGCCGCTTCCAATTCCCGGCTACTCGTATAACGATATGTCGCCCTGGAAACGCTTGCGCCATTCGTCGCAGATGAGCTTGTGGTTAAAAGTGACGACGTCCATGATGTCGCGCAAATCCTTGGGTGGAATCTAGCCTTTGTTGTGCGCCAATAGGCAGCCGCCATTGCGCGTGAGCCATATTTTGGTCGAGTTGTCCATTGGACGCTTGACAGACACGTGAACGTGCACCGGTTCGCCGTCTTCGCCTATCCAGAAAAAGATGATGTATTTGCCGAACTCGAGAACCCTAGGCATAAGTTTTCGAAACCTCGCCAGCTAGGCGGTAAATGAGAGGTGAGTTCCGCTCGATGAGCTCAGTGAGTTCGGTAAGTTCCTCTTGGGAGAAGCCTTCTACATCGGTCCACGTGTATGCCGGCAATCGGCAACACCCTGAGTCAAAGCCTCCGTCAACTGGGCGCTCAACGCCAACCAAAATCGTATTGTCTTCCAGGACATTCGAGTATGCGATGCGCGTATCGTCTGGGAGCTTGAGATAGCTGTACATCATGATTGCCCGCCTCCTTGCGCATACAGTGTGACGGTGCCAGCTTAGTTCCTCCGCTCAACGATGTCTCCCGTTGCTCCAAATTTCTGCTGACATCCTATTGGGGCGCAATCTATTGCGAGCGAATGCTGATTGCAGTAAGGGGCAAAATGCTTTGAAATGCTTGCGACTTGCGGAACAAGACCCGTGATGGTGTTTGATTTGCGTCTTGCGTCTCGCATCCTTACCACCCCTTACGGGGCGTTTTCCCTGCTTGCTGTGAAGCCCCTGCGAGTCCGCCGCATGCGTGCAATTGCCTGCCCACGGTAGTGCTAGGCTTTGCCGCCGCATTGGTTTGCAAGACGCGGGAGGCGTGCGGTGGGTTTGGAAGAGCGCGGCAAGATGGTCGGCGAGAATTCGGCCACGCAGGACGTTCAGCAGGTGGGAGCTGCGGGCGCGGCCGACACCCACGGGTCGGGCCGCTCTCGCCTGGCGGTGCTTGTGCTGCTCGCACTGTCGTTTGCGCTGGGGTGCACGGAGTTCACCATCATCGGCATCGAGCCCGACATCGCCTCGTCCCTGGGTGTCGAGCTTTCGCTTGTGGGTAACCTGGTGGGCTATTTCGCGGTTGCTTACGCGGTGTGCACCCCGTTGCTCGCCGTGTTCACCGGTCGGTTCCGACGCTTCCAGCTCATGTGTGTCTACCTGCTTGTTTTCAATCTGGGAAACCTGATGACCATGCTTGCGCCCGCCTATGGGGTGCTCGTGGTCGGCCGCATGCTCACGGCTGCCGTATCTGGTGCCCTGCTGGCAACCTCGCTCACCTTCGTGCCTGAGCTTGTGCCCGAGAAGCGCGTGGCGCCCGTCGTCTCGCTTATCTACACGGGCTTCTCCGTTGCCAGCGTGCTCGGTGTGCCGGCGGGCAAGCTCATCAGCGGGGTCTTCGGCTGGAACTTCACGTTCGGCGTCATCGCTGCGCTTGCGTTTGCCGTGAGCGTAGCCCTTGTCGCGTGCATGCCGCGCTCCGGTGCAACCGACGAGCCCTCGACCCCGCGCGACCAGCTGGCTCTCGTGGCCGACGGCCGCGTGCTTGCGGGCATGCTCATCTTCGTGTTCGGCGCGGGCGGCACCTACGTCTTCTATACGTATGTGACCCCAGTGCTGCAGGACGTCATGGGGCTGTCGCCCGAGATGGCGAGCACGGTCCTCATGGCTTACGGATTTGCCTGCGTTCTGTCCAACCTGCTCTCTGGCTGGGTGGCGCAGCGCTTTGGCGTCGTGGGCCTCGCCGGCTCGTGCCTCATCCAGGCGGTTCTTCTCTCCCTGCTTTTCTTCACCACGGGCAGTCTCGTGCCCGGGCTCATCAATGTCTTGCTTCTCGGCGTCGGCATGTATGTGGTGAATTCGCCCGGCCAGATGCACTTCCTCAACATCGCCCAGCGCGACTACCCCCGCGCGCTCACTATGGCCGCGTCGGTGCAGCCCATGTCGTTCAACATCGGCATCGCGGCCGGCTCTTTTGTGGGTGGCGTCGTGGTCGCTGGCCCCGGCCTTGCCTACGTCGGTTTTGCCGGTGCCGTCATGTGTCTTCTCGGTGCCGCTTTCGCCTGGCTGGCCGCTCATCTCAAGGGCCGTGCAAAAAAGAGGGTCTAGCAGGTAGTATAGCTGTGCGCAGAATGACTCTGACACATGCGCATATGCCGAGTGTTTCGAGGTTGGGATTGCCGAAAACTTGTTACAACGCTAGGCTTGCGACTTCATCTTCCCGCTAACCATCTCGATGACTTCTTGTTTTGAGTGACAGCCAAGCTTGCGGTACAGGCCCTTTGTGTGCGAGCGCACGGTGTTCTGGGAAATATACTGCAATTCAGCAATGCGCTGCATCGTGTACCCCATGGACAAGTACTCGAGAATCACCGCCTCGCGCTCTGTGAGGTGGTATGCACGCGCCAACTCGCCACATACTTCGTTACGGCGTGCATCTGTATCAGTGGTGGGGCTTGCAATATCGGCGATTCCCTCGTGTGCGGTTACAGAGCTTGCGGTGAGGCCAATGACTCCAAGGGCACATCCAAGCAATGCCAGTTCGGCACATACCATAAAAGGGCTCGATCCTATGGCGGAAACCAGATCAGTGGGCAGAACGTAGTGCAGCGAATCGGTCAGGATGCAGGAAATGCCGCGCATGGCAAGGAAGAACTCGCCCATAAGCTCTGCGATGCTTCGATGTTCGCGCTTGGCGACTTCAACAAGCAGCGCCCAGTACAACAGCCAAATAAGTAGTCGACCAACAATAAGAATGTCTATGCCTGACGCGAGAAGTGACTCGCCGTAAACGATAGGGAGAAACATTCCGGTGAGGACAAGCAGAAGCATAATTCCCCAAATCATTACGCGCAGCTGGGGATGTCGTGTGGCGATGCACATGCATGCGATGAATAATACGGAAAAGACGAGCAGGTACACGTGTCGCTGCTCATATGTTTGATAGAGTGAGTTTGCTTCCGCCGTTCTACTAAAAATGCCGATAATGGTACTGCAGGCGAGAACAAATGCGGCGATGGCAAGAAGGGGCGCGGCCGCCATATGGTGAAGCGACTCGTGAGTTTCTGATGCGGAGTTATTGGCGGGTGCGTTGTCGCGTAAAACAAGCGCCAGGCATAGGCACGTGAGGAATGGGGCGAGGGCGCGTAAAGCCTCGGGTATAGACGTGGAGCCAAACATGGGCGCGTGGTCGAGCAGCACATTCGGTGCAGCGTAACCGAGGGCAAACGTCACGGCGATATCCACGAGGAACATCTTGCGGCAAGAGGCGTAGATGGGAGAAAGTACGACGGCGCCCCAGCCGATTGTGCACAGGCAGAAAACGAAGGAGCATAGAAAAAGCGAGGGAGCAACCAATAAAACGCCCAATGTGGGAGTGGCAGGAGCAAATGCGCCCGGAATCAGGGCGAGAGAGGCCGCCGCGCCCAGCGCAAGGACTTCGCGGGGGTGTTTGATAACCCAGCGGTCGAGGTTCTTGAAAACAAGACGGATGGCAATGCCGAGAATTGCTATGACCGCAAAGTACACCAGTACATAGACGGTGGCGTCATAATCGGTAAGGGCGTATGCCTTAATTGCAAGCTTGCAGCCGGTCAGCATTGGCCAATAGAAAGAAAGACCAAGAAGCAGAAGCACCCGGACACGGGTATCTTTGCTGTGCAGGTTCACAAACCACCCCTCTTCTTCTGGGGGACGTCCGTGCGCTTTACGGTGGCTTACACTGCATGGCTCCTTGGCGTCCCGCTTGATTAACAAGAAAACGATACTGCACCCTTCTAATTTGTGCACCCCACTTGACAACTTTCTACCAGGTATTTTAGTAGTTCACCCCTTTTGCGACAAGCGCAAAACGCGCTCACACAGTTGGAGTGGAGCCATTTTTGTCTTCAGTGCTCATGATGTGGTTCAGCGTCAGATGGCATGACATACGAGTTGTACTCATGTTTTCTGACGTCATGCAGGGGCTTGGCCGACCATGCGGTGGGCGGGTCCAAAACTATCTCTGTAAAGGGGTGCACACATGGGTAACGAAATGACGCGTCGCGGGTTCATGGGTGTTGCGGGGGCCGGCATGGCCGTTGCGGGGCTGGCTGGCGCCATGAGTGTTTCTGCCGTTGCGCAGGCTGAGGAGGCTAATGGGGGCCCCGTGGACTTGGTGAGGGGTTCGACAACCGCCGATGGTAAAATCGACCCCTCTCTTGTCATGCCGTCTGAACTCGGCCGTGAATGGCATGAGTTCAAGGACGGTTGCTATGCTCTCTATCCGGGCTACACCCATTACGACGAGTACCTTAACTTCATTAAGAACAAGCTTACCGAGTATGGTTGCGTCGACATTCTCGAGCATCATTTTGATTTTGATTCCTACCTGTGCGAGGACTATCCCGAGCGTCACGAGGAAATGCAGTGGATCAAGATTGATGGCGAGGATATCCCTGTCGCTACTCACGTGCAGCTGTGCGGTGCGGACATGGATCCGGCCGGCGTGACTGCCGAGATGGTCGTGTGGGATATGGCCGACGGCGAGCCCGAGGATGGCGCTTTCAAAGACAAGATCGTCGTCATGAAGCCCAAGCAGTTCCCGGAGCCTCCGTATGACGAGAGCTTCATGAAGACCTACGTCATTACGGACACCAACTACCGTTCTGATCCCCAGATGGAGGTTGGTCTTCTCGAGATTTGCCAGCCTGAGGACAACTGCGACTGGATTGGTCGTTGGGATTTTGGCCAGTGGGGCGACATGAACGACGCCGCCATCAAGGGAGGCGCCGTGGGCGTCATCATCCTGTCCCTGTTGCCGTGGAGTCAGGTGTTTACGCTCATCGACCGTCAGAGGGTTCGCAACCCTGCACCTGTGCTGGTTGTCGACAATGCCACTGCCCCCAAGGTGGAGGAGGCAGCTCTTGCTGGCAAAGAGGCCACCATGTACCTTGAGGCCACATTCAAGGTGTGCGATAACTGGAACTTCCTGTATTTCCTGCCTGGTAAAAACTACGGCACCGACGAGGATGAGTACGTCACTATTAACTCGCACTCCGATGCCATGAACCTTGTGCAGGACAACGGCGCTCTAGGCACGCTGGCCATCTTCCACTATTTCAGCCAGATCCCCCAGGAGAAGCGCAACAAGACACTTGTGGCTTGCGTTGATACGCGTCACTTTATTGAGGGTTTTGAGACTGGAAACTTCGCGAATGACCCCTATCAGATTTTCCCTGAGGTCGTCGATAAGGTGAGTGTTACCGTGGGTCTTGAGCACCTCGGTTCTATGGGTGGCAAATGGGATCCCGAAACGGGCGACATGGTGCCCAACGGCCTGCCTAACCTCTCTTTCTGTAAGACTGACGACAACGACTGGGCTGCCGACATGCTCATCCAGGCCGCTATCGATTCTGGGCTGGAGCGTGCTGACATTAAGATTGACGGCCGCCCGGGCAATTCTGGCAAGCTTAAGGGTCTCGTGCGTGCCGTTCAGGCTTCCACGCACAAGCTCGGCAAGGCCGTCATTGGTGAGGCTGGTTCCTGGACGGGCACCAACACCCAGGAAGCTACTGGTATCAAGTACTGGGGCGAGAAGAAGTTCCACGACGAGATGTATATGTGGACGCAGGCTGTCGCCAACCTCATGGACACCGACGCTATGGTGTACGACATCTGCTGGTCCAACCTCAACACTGCAATTCGCAACCTTGGGAAGACTGGCGTTGTGGATGCCACGACAGTTGAGGGCATGATCAAGAACGTGAGCAACATCTTCACGCACTGTATTGCTGGCGACTATGAGTTGGCTGCCACGCGCCTCGAGAAGGAAACCATTGCCAACTCCAAGAATCTTGCTGGTGCCGACTACGATTTCGATGCCGAGTTCACTGGTTCGGACGGCACGGGTGACGGTAGCTCCATGTTCGTGGCGCTTGAGATTCCTGAGGGCGAGGAATGGCTCGCTGTTGTGAAGTTCGCCGAGAAGGTTGTTGAGAAGCTTCGCGCCAAGATCGCCTAAAGATTGTTTTATGGGGCGATGCACCCGCCCCAGATTGTGGGTCCAGCCGGTGTGGTTTGTTCGCTGTGCTGGACTCGCTTAGCTGGCTTCTGACTTTGAACACATTAGATATAGGAGATTAGGAATGACTGTTTCTTTGAATCGTCGTCAGTTTGTCTCCGCTGCTGCGGGCCTTGCCGCGGCAGCTACCCTTGGCGCAGGTGCTTCTGTTGCTCTGGCTGACGAGACACCTGTTGCAGGTAAGTATGACGTTATCGTCCTCGGTGCGGGTGGCGCGGGCATGTGCTCCGCTATTGCCGCTAAAGAGGCTGGTGCCGAGAGCGTTATCGTTTTCGAAAAGATGGCCATCTGTGGTGGTAACACGAGCTATTCTTCCTCGGGCATGAACGCTGCCTTCACCAAATACCAGAAGGATGCGGGCATCGAAGACTCTGTGGACCTGTTCATTTCCGACACCGTTGCCGGCGGGCACAACAAGAACAACGTGGCGCTTGTGACCCAGATGTGCGAGGGATCTGCGGCCGGCATTGATTGGGTGGCCGCGCACGGTCTCGAGCTGTCTGATGTCACCTCCATGGGCGGCGCTTCTGTGGCTCGCTGCCATCGTCCGGCCGACAAGACCGCCGTGGGCGCCAGCTTGGTTCCTGCCCTCGAGGCAGCATGCGGCGAGGCGGGCGTGGAGCTTGTCTATGAGACGGCTGCCAAGCAGCTTGTGCTGACGGATGGCGCTGTGACGGGCGTTGTCGTCGAGGACAAGGACGGTAACGAGTTCACGTATGCCGCCGGTGCCGTGGTGCTGGCAACGGGTGGCTTTGGCTCCAACTTCGACATGATTAAAATGTACCGTCCTGATCTGGCTGACTTCACCACGACGAATGCTCCAGGTGTCCAGGGTGATGGCATGGTTATGGCCCAAGCCGCAGGCGCCAACCTTGTTCAGATGGACCAGATTCAGATTCACCCAACGGTATACCAGGAGAACGGCGCCCTTATCGGCGAGGCTGTGCGTGGCGGTGGCGGCATTCTCATCAACGCGAATGGCGAGCGTTTTACCAACGAGATGGGCACGCGCGACGTGGTTTCCAATGCCGAGCTTAAGCAGCCTGACGGCAAGGTGTGGGTCCTTTACGATCAGACGCTGTTTGATGCCAACAAGGTATGTGCCAAGTATGCTGACCGTGAGATGAGCATCTCGGGCGAGACTCTCGAGGGCCTCTGTGCGACCATCGGTGTCGATGCCGCCGCTGTCCAGGCCACGCTTGACACCTATAACGCCGCCGTGGCTGACGGTGGGGAGTCCGATCCGTTTGGTCGTACAACCGGTCTCGTTGCGCCGCTCGAGACTGCGCCCTTCTACGCTATCCCGTGTGCCCCGGGCATTCACCACTGCATGGGCGGCGTCTATGTGGACGGTGACTCTCAGGCGCTGACTATCAAGGGCGAGAAGGTTCCCGGTCTGTTTGCAGCAGGCGAAGTTACCGGCGGCATCCATGGCGACAACCGCCTCGGTGGCAATGCAGTGTGCGATATCGTAGTCATGGGTATCAACGCCGGCCAGAAGGCTGCTGCCGCAGTCGCGTAGAGAAGCGTCCCGTAACAAATCATATAGGCCTCGTTAAGTCGAGACGTTGTCCTCCTATTGGGCGGGCGGCGTCTCGACCTTTTTTGATGCAAGGCGCCTCGTTTTTGATTAGATAGCTCGCCCCCAATCCTCTCGTCCCACCTACCAGCACATATGTCGCCGCACCCCCTCATCTGCCCGATTTTGGGGGTAGCGTCTTACGCGCGCATTCGTGTACACTGAAATCAACGTGTGGGGCACTGCCAGGGGGCGGGCCGCCACGTTTTGCACCGCGATGCCGACGCGCACAAGGGGAGCGCGGGAATCGCGCCGTGTCGGGCACGCGGTGCGCAACCGTAAGGTGTAAGACGAAAGGGGATGTTCTTATGCAGGTTACTCGCAGGGATCTCGTCAAGTTCGGTGGCGCCGCTTGCCTGGTTGCTGGCGCTACGGTTGGTGCCGGCGCTGCTATGGCTGACGAGGCCGGCTATCTGGTCGGTTCTTCCGACATCGCGTTCTCCGAGGAGACCGACATCCTGATCATCGGTACCGGCGTCGCTGGCCTGGCCGCTGGCATGGAGCCCGCTCTCGCCGGCAAGAAGATCATCTTCGCCGAGAAGAAGGGTTCCTTCGGTGGCGACTCCGCCACGTCCTGCTGGTTCATGTTCGCCACCGGCACGAAGAACCAGCTCGAGCACGGCTCGCAGACCACCATCGAGCAGGCTTGGGAGAAGGCCAAGGAGAAGCAGACCGCCACGTTCGATTTCGACTGGTGGCCCCAGTACGCCGAGGGCAAGTACTTCGCTACCACCAAGTTCTTCGACTGCGCTGCCGAGAACTTCGGCTGCGACTTCCTCGAGCCCTGCACCATGGAAGAGCTGCCCAAGTTCGGTCCCGCCGTCGTGCTGCCCGGCGAAGGTATCGCCTCTGGCTACCAGCACGTTCTTTCGCCCATCCAGTCCAAGCTCGAGGAGCTCGGCGCCGAGTTCAAGTACAACCTCCGTGCTGTCTCCCTCATCAAGGACGCCCCTGACGGCGCTGTCATCGGCTGCCGCTTCCATGACGAGAACGGTGCCAACGTCGACATCAAGGCCAACGCTGTCGTTCTGGCCACCGGCTGCTTCATCGACAACGGCGAGATGATGAACGCCTACCTGCCCGAGTGGGCTCACTACGGCGTTCTCGTCAACGGCGGCAGCATGGGCGAGGGCCACACCATGGCTTGGGCCGCCGGCGCCCAGCAGATCGGCATGGACTCCTCCATCGCCAACCACTACTGCAACCTGATGGGTGACCTGCCCAACGCCACCACCTGGGGCTACTGGACGCCCATGGTGCTCGTCCTGCCCAACGGCAAGCGCTTCATCCAGGAGGGCCAGTCCCACGACGCCGCTCAGGCATGCCTGGACTGCGGCTACCGCGAGTGGTGGGTCATCTTCGACCAGCGCGCCTTCGACAACCGTTGCGTGGGCACCTCCGTCAAGAACAACGTTAACATCCATGAGGACGTGTACCGCACCGCCGACACCATCGAGGACCTCGCCGTCGCCATGGACGTGCCGGTCGACAACCTCGTGGCTACCTTCGCCGAGTACGACGGCTACGTCGAGGCCGGCGAGGACGCCGCCTTCGGCAAGACCGAGTGGCTTAACTCCCTCGAGCCCCCGTACCACGCCCTCAAGCTCAACGTCATGCGCTACAAGACCTCTGGCGGCGTGATCTGCAACGCCGACAACCTCGTCATCGACAACGACGGCAACGGCATCCCCGGCCTGTACGCCTGCGGCGCCATCGCGCTCCCCGGCCAGGCTTCGGTCACGGCCTGCGCCGCCACCGGCTACTTCACCGGCGAGACCCTGGCTGCCCTCTAAGGCATCCACACTGCCGGCTCCGGCTGGCACATAGGCAATGAGAACGGCGGTCGGTCGCGCAAGCACCGGCCGCCGTTTTGCTTGCGCCGCACCCTCCCGCAAGCTTCCTTTGTGTCTCGCATGTTTCGCTTCTCGCACGCGTTCGTTACCGGCGTGTAAGCATCGCGATATGCCTCAATCTTGAAACAATCCCAGCTTAAGGTGCTTTCCATACGGTATGGAGAGCAAGCCCCGGCTCCCGCGCCACTCATCGGATGGGGCAGAACAGAAGGATTGTGAGGAGGCTGACATGGAGGACGTATTTGGCTTGTGGTTCATCGTAGGTGCCTTGCTGGTGTTCTTCATGCAGGCGGGTTTCGCCATGGTCGAAGCTGGTTTCACCAGGGCGAAGAACGCGGGCAACATCGTGATGAAGAACACGCTCGATTTTTCGATCGGTGCGGTTGTGTTCCTGCTCGTTGGGTACGGCCTGCTTTCGGGCGCCGGTAACTTCTTCATCGGCGAGCTCGACTTTGGTTGGCTCGGTGGTAACTTCACGAGCTTCGATTGGAGCAACTTCTTCTTCCAGCTCGTGTTCTGTGCCACGGCCACGACCATCGTGTCGGGTGCCATGGCCGAGCGTACCAAGTTCAGCTCCTACCTCGTGGTGACCATCGTCATCTGCGCGCTCATCTACCCCATCGAGACCCACTGGGTGTGGGGCGGCGGCTGGCTGGCCGACCTCGGCTTCATCGATTGGGCTGGCTCTGGCGTCATCCACATGGTCGGCGGCACCATCGCCCTGCTCGGCGCTGCCTTCCTCGGCCCGCGCCTTGGCAAGTATGACCAGAACGGCCGCTCCAACGCCATTCCCGGCCACAGCATCACGCTGGGTGCCCTGGGCGTCTTCATCCTGTGGTTCGGCTGGTACGGCTTCAACGGCGCTGCCGGTGGCTCCGTCGCCCAGATCGCCCAGATCTTCACGACCACTACGCTTTCCTGCGTGTGCGCCGTTCTCGCCGCTATGATCCTCACCTGGGTCAAGAACGGCAAGCCCGACGTGACCTATACGCTCAACGCCGCCCTGGCGGGCCTGGTAGGCATTACCGCTGGCTGCGCCGACGTCGACGCCATCGGCTCCATCGTCATCGGCCTGGTCTGCGGTTTTGCTGTTGTGCTTGGCTGCGAGTTCATCGACAAGAAGCTCCACATCGACGACCCTGTCGGTGCCTCCGGCGTCCATGGTATCTGCGGTTGCCTCGGCACCGTGCTCATCGGCTTTTTCGGTACCGGTACCGCCGGCAACTCCGATCTGGCTGGCCTCTTCTACGGCGGTGGCCTGAACCTGCTCGGCATCCAGCTCCTCGGCGTTGTGGCCATCCTTGCTTGGACCGTCGTCACCGCTGGTATCACCTTTGTTATCGTCAAGAAGACCATGGGCCTGCGCGTTACCGAGGCTGAGGAAGTCGAGGGCCTCGACGTCTGCGAGCATGGCCTGCCCAGCGCTTACGCCGACTTCCTACCCGTCGTTCCTGCCATGGCCTCCGCTTCCGGCGAGAGCGTCGACGTCTCCGGCATCAAGCCTGCCGAGGTCAAGCATGCTGGCTACATGACCCGCGTCTCCATCATCTGCAACCAGTCCGAGTTCGTGAAGCTGAAGGACACCCTGGCCAAGGTTGGCGTCACCGGTATGACCGTCTCCAACGTCATGGGTTGCGGCATCGAGAAGGGCAAGACTGGCTCCTACCGCGGCGTCCAGACCAACGTCAACCTGCTCCCCAAGCTCCAGGTCGACGTGGTGGTCTCCGAGGTCGACCCCGGCATCGTGGTCGCGGCTGCCCAGAAGGCGCTGCACACCGGTGCCGCCGGCGATGGCAAGATCTTCGTCTCCGACGTGAGCGACGCCCTGCGTATCTCCACCGGCCAGACCGGCGTCGCCGCCCTCGATATGACCACGAGGATCTAAGGCAACGAAGACCGCTTCGCCAAGTGCTTGAACGACAAGGCCTGTCTGCAAGTTGAACAAGCTTGCAGACAGGCCTTTTGCTGTGCCGTGCCGGTTTGTGCTGACATGTGCTGGTGCCCTGCGATAGAGAAGAGGCCCCGCCTGCGGCTGGTGCGTACCAGGCTGCAGGCGGGGCCTCTGTGTTTGAGGACCGTCAACGGGCAGTGCTCAGCGCGCCTCTTACACCACTGCGCTCACGACGAAGATCACGAGCGGGATGGTCACGAGGAAGATACCGATGACGTCGATGATGGCACCGGCGCGAATCATCGTGGTGATGGGCGTGTATCCGCTGGCGTACACGATGGCATTGGGCGGGGTGGACACGGGAAGCATGAAGCCCAGCGAGGCGGAAAGCGCCACGCCCACGGCCACGGGTACCGGGTCGAATCCCGCGGCGACGGCGGTGGTGATGGCGAGCGGGCCCACCATGTTCGTGGCGGCCGTGTGCGAGGAAATCTCCGACAGGACGAGGGCCAGCACGCAGAATGTGCCGATGAGAACGACCTGCGAGGGGGAGCCGCCCAGGGCATGCACGATGCAGTCGCCGATCCAGGCCGAAAGGCCGGTGGAGTACATCATCGAGCCCATGGACAGGCCGCCGCCGAAAAGTAAAAGCGTGCCCCACTCGATGCCGTCCACGGCTTCTTTCCAGGAGATAACGCGGCCGTGCTGCTCGTCGACGCCTTCGACGCTCTCGTGGCGGGTGCGTGCGGGCAGGAAGAACAGCAGGATGGCGGCAAGAAGCGCCACGATCGACTCAGGCAGAATCTTGTTGTATGCGGCGAGGATGTCGCTGTCGGTGCCGAAGGCGACGCCCAGGATGCCGGGCATAACCCACAGGACCACGGCAAGCAGGAACACGCACAGCGTGCAAATCTGTCCCAGCGTCCAGTCGCCCATCTGCCTGCGGTGCTCGGCGATGAACTCCTGCGCGCCGCTGATCTCCTTCACGTCGGCGGGGAACATGCGCTGGAGTAACACGGCCGTGATGACGAAGTACACGATCATCGCAATAACGCCCCAGGTCATCCACTGGAAGAACGAGATGTGCACGTCGGCCATGGTGCCGAGGAAGCCCATCATGATGAGGTTGGGCGGGGTGCCGATGGGTGTGAGGACGCCGCCGATCGATGCCCCATATGCCGTCATGAGCATGAGGCCCGTGGCGTACTTGTACGTCTTCATGTCCACTTCGCGGCCGGCGCGGGAGAACATCTGGCGGATGGCGTCGAGCAGGCCCACCGAGAGCGGCACCATCATGGCGGCCGTGGCGGTGTTCGACACCCAACCCGAGCACAGGGCCGTGGCGGCGCCGATGGCCAGGAAGATACGCGTGGGGCTCGAGCCCACCCACTTGCGCGAAAGCAGCCAGTAGGCGAAACGCTTGTCCAGCCCGTGCAGCATCATGGCCTTGGCCAGCACGAATCCGCCCAGGAAGAGGTAGATCATAGGGTTGGAGAAGGGCGCGAACGCCTCGCTTGCGCTGCACAGGCCCGTGAGCACCGCGAGCACCGGTACGAGCAGCGAGGTGACGGGGATGGGCACGGGCTCGCAGATCCACCACGTGCACACCAGGCACATCATGGCAAGCAGGCCATGGGCGCTTGTGGAGAGGTCGGCGATGGGGGTCATCCACACGATGAGGGCGAGCAGAGGGCCCACGATGAGGCCGATGAGGCCGCGCGGGCTCTCCGAAAAGGGGAGCCTCCAGCGCTTGCGGCGAGGCTGGGGCGTGTGGACGGCGTGCGTCTCGAGGACGTTGGCCTCGTTGCCGTCGTCGACAAACGACGAGGCGAGCTCGTCGGCCTCTGCTTGCGCCTCTCGCTCGACCTCGAGCTCTTCGGCTAGGGCCTCGGGGACGTCGTCGGGCGCCATGGCGGCGACATCGCGGGACTCATCGGCCCCGCCTTGCCCGCCCGCGGCCACTGGGACCTGGCTTTCCTTTGATTCTTGCTGTTCAGACACGGTGTACCTTTCCTTCCGCCCGGCCGCGCGTTGCGAGAGAAAACCAGGCGGCGGTATTCTAGACCTGAAAAGGCATTTTGTAACCATCGCGTAACAACCATGGAGAAAAGAGCGGATGCGGGGGATGGGGGAGGAGGG